>NZ_JBCLWJ010000019.1:0-71330 GCF_039563885.1 Algoriphagus sp. SE2 | reverse complement strand
CCAATTGGTCTGATAAATCTTCAAAAGCTATTGGAGATACTAAAGCTAGTTGAGGGGCAATGCTATCATTATATTTTTGCGCAAGTGTATGTCTTATAAAAGCATCCAATTCAGCTTTGTAATTTTCAAGTCCTGCCTTCCCTTGAAAGCTCTCGTTAAAACCAAAAAACCCGATTACTACATCCGCTTTCAAGCGTGTTAACCATTCGTCAGGCTTTTCAAAAAAACCGATACTTCCTGATGGTGTGGCATATTCGTCTTGAAATTCTTCTGCCCCTGGGAAAGCCCAAGGGTCGTTAGTACTTGATCTGGGGCGAAAACCTGGTGTATCTCCAGGGTCACACATATTTCTTATAATCAGCTGTTTGTCAGGAAATCTCTCATACACCTCGGTTTCAAAATAACCGAAATTCATCATTCTGGATCCGAGATTATTGCCAACCATCATGATATGACTGTCTTTTTCTATTTCAAGTACTCGGTCCGGGGTACAGCTAAAAGCTAAAAGTCCAACTGCCAATACTAACATTGGCAAAAAAGAATTATTTGTTCTCATTTTTGCTAGGTTCATCTAACCGAAGTTTAGCCAGAAAATAAGGTTTTATCAAGCTAAAATTTCAATTGGGTGCTTTTTGGGTTACAGGGGAATAGAGATATATAGTTACTTAATATTATTTATGTTGCATCCTGTACTGGTGGGTGTATGAGAACAAATGGAAACAAAAAAAGCGCAGAATTAATCCTGCGCTTTCATGTTTGGTGAAAAAAGGTTTTTAAAATACAGCTTTAAAACCTTCCATTTTTTGATCGACTTGAGTGTCTACAGGAAAAGCAAACATGGTTTTGTCCCAAACGAAATGTATGCTTGCCACTTTGTTGTCCTCAGCTGAAATCATATACATCAATCTTTCATGTGCCATAGGAGTAGTCATTGTTTTTACTTTGAAGGATACTGCATCGTCTTTTGCTAATGCTGCTTCATCAATCTTTCCATCAGCCATGAAATCAAATACAGCTTTACCCTTTGCGTTCAGGTGAACTGTCCAATCTCCAGATTCCATTGGAGTGATAAATAAAGAGTATTTGCCCGCGGCAAGGTTCTTTCCTCCTACACTGACAGGTGTACTGAATTCAATAATTGTTGGGCCGTTTGCTCCTGCTCTCCAGGTGACGCCATACTTTTCAAGATCTCCGAATACTTTTCTCCCCTTCACTGCAGGAGAAGAATAATCGATACTGATTTTAGTAAATCCTACATTGGCAGAAACTGAAGCTGCAGGACTAGGTGCAGGTGCTTGAAGCTGAGCAAAAGATTGTGTGGTGAGTACAAGGCAAATTGAAAATGCCAAGGCAGTTAAAATGGATTTTTTGTTCATTTGAATATATTGGGTTGATAAAGTCAGCAAGTTACTTGATTTAAATGGATAGCTAATCCTATTGAATTCAAAATTACTTTTCTAATTCCTTTTTAATAAAGGCGATACTTAAAGGAATTTGGCTCACAGATCTGGAACTTTCATCTTCGATTGTCAAATATTTAGTTCCTTGCTTTTTGGCCTCTTTGATTATTGCCGCTATTCCCACATCACCTGTTCCTAGGACCACGTTTGTTTCTACATCCCCATGCCCATCTTTCGAATCTGGAGTACCAATTCTCCTATCTTTTAAATGAAGCATGGGAAACTTGCCTTTATTTTTTTTCATGATTTTCAAAGGATCTCCCCCGCCCATTTTTACCCAATAGACATCCATATTGAAGCCAAAATCTTTTGCATTTTCCAACATGTAATCGAATACAACTCCCTTCCCATCTTTTGCAAATTCGTAGCCGTGGGGATGGTATAAAAACTCCAAACCTGCTTCTTTTAATTCTTTTCCTGTTTGGTTAAAAAGGGCAGTGGCTATTTTTATTTCATCCAATGAAATTGGTCCTTCAGCATGAGGAATCCAATAACAGGTCACATATTTTGCCCCATGTTTTTTTGCATTATCAATAATTGGTTTTAAAGATTTTGTCAGTTCACTATAATCCGCACCAACTCCAACAAATTGTAAATCATTGTCTGCCAATAGTTTTTCATATTCAAAATCTGACATTCCATAATTTCCTCCTCCTTCTAAATTCTTGATTCCCCATTCAGAAATTAGTTCATGGTATTTTACAGGATCTTCTTTCATTTCATTGCGAAGTGAGTAAAGCTGTAAGGCTATTTCTTGAGAGAATAAAGGGGAGAGTGGGAAGACTCCAAAAATTATTAGAACTAGGAGGTAAAACTGCTTTTTCATCTGGGTTTAATGTTTTGTTTCTCGTAAATTACGAATATTGTTTGGCTTTTAAAGCTGAATACCTTCAATACATCAATAACCTGAAACTATGAAAACAAGTCGAAGAGACTTTGTCAAACAAACCTCCCTAGCAGGATTAGCCATGAGTATAGCACCATCATTTTCTTTCGGATTTAATACAGATGAAATTATCGGACACGGTGATTTTCAATATAAGGTAGATGTTAGATGGGGGATGTTAGATCCCCAAAAAGTGCCAGTGGCGAACTGTCATGAAATGGTCATGGATCGAAAGGGTCGGATGATCATGCTTACAGATGAGGCAAAAAATAATGTGATTATCTATGATCAATCGGGGAAGCTCCTTAAAACATGGACTTTAGGATTGGACAGAGCACATGGGCTTACATTAATTGATGAAGGAGATGCAGAGTATCTCTGGATCTGTGATAATGGAGGTAGAGTTTTGAAAACTACGCTTGATGGAGTTGTGGTTAGTGAAATAGTTACACCAGCAAAGGAGGAAATCTATACAGAAAAGATGGCATGGGTTCCCACAGAAACAACGATTGGGCCAAATGGGGATCTATATATCGCTGATGGATATGGCTCTCAGTATTTCCTTCAATATGATAAAGATGGAACCTTTAAAAGGAAATTTGGAGGTCCGGGTTCTGGGGATGCCCAATTTAGCACCGCACATGGGATTACGGTAGATCAAAGAGGGGGGAAAACACCTACTTTACTTTGCACTTCAAGGGGTCATAACTCCTTCAAACGATTCAGTTTGGATGGAGAATATATTGAAACACTTTTTCTACCTGGAGCATTTGTTTGCCGACCTGTGATTCATGGAGAGAATCTATATGCTGGAGTATGCTGGTCTAGGTTGAGGTATTTGGAGCAGACACCTGATTCTGGTTTTGTCACAATCTTAGATAAGAATAATAAGGTAGTTTCTAATCCAGGAGGAACTCCACCGGAATATCGTAATGGAGAACTTCAGCTGATGGTTCAATCACAGCCGATCTTCAAACATTGCCATGATGTATGTATTGATCAAGATGAGAATATTTATGTCTGCCAGTGGAATGCAGGTAAGACTTATCCCATCAAGTTGACAAGAGTATAAGTGGTTTTGAAAATTTAAACCGGTTTGTTATGAAAAGAGTAACTGTAGGATGGTTTGAGATTCCAGTTTCAGATATGGATCGGGCCATCGCCTTTTATGAAAAAGTATTTGATTGCAAATTAAATAAACAGGTCATGGGGGATTTCCAGATGGCTTGGTTTCCTGGGGATCATTCTGGTCAAGGCGCAGAAGGAAGTCTGGTTTATCATAAGGATTTTTATGCCACTAGTGATTTTGCAGGAGCCTTGATTTATTTTTCTTCTGAGGATTGTGATGTGGAACTGAAAAGAGTAAAAGAAGCGGGAGGTACTATTCAAATTCCAAAAAGAATGATTGCTCCGGATATCGGATTTATGGGAGTCTTTCTTGATTCTGAAGGCAATAGAATTGCGCTTCATTCAACAAAATAAAACCAAAATCTCAGCGTATTAAAAACCGCTGAGATTTTTTTTGATTTTAAACCAATACAACCTTAAGACTCTTTGCACCATGTGCGCCAATCACCAATGATTGTTCTATATCAGCTGTTTTTGAGGGACCTGCTATGAATATTCCAAAACCTGAAAATTGAGAACCAATCTTTACATAAGCCTCATGCATATTTCCTAAGATTTTTGACTTTTCCAAAACGATAACTAGATGTTGGGTAATAAAGGGAACTGCTCTAAGCCCAAGGTTTTCATCCTCCAGCCAGATTGCTGCATTTTCTGCTACACCAAATTGACCGTCTATGATTGCTAAATCCAAATCATTCAGGTCCTTTGGATTCTCTGGAAGTGGAAAAGTTTTAAGGTCCTCGATTAATTTTGAACCTGAATATACTTTAGGATAGGCACCTGAGTTTACCAAATCCTTTAACTCCATACTTGAAATTACAGCGCTTTTATTTAGCTCAACTGACTTGACAAAGGTTTCAGGTAAATCCTCAGGAGTTTCAAAATTCGGAATTTCTGGTATAGGTTTTTCTTTCTGAGCCAGATTTTTGATTTTGGAAAGGATCAGGTTTTTGCTGCTCATGATCTATTTTTTTGATACCATTCTTTAAATGATTCTTTTGGGACTTCCGGTACAGTCCTTCCCTTACCCCAGACATTGAGTGGATTATAAATAATACTGTTAGGCAAGGTCTTTAAAGTCGCTCTAAGGATTTTTCCAGAAACCTTATATGCCAAAGGGCTTTTAAATATTCCGTTTGCAAGTTTCATGGACATTCCTTTTGCAGACCAGCCTTGCGCTTTTGTGATTTCCTGACGCCATTCATAAAGTTGTTCGTGGATATTGATCTTTACGGGGCAAACATCAGAACAGCTTCCGCAAAGTGTGGATGCAAATGGAAGAGTACTATATTTTTTTACATCAATTCCAGGAGATAGAATTGAGCCAATGGGACCGGGAACCGTGCTACCATAACTATATCCTCCACTCCTTCTATAGATAGGACAAGTATTCATGCAGGCTCCGCATCGGATACATTTTAGTGAGTTTTTAAATTTTTCTCGACCCAGCTGTTTTGTTCTACCATTGTCTACCAAAATCAAATGAATTTCCTTTCCAGGTGCGGGACTTCTGAAGTGGGAATTATAATTCGTGATGGATTGTCCGGTGGCTGATCTTGCTAGTAGCCTCAGAAATACTCCCAAGTGTTCTCTTTTAGGAATGATCTTTTCGATGCCCATGCAGGCAATATGCACATCAGCCAAATGAACTCCCATGTCGGCATTTCCTTCATTGGTACAAACTACAAATTCACCGGTTTCGGGAATTGCAAAATTGACACCTGTTATCGCCACTTTGGCTTTCATGAATTTATCCCGAAGGTGAATCCTTGCTGCGTTTGTCAAGTAAGTGGGGTCTTCATTTCCTTTTTCCGTATTCAATTTCTCATGGAAAATTTCAGAGATATCCCCCTTCTTTAAATGAATGGCCGGAAGTACTATATGACTTGGCGGTTGATTTAAAAACTGAACAATCCGCTCCCCTAAATCTGTATCTACTACTTCCACTCCATGCTTTTCCAGAAAGGGGTTTAGGTGGCACTCTTCAGTGAGGATGGATTTACTTTTTACAATTGCTTTACATTTTTTTTCTTCTAAAATGCTCAAAACAATTTTATTATGTTCCTCGGCATTCTGAGCCCAATGAACCTTGATCCCGTTTTCAGTGGCTTTCTTTTCCAGTTCCTCCAGATAATAATCAAGTTTAGTCAACACATGATCCTTAATACCTGATGCAAGTTTTCGGAGTTCTTCCCATTCTGGAATACCTTTACTGGAGATATCCCTTTTTTCACGGACAAACCAAAGGGTTTCATCATGCCAATGGGCCCTTTTCTCGTCTTTCAGAAAATTTGCTGCTTGACTTGGATGGCTCATGAGATAGCTTGATTTAGGATTTCTGCCAAATGCATAAATTTAACAGGTTTGTGAGATTTTTCAGCGATCCCCTGCAAATGCATAAGACAAGATGTATCTCCACCACAAATGATTTCTACATTGTGTTCTAAGTGGTCTGCTAATCTGTCTTTTCCCATCTGGATAGAAAGTGCTTCTTCTGAAACTGCAAATGTGCCCCCAAATCCACAGCACTCATCTTTTCTGGAAAGTTCGACTAATTCCAAATCTTTTATCCCTGCAAATAAGTCTTTGGCTTTGCTAAAAGGAGCTTCATTTAATTCCGAGGAGGAGCTTAGCCTCAATCCTCTTTGTCCATGACAGGAAGAATGGAATCCGATTTTATGTGGAAAGGATCCTTTTACTGTACCTACTTTTAAAATATCCGTAAGAAACTCACTTAGTTCGTAAATCTTCGATTGGACTTCTTTTTGGAAAGGTTCCAAATCATCAATTTCCGGTTGATGTTCTTTAATATGTAAAACGCAACTCCCTGAAGGAGCTACTATAAAATCATAAGACTTGAAAGTTTCAATGAATTGACGTGTAGTGCCTTCTGTATCCCTTTCAAATCCTGAATTTGCCATAGGTTGCCCACAGCAAGTTTGGTCCATGGGATAGCTAACTTTACACCCCAATTTTTCAAGCAACTCTAAAGTCGCTTTAGCCACATTTGGGTAAAACTGGTCGATGTAGCAAGGGATAAAGAGGGCAACTTCCATGTATTTTAATGTTTAAGTAAAAAAACAGATATCAAAAGCTTGTGTTTTTAATCTTTCGGTATTCCGTGGAGTGACAAGAACTAAATAGCGGGAGGTTTAAAATCAGGCTGAACCAATAAAGCTGCCCCAAGGGCTGTCCCAAGGGCAAAATCACTGGTTAGAATTTCCAGTTGAGGCAATTTTTCACGAAGCATTTCGACAAATATTTCATTCGCATTGAACCCACCATCAATGAACATTCTTGAGACAGAGGAATCTGCCCAAACTAGCTTGAGCGCTGCAATTTGAAGATCTGTTAGTTGATGCAGAAAACTGTAATAGGCATCTTCAAAATCTTCAAAGTCAGTAAAATCCATTTTTTCGGCTTGAGTAAGCCCATAAGCTTCTGGCTTCAAATAATGGAATCTCACTCTTTCCGGCTTCGATTTAACTTTATTAAAACGATCCTCTTCAAACTTTAATTTCTTATAGGTTCCTTGTGGCTTTTTGAAGAACTCATACATCTTATCTACCTGATACTTGTGCTCCTCACCAATAAAAAGGCGGCTGATTTTAATTGGATCTCCCGTGATCCCAATAAACTGTAGGCAATCCTTCAATAATTCAGATTCTGTAAGTGGAGTTTTGTTAAAAGGATTAATACTGATTGCCCAAGTACCTGTGGATAAAAGTATAAATGGCTCATTTTCCCTTTTTAGATAAGGTAATAGGGCTGAGGATGAATCATGAACTCCAATTCCAGAAGGGATGCCTCCGAATTCAGGTAAGGTTTTAAAAATAGAAGAACTTGCCATTACTGGCAAAAGCAAGTCTAAAACATCATTCTCCTTTAACCATTTATGATACTCTTGTTTTTGAAAATCCCAAAGTCCGGTATGACAGCCAATGCTAGTAAAATCTGAAACGAACTTGCCTGTAAATATGGAACTTAAATATTGGGGTAAATGAAAGGTGTGTTTTATCTTTTTGAATAGTTCTGGTTTTTCATTTTTTATAAAATACAACTGCAAACCTGAATTTAACATTGCTAAAGGAGGTGAAGAAGTGGTGGTACAGAAGTTCATTTTCCCACCTTGTTCCTCATAAAATCTGTTTAACAATTCTTCTGGAAAAGGCTTTAAGTAATCATAAAGCGGTGTGACTGGATTCCCTTTCTCATCGGTATTAACAATAGTAGCTCCATAGCTTGTGAAATTGATTCTTTCTATTTCAAACTCTCCTGATTGACGGGCTTTATTGAACGTATCAATCATCCATGATTTCAACTCATCCAGAGGCTCTGATTGAAAACCATCCTCATCTTTTCCAGGCTCAAGTCTATGATAGGTCTGGAAAACCACCTCTAAATCCTGATCAAAAAGGAAGAATTTTTTATTGGTTTTACCAATGTCGAAAATTGCTGTTACGGGAGTTTTAATCATGAATTATAAGAACCATTGATTTTAATACTGGTTAGAGTGATTTTCTAACGATAAGTCTAAATGGGTTTTTGATTGGGATTCTGTCCTCAGTGCCAAGGATTTGCTTAGCTATAGATCTTCCCATATGAATGAAATCGGTAGAAATGGTGGAAATTCCCTTATCTAGAATTTCTTTAAGGGGAGTTTCATTATATGATATCAAACCTACATCTTCGCCGAGTGTCAATAATTGTTCTCTGGATTTTTTAATAATATTTACCAGATCTGATTCTGCCAGTACAAGTAATAAATCACCTTTGTAAAGGGGTTCATCATCGATACCATCCAGAATTATATTTTCAAAATCATGGAAGAAGCAAAATCGCTTGAACCCGTCAACTATCTCAACCGGGTACATGTCTCCTTTGGGGAAGACCAAAATCATTCTTTTATACTTTCTTAAATGAGTAAGGCCAGACTCTAAAGCCGCGAAAATATCTTTGGCAAAATCCTGATAAATCCCTGGAAATTCATTTTCATGACCTTTTACAGCTCGGTCTATTATGAAGAGCTTATCTTTCGGGATTTTTTTAAGTAAATCACAACCACATACCGGATGAGTTTCCTTATCGAAGAAGTGAGGTGCGACTACATAATAATTATACTTTCCAACACTTTGATTGATCAAATCTTCCAGCACATTCACGTTGTAATGATGGATTTGCATATCCACAGTAGCACTATCTCCAAGCGTCTCAATAATAGAATAGTAAATGATCTTTTTGTAAGAACTTAGTTTGTTAAACAAAAGCAGAACCTTTAGCTTATTTTCTACATTTGTTGAACTTACATAAAAACCTTTTCCTCTCACTGAAGTAATTATTCCACGATCTTTCAGCTCATTATAAGCTTTTTCTACCGTATCTCTTGAGAGCAAAAAATCAAAACTTGTTTCATTAATTGAGGGAATTCGATCCCCAATTTTTAGTTTTCCTTTTTCTATTTCATCGAGGATCAAGTTCACTACTTGCAAATATTTAGGGGTCCTCGAATCCGTATGGATTCTTTCCGATTTGTCGACAAGCATAGTGTTTTGGGTTATGTTGGGTTTTTGTTTTCATTTTTTATTTTATCTCGGGAAAGCGGCGGCTAGTCCGCCGTCAACGTTGATCATGTTCCCGGTTGTTTTATTGAGCATACCCGATACGAAAGCAAATGCTGCCTCTGCGATATCGGATGTTTTTACTGCTTCTTTGAGAAGAGTTCTGTTTGCATAATAGGCAGGCAGGTCTTTTACCTCGATTCCATATGCCTTGGCCCTATTTTCGGCCCATCCCCCTTCCCAGATGTTAGAGTTTTCGATGACCGCATCGGGATTGACCACGTTGACGCGGATCTTGTCCTCTCCGAGTTCTGCTGCCATGAGACGCGACATATGGAGCTGTGCAGCTTTGGCGGTGCCGTAAGCCACGTTTTTGGGTCCTGCCACCAGGGCGTTTTTACTGACGATGTTGATGATGTCGCCTCCGAGTCGCTGCTGCTTGAGTACTTTGACGGCCACCTGGGAGACTTCAAACTGTCCCTTGACCAGAATATCAAGCAATTTGTTCCAGTCATCCTCGGAATGGGCTTCGAAAGCCTTGGAGATGGAGATTCCGGCATTGTTGACGATGATGTCGATTCCGCCGAACTTCAGGCAGATGGCCTGCATGGCTTTTTTTACACTTTCCGGATCGGTGACGTCCAGGGTGACCCCGAGGAAAACATCCTTTCCGTATTTTTTCTGCATGGCCGCTTCAGTTTCGGCAAGCCTTTCATCGTTGATGTCGGTGACCACCACGCATGCGCCTTCCTGGATGTATTTTTCGGCGATTCCTTTCCCGATTCCCCCGGCACTTCCCGTGATCAGGGCAATGCGTCTTGACAGGGGTTTTTCCTTAGGCATGCGCTGGAGTTTTGCTTCCTCGAGCAACCAGTACTCAATGTTGAAGGCCTCCTGAAGAGGGAGGGAAACATAAGAGGAAACCGCTTCGGCCCCACGCATCACGTTGATGGCGTTGATATAGAATTCAGAGGCAACCCGTGAGGTCTGCTTGTCCTTGGCAAAGGAGAATAGACCTACACCCGGCCAAAGGATGATGACCGGATTGGGGTCCCGCATGGCAGGGGAATTGGGGTGCTTGTGTTTTTCGTAATAATCGGCATACATCTCCCGGTACTTCAGAAACTCCTTTTCCAGATCGGCCTTCAGGGAGGAAGGATCGGACAGATCAATGTCTGCGGGGATGTCGAGCACCAGCGGGGAGATTTTGGTACGCAGGAAGTGATCGGGACAGGAAGTCCCCATGGGGGCCAATTTGCCCAGATCGTTTGAATTGATGAACTGTAAAACCACATCGGTGTCCGAGAAGGTACCGACCATCTTTTTTTCCGAAGAAGCCAGTCCCCGGAGTACCGGTGCGAGCAGGGCTGCCTGTGAGGCACGCTTCTCAGCCGGAAGAGCGTTTACTTTCTGACCGCCAAAGACGGGCCTTTTCTTTCCGTAATTGGCTTCCAGATAGGCAGAGGCCGTTTCGATGACCTCCAGGCTGTTGATGTAGCAATCGTAGGAAGTGTCTGCCCAGGTGAACAGTCCGTGACCACCGAGCATAATGCCCCGAATGCCAGGATTGTCTGCCAGGGTCTGCTGAAGCTGAAGTCCCAGATCAAAACCGGGCTTCTGCCAGGGTACCCAGGCGATCTGTCCTCCCCAGAGATCAGCGGTGATCTGCTCTCCGTCTTTGGAGGCGGCAATGGCGATGGCCGCATCGGGATGCAGGTGGTCTATGTGTTTGAAAGGTAAAAAGGCATGTAAGGGGGTGTCAATGGAAGGGGCCTTGGAGTTCAGGTCGTAGATACAGTGGTTGAACAGACCGACCATTTCATCTTCGAATTCGATCCCGCGGTAGATTCCCTGCAGGGCACGGAGCTTATCGACATAAAGTCCTGCCAGCCCGGCTTTGGTAAGGGTTCCTATATCCCCACCGGATCCTTTGACCCACATGACCTCAACGGACTCTTTGGTGAGAGGATCGGCTTCAAAAGTCTTGCAACTGGTGTTCCCTCCACCATAATTGGTGATGCGTAAATCTGCGCCCAGGATATTAGATCTATAGATCAATAGGTCAACTTCATTTCCTTCCAAAGCGGCAGCCTTTTTATCGTCCCATAAAAAGCTGACATGTTTGAATTCTTGTGTATTCGTGTTCATTTAATATTTCAATTTAATAGGTTGAATATGGGGTTCTCTATAGTTTCTCGTATCCTGTGCTGTCTTGAAAATAACATTGTTTTCAAAAGAATACCTCCTAAATCTGTTTTTTAAAGGCATTTCAATCAAGTTCCAATTTAAAGAAATGGAGGCGGAAGAGAAACAGCTTTCTACTTTTATTCCTATCTTTTGAATAATCCCTAGGATGGAACAGGATAGTTAGAATAGTTTATTTAGATTTTTTGAGCATACAATATGAAAGAGCAGAAATTATTTAAAAAGATAGTAAGTCAGAACAACGAGTTTGAAAGAACGCCTGTTCCTGCTAGCCAACTTAAAAGTGGAAAGAGCTTCCTTGGAATGTATGCAGGAGAGCATACGGCAGGAACTGAATTTGTTATTGGGCCCTTGTTTGTGGCACATGGCGTGAGTGCCGGAGATTTATTTTTAGGACTTTTTATAGGGAATTTATTAGCTGTTTTAAGTTGGGGTTTAATGACTGGTCCCATAGCTACTAAAAAGCGTTTGACTCTGTATTATCAATTGGAGAGGATCACAGGTAAGTCAGTTGTCAACTTATACAATTTTATAAATGCCTTAATGTTTTGCTTTTTAGCAGGCTCTATGATTGCCGTTTCAGCAACCGCTGTAGGTATCCCATTTGGTCTTGAAATGCCCACTTTAAGTGATTGGTATCCCAAAACTCCTGGATGGATAGTAGCAGTTATGATTATGGGAGCAGTTATTACATTAATTGCAATCAGAGGATATAATCAAGTGGCAAAATTCGCCAATGTAATGGCTCCATGGATGATCTTGATTTTTGTCTCTGCCGCTTTTGCCGCACTACCCCAGTTAGGAGTTCATTCCTTTGATGAATTTATAGTTGCCGCCAAAGAAGTAATTTGGACAGGGGTTCCGCTTCCTGGAATATCTAAATTTAATATCTGGCACATCATCTTTTTCTGCTGGTTTTGTAATATGGCCATGCATATTGGAATGTCTGACTTGACAATTCTTAGGTATGCCAAATCCTGGAAATATGGGTTCCTCTCTTTTGCTGGTATGTACATTGGGCATTTTGTAGCCTGGATAGCCTCTGGGATATTATATGCTGTTTTTCTACAGACTAATGTCAATTCTCAGGAATTTGCACCCGGCCCGATTGCTTTTCAAGCTGCGGGAGTTGCCGGAGCAGTTTGCGTGGTTGTAGCAGGTTGGACTACCGCCAATCCAACTATATACAGAGCGGGATTAGCTCTTCAAGGTATTTTCCCTAAAACCAAAACTTGGAAAATCACAGCTATAGTTGGGGGTATCACTAGTTTAGCCGCTTGTTTTCCAGCATTAGTAATGAAACTACTGGATTTCGTGGCGCTCTATGGCTTAATACTCATGCCAATGGGAGCAGTTATTTTTGCTGATTTTTATTTCGCTGATAAATTCAAATTTCAACAAGAGCAAGCTCTTAAAAACAATAGAAATTTTACATGGCCAGCTTTGGCAGCTTGGATTTGTACTTTATTTGCCTGTCTACTCTTGAATTACTTTTACGGATTAGATGTGTTCTTCTTGGGGCTTCCTGGTTGGTTTATCGCTGTGATCCTCTTTGTGAGTTTTTCCAAAATTAGTTTCCCCGCACTTAAAACCAAGCTAGCATGAAAAGTATACTCAAATTAGCCTCATTCATTGGTTTGGTTCTTACTATAATCCCTCCAATTTTGTTTTTTAAATCAGTCATCAGTCTTGATTCTAGCCATCTTTATATGACCATAGGGATGTTTATTTGGTTTGGGTCTGCTCCTTTTTGGATCAATAAAAAAACTGATGATCAACCAGATGAATCATGAAATTATCTTCAGAAAAAATACAGGAATTCAACCATTCATGTGCTCAGATTAATAAGGATGAATTGGATTATATTTCAAATAGGCTCAACAAAGATGGCTTTGATGTAAGTGAGTTAGTCGAAAGAATAAAAGATTTTCAGATTGCTGTTCCTAGCTGGGCTCTGGGAGCTGGAGGAACAAGATTTGGAAGATTTGGAATAGGAGGTGAACCCAGAAACTTGGAAGAGAAGTTGGAAGATATTGGTTTGCTTAAAAGTTTGACTCAAAAAACCGATAGTGTTTCATTGCATATTCCATGGGACATCCCTTCTGACTATACTGCTATCAAGTCACTGGCAGATGAATTGGGAATTTCATTTGATGCAATGAACAGCAATACTTTTCAGGATTATGGTCAAAATGAAACATATAAACTTGGCTCTTTAGGAAATGCAAAGAAACTGATCCGAAATCAAGCTGTTGCCCATAACATAGAAGTAATTGAAATCGGGAAGAAGCTAGGAAGCAAAGGATTGACGGTTTGGCTAGCTGATGGTAGTAATTTCCCTGGACAAGCAAGTCTTAGAAATGCTTTACAATGGACTCAAGAATCATTAAGTGAAATATATAATTCCATGCCTGATGATTGGAAATTATTACTTGAATACAAACCCTACGAGCCTAATTTTTACCATACCATTATCCCAGATTGGGGGACCTCATCTTTACTTTGTAAATCTTTAGGAGATAGAGCTAAGGTTCTGGTTGATCTGGGACATCATTTGCCAAATACCAATATCGAACAGATTGTGGCGACACTCATGTATCAGGATATGCTAGCTGGTTTTCACTTTAATGATAGTAAGTATGGAGATGATGATTTGACAACAGGAAGTATCAAACCATATCAACTTTTTTTGATTTTTTGTGAATTAGTGTCTGGTTCAGAAGATGGGGCTCAGGCTTGGGAGAGTATTTCTTGGATGATTGATGCAAGTCATAATACCAAAGATCCACTTGAAGATTTAATGCAGGCTTTGGAAACAATCAGTCTCTGTTATACCAAAGCTCTCCTGGTAGATAGAAAGAAATTGACTTCCTGCCAATTGGAAGGTGATGTGGTAGGAGCACAAGAATGTTTGCAGGAAGCTTTCCAAACAGATGTGAGGTCACTGGTGAGAGAAGCAAGAATTCAAAATGGAGGAGCTTCTGATCCTATTTTGTTGTATAGAAAGTTAGCTGTAAGAAATGGCCTGATCAAAGATAGAGGGGCAGATTCAAGATCTACAGGATTGTAGCAGATTAAGAAGGATTAAAATTCTTGAGTTAAATTCTTATTTTGGAGTTATTATGTGATCGAATTCATGTTTCTCCCTAATAAAGCCATGAGAAAAGCCCTTTACTCCCTTTTTATTTTATCCTTTTTAATTTCTTGTAAATCCCCAGAGGTAAAAGATGAAAAAGAATCTGGTATAACAGAAAATTCCGATCGATCTAGTTTCAATTATGCTACAACCGGGAAAATTGAACGATTGGATTCGGCGATAAATCAGTTAATTCCCAAAGATTCTAATATCGAAATTATTGCATCTGGTTTTAACTGGTCTGAAGGACCTTTGTGGCTTGAGGTAATTGATGCTTTGATTTTTTCAGATGTTCCAGAGAACAGAATATGGAAATGGACTGAGCAGGATAGTTTAGAGATTTATTTGGAGCCATCAGGTTATTTCGGAGATGAGAAAGGTAAAAGAGAGCCAGGATCAAACGGATTGGCTTTAGATATAAACGGAGATTTGTTGCTTTGCCAGCATGGTGCAAGGCAATTAGCTGTTATGAAAAGCCCTATCAGAAATCCTTCTGGGAATTTTGTGGCAATTGCTAATCAATTTGAAGGTAAAAAGTTCAATAGTCCAAATGATCTGGTCATAAATAATAATGGAGGGATGTATTTTACTGACCCTCCTTATGGTTTAGATGAATGGAATACGAAAGAGCTAGATTTTCAGGGGGTTTATTTTATCGATTTTATGGGAAACCTGTCGTTGCAAATTGACACACTTTCGAGGCCAAATGGAATTGGACTTAGCCCTGATGAAAAATCTTTGTTTATCGCCCAATCTGATCCATTAAAAGCTAGATATTATCGTTACGAATTAGACGAAAATGGAAATGTATTTTCAGGAAAAGTGATTTTGGATGTTACCGATTTAGTTGGAGATGAAAACCCTGGATTACCTGATGGTTTAGCGGTTCATAGTAGCGGAAATCTTTTCGCAAGTGGCCCGGGAGGCATTTTGATCATTAGTCCTGAAGGAAAACTTTTAGGAACTATCAAAACGGGAAGAGCTACATCTAATTGTACGTTCGATACAGAAGAAGAGTACCTCTACATCACAGCAGATATGGATTTGCTGAGAGTTAAGATGAAATAAAACTATTTTTTGTTCCAGTCACATACTACAATTACCCAGGTCTCAAACTCATCTTGAAAAGTATGGATTATTTCAAACCCCGCTTTTTGATGGGCTTTTATGGATCTTGGATTAGAAATTGAAATTTCCGTAATCGCAAAATCATAGTCCTTTGCAAAAGCAGCGCTATAAGCTTCAAAACAGCTGGCAAATAACCCCTGACCCCGGTAGTTTTTTCCAATACAAACCTGACCGATAACCATATAGTTATATTCGCTAACGAGCTTCCCTTTATAAGTCAGTTTGTCTAGTTGATGAAACATTGGGATCAACATGGGTACATCATTCCTTGATTTCTTTGTCATGGCTAAAATATATGCCACAACCGAATTACCATCCTTTGCGATAACATGTGCTTCGATGGAATTAAGTAATCCCAATAATTCTAGATTATGTTCTACTCTTACAAATCCCTGTTCAGATTTTTCTTCAGGAGTGATGTTTTGAGGAAGGTTTTTTTGCTGAAGTTCGAGAATTCCCTGTAGATCACTTTCGCTTTCTGCCCTACCTATTTCCAACATAGAATGAATTATTTATAAGTTGAATCTTCTGCTACATCTCCGGGGTCTTCAGGGTTGTCATTCTTAATTTCTTCTTGAGCAGGAGGGACTTCAACAGGTTCAATTTCCGGAATATATTTTGGTGGAATAGTAAGTTGGTTTCCATCCCGATTAGCACGATAATGAGGCGACATAATTTCTACTCCTGCTTCGTTAAAATCATCTTGAATATTAGCGTGAAGGTCCGAATAACTTTTTGCAGCTTTTTTTGAATCATTGGTGTAGGCGTTGATTTGATAGCTTACATAATAATCATCGAGGCTAGTTTGCAAAACAAAGGGTTTAGGTTCTTTGATCACTGTTTCCACTTGGAGAGCAGCATTTATCAGTAATTCATGAACTTGTCTCCATGGAACATCATACCCAATAGTAACTGTTGAATGCAATATTAAGCCAGGCCCGTTGGATTCTACCGAATAATTCACCGTATTCCCTGCCAAAATCGCGGAATTAGGAATAGTAACTTCCTCATTTTTGATGGTTCTCAGTCTGGTAACAAGCATAGTTTTCTCTATGACATCTCCTACTGTATCACCAATTTTTACTCGATCTCCTATTTTAAATGCCCTCATATAAATGATGACCAATCCGGCTATAATATTGCTGATTGCAGATGAAGAGCCTAATGAAATCAAGAGACCCAGAAAAACACTAACGCCCTGAAAAGCTGGGGAGTTTGAGCCTGGTAAGTATGGAAAAATGACAATAAAGGCAAATGCATATAAAATAACTTTTACCAGATTGAATGTTGGTTTTGCCCATTCGGGATAAAACCCAGGAATGCTAAGATTTCCTCTCTCAATTTCACCGGAAATAAAATTTATAAATTTCCCTAAATAAAATGTAATCACGACGACCACCAGGATCATGAAAAGTTCCGGAAGATACTCTATAAAAGAGCTGAAAATCGATTTTATAGGGGTGGTAATATAACTGAGTAAGGCATTTGCTAGGTTTTTCGTTGTCGGGAATATGCTGAAAACAATAGGCAAAGTCAGATATAACAACACAATAATGAAGAGTACCTTAAGGACTCTCATCATTAGCTTCAGTAGTTTTTCTTCTTGTTTACCAGAAAGCAATTCAAAATCTTTGATTTTGATTCCCTTAAAGTAATTATGCCATCTTAAGAGGATAAAATCAATCAGTCTATTAAAGCCTTTATTAATGAATCTAACCAGGATTACAACGATGAGTAAAACTCCAAACAGAATTCCTGTTCTCGTTAAATTTTGAATAAGTGATCGCTTCTGATTATTAAGTTTATAGGATTGTTTGATAGCTGAAATATAATCTCGAGCAATTTCTTCTTGGGTTTTCCCCAGGAAAACAGCGTCTGGTTCAGTCACACTCGCTAGAATCAGATCACCATGGAGGATTTCAACTGCAGCATTATCTTTGGTGATTTCCAAAAGGGTTGTATCAAACACATTTGATTCTACTAGCGATTCTAGCTTTCTGCTAATATTTAAAGCTCTATCCTTTTGGCTAAAAGGACCTAGTGAAGTATTTATAAAAAACAGGGTGTCCTCTAAAAAAAACACTGGCTTTTTTATGGTGTCAGGATGGTTAATTATAGTAGAATCTTGATTTTGCGCAAAAGAGATCGCAGTATTAAGAAATACCAGACTGAAAAAAGCAATTCTAATCAAAGTTAATGACATGCTTTACCAATAAAGTTTAAAATAAATTTCAAATCTGGTATTTTGAATTTCAACACCATTTAGCAATTAATATAAAAATAATCATCGTTTTAATTAGATTTGATTATTAACCATTTTAATTATGACCTTCAACAAAGTTTATTATGGAATATGGGTAATTTTATTTGCCTTATTTGCCTTTTGGCAGTTCAATGATCCAGACCCGGAAATTTGGGTTAGTATCTATGCCGTAGCCATCATTTTTTGTCTTCTTGGGATTAGGGGTATTTTCCCTAAAATTCCTTTGACAATAGTTGTTATTGCCTGTTTCATTGGAGCGGCTTTTTACTGGCAAGGTGATGTAGGCGGATGGGTTTCTCAAGAAGTAGAACAACACGATTTAAGCATGAAAAATGATTTTATGGAAGAATCTAGAGAGTCATTTGGACTTCTGATTTTTGCATTAGTCATGTTACCAGGACTTTTCAAAGCCTGGAAGAAAAAATAGTATTTTGGAATCTTCTAATTTGGAAGATTTGACTAAGTAAAACTTTAATAATAACCCCATGAAAAAAACAATTTTGTTGACCTTAGCTGGTTTACTTTTAAGTTTTGGTGCCTATTGTCAAAAGATAGCAGATATGAAATCTACCTATTTTGAGGTTCGGAAATATTATGCTAATCCAGGAAAGCTGGATGAACTTATAAAAAGATTTCAAGATCATACAGTGGCCTTGTTCGAAAAAAGCGGAATGGAAAATATTGTCTATTTTCTTCCCGTTGAAAACAATGACAATTCTTTGACTTATATTTTAGGTTACCCGGATGAGGAATCCCGTGATAGGATGTGGGATCAGTTTTTAAATGACCCCGAATGGAAAAGTGCATATGAAAAATCTATTGTAGATGGAGCTTTAGTTTCTAGGATTGATCAAATTTTTATGACTCTTGCACCCGGTCTGAACGAAATGAGTATGCCTTCAGAGAGTGGGATTTTTCAATTGAGAATTTACACTTGTTTTGACGGGAAATTAGAAAATCTGATCACTCGTTTTAAAGATCATACGCAGGAGTTGTTTCAGAGACAAGGTTTGAAAAATTATCCTTATTGGATAACCTCAGAAAAAGCGGGTGCACAACCAAAATTGGTTTATTTGTTGGGGCATCAGGATCAAGCTGCTTTTGAAGCGGCTTTTCAAGCATTTTTGAAAGACCCTGATTGGATTGCTGCTAGAGATGCGTCTGAGGCTGAAGGCAAAATTGTTGAAAAAGTAGATGCTACTTTTTTTAAGACTTTACCTTTTTCACCAATAAAATAAATAGAAATCTCTGATATCCTGAAAAACTAAAAAAGCCAACTCTAAAGTTGGCTTTTTTGCGTTAAGAATGGAATCGGTTATCATCTCGGGAAAGCGGCGGCTAGTCCGCCGTCAACGTTGATCATGTTCCCGGTTGTTTTATTGAGCATACCCGATACGAAAGCAAATGCTGCCTCTGCGATATCGGATGTTTTTACTGCTTCTTTGAGAAGAGTTCTGTTTGCATAATAGGCAGGCAGGTCTTTTACCTCGATTCCATATGCCTTGGCCCTATTTTCGGCCCATCCCCCTTCCCAGATGTTAGAGTTTTCGATGACCGCATCGGGATTGACCACGTTGACGCGGATCTTGTCCTCTCCGAGTTCTGCTGCCATGAGACGCGACATATGGAGCTGTGCAGCTTTGGCGGTGCCGTAAGCCACGTTTTTGGGTCCTGCCACCAGGGCGTTTTTACTGACGATGTTGATGATGTCGCCTCCGAGTCGCTGCTGCTTGAGTACTTTGACGGCCACCTGGGAGACTTCAAACTGTCCCTTGACCAGAATATCAAGCAATTTGTTCCAGTCATCCTCGGAATGGGCTTCGAAAGCCTTGGAGATGGAGATTCCGGCATTGTTGACGATGATGTCGATTCCACCGAACTTCAGGCAGATGGCCTGCATGGCTTTTTTGACACTTTCCGGATCGGTGACGTCCAGGGTGACCCCGAGGAAAACATCCTTTCCGTATTTTTTCTGCATGGCCGCTTCAGTTTCGGCAAGCCTTTCATCGTTGATGTCGGTGACCACCACGCATGCGCCTTCCTGGATGTATTTTTCGGCGATTCCTTTCCCGATTCCCCCGGCACTTCCCGTGATCAGGGCAATGCGTCTTGACAGGGGTTTTTCCTTAGGCATGCGCTGGAGTTTTGCTTCCTCGAGCAACCAGTACTCAATGTTGAAGGCCTCCTGAAGAGGGAGGGAAACATAAGAGGAAACCGCTTCGGCCCCACGCATCACGTTGATGGCGTTGATATAGAATTCAGAGGCAACCCGTGAGGTCTGCTTGTCCTTGGCAAAGGAGAATAGACCTACACCCGGCCAAAGGATGATGACCGGATTGGGGTCCCGCATGGCAGGGGAATTGGGGTGCTTGTGTTTTTCGTAATAATCGGCATACATCTCCCGGTACTTCAGAAACTCCTTTTCCAGATCGGCCTTCAGGGAGGAAGGATCGGACAGATCAATGTCTGCGGGGATGTCGAGCACCAGCGGGGAGATTTTGGTACGCAGGAAGTGATCGGGACAGGAAGTCCCCATGGGGGCCAATTTGCCCAGATCGTTTGAATTGATGAACTGTAAAACCACATCGGTGTCCGAGAAGGTACCGACCATCTTTTTTTCCGAAGAAGCCAGTCCCCGGAGTACCGGTGCGAGCAGGGCTGCCTGTGAGGCACGCTTCTCAGCCGGAAGAGCGTTTACTTTCTGACCGCCAAAGACGGGCCTTTTCTTTCCGTAATTGGCTTCCAGATAGGCAGAGGCCGTTTCGATGACCTCCAGGCTGTTGATGTAGCAATCGTAGGAAGTGTCTGCCCAGGTGAACAGTCCGTGACCACCGAGCATAATGCCCCGAATGCCAGGATTGTCTGCCAGGGTCTGCTGAAGCTGAAGTCCCAGATCAAAACCGGGCTTCTGCCAGGGTACCCAGGCGATCTGTCCTCCCCAGAGATCAGCGGTGATCTGCTCTCCGTCTTTGGAGGCGGCAATGGCGATGGCCGCATCGGGATGCAGGTGGTCTATGTGTTTGAAAGGTAAAAAGGCATGTAAGGGGGTGTCAATGGAAGGGGCCTTGGAGTTCAGGTCGTAGATACAGTGGTTGAACAGACCGACCATTTCATCTTCGAATTCGATCCCGCGGTAGATTCCCTGCAGGGCACGGAGCTTATCGACATAAAGTCCTGCCAGACCGGCTTTGGTCAGGGTTCCGATATCCCCACCGGACCCTTTTACCCACATGACCTCAACGGACTCTTTGGTGAGAGGATCGGCTTCAAAAGTCTTGCAACTGGTGTTCCCTCCACCATAATTGGTGATGCGCAGATCTGCGCCCAGGATATTAGATCTATAGATCAATAGGTCAACTTCATTTCCTTCCAAAGCGGTAGCCTTTTTATCGTCCCATAAAAAGCTGACATGGTTAAATTGTTGATTTATTTTTTCCATGTATTTTGGGTTTTATTGTATACAACTAAACATAAATGTAGTTCTATATAAAAACCTTTCTGTCCTGTTCTATACTGTATTTGAAAAATCGTTGAAATATTAAATTTGATACAACTAAATCGTTGTTATATAAAAAATAAATAATTGTTTATATTTATTATTGAGATGAATTTATCAGATTTAACAGAAAATCACTTTTTGATTTCAATAGAAATAATTGTAAATTAATTACTTATGAATTTATTCGAAAAGTTTTAAAGTAATTTTAAAAATATTTTAAATAATGCCGATAAAAAATTAAAGAATATTTAATAATGTATGAAATCTATTAAACAAAACATTAAAATAAATTTACTATCCTGTTCTGTCCTGCTATTAAATAATTTTTGAATATTATATAAGTGCAGGATGCGACAGGATAGATTTAGAACTTAATAGAAGTTAATTGAAGGAAATTACCGCTTGTTAACATAAAACCCAAGATCTATGAAAAACAATTATTTATTATTAAAAAAGCGTTTTTTACTGCTTTTTTTTATTCTCCTTTCAGCCAATTTATCGGTCCTTGCTCAGACCTTTAATGTAACTGGTAATGTAAAGGACGAAACAGGTGAAGTTGTTCCTGGAGCTACAATCATGATAAAAGGAACGCAAGTAGGAACAGTCACGGACTTAAATGGTAACTTTAGTATTCAGGCTTCTGCTGGGAATGTTTTAGTTGTGAGCTTTATTGGATATACGCCTGCTGAGATAACCGTACAGTCTGGACAAACCAATTATGATGTAACCATCAATACTTCTATGTCGGATCTTTCCGAAGTAGTGGTAGTGGGGTATGGTAGTCAGATAAAAAGAGAGGTAACTGGAGCTATTCAAACTGTCAGTGAAGAAGAATTGAAAGATATCCCAGTTACTACCACTGCTCAAAAATTACAAGGTAAATTGGCAGGGGTTCAGATAAACCAAACTACTGGTAAGCCAGGTCAGGGGATGAACGTGAGGATTCGTGGTCAGCTTTCTGTATCTGGGGGTAGCGATCCATTATATGTAGTGGACGGTTTTCCTATTACAGGAGATATTAACACGCTGAATCCTGATGAAATCCAAGATATTACTATTTTGAAAGATGCTGCTTCTACTTCATTGTATGGGTCTAGGGCAGCAAATGGTGTAGTTTTGATTACGACAAAAAAAGGAAAAGTTGGTCAGACCAATGTAAACTTAAATGTCTACACCGGTTTCCAGAAAGTTGTGGAAAGTAATCGGCTTGAAATGTTGAATGCGGAAGAGTTCGCTCAATTTAAAAAGGAATATTATGAAGATGCTGGCCAGCCAGTTCCTCAGATTTTCCAAAATCCTGCAGATTTCCGTGGAAAGACGAATGATTGGTATGGTGCCATGTTGGAAACAGCGCCAATTACCAGTTATAACTTAACTGTCACTTCCAACAAAGAGAGGGTCAATACTGCAATTGTAGCTGGTGTATTTGATCAAAAAGGAGTTGTGAGAAACACTGATTTTAAGCGATTCTCTCTTAGAATGAATACAGATTATACTGTATCAGATAAAGTAAGCATAGGATTAAATGTGGCTCCTAGCTATGTGTTTGATAACACTCCTCAGACTGATGGATCCAGAGGTACAGGTATTTTATTTAATGCCCTACACACTTGGCCAGTGATGGATATTTATGATGAAAATGGGGAGTTGACATTATTCAACAGATTCCCTGCTGAAACAGGAAATATATTCGCTTACCCGAACTGGTTGAGATCCGCTGACGAAATAAAAAATGAAACAAAGCGGGTAATTATTTTGGCAAATACCTATGCAGAATGGAGACCTATCAAAGGTCTTTCATTGAAATCAACTTTCAATGCAGAAATAAGAAATAGTAACTTCTTTTTCTTTAACCCATCTACTGCTACTAATCGAATAAACAGATCAATCCCGACTGTTGCTGTTTCTATCAGGGATAATTTTCAAGACTTTTCTTGGTTGAATGAAAATATTGCAACCTATGCTAACAGCATAGGAGATCATAATTTTGAAGTTTTGGCTGGATTCTCAAATCAACAATTTAGAAGAGATAGAACAAGAGTTCAGGCCGATACTTATGCGGATGATCGACTTCCAACTGTCCAGGGTGCTATCAATATCAACAGAGGAGGGACGATTTCTGATGTTGATGAATGGTCTTTGACGTCCATCTTTTCAAGATTGACATATAATTATAAAGGTAAGTACTTATTTACTGCCTCTGTCAGAGGAGATGGTTCTTCCAGATTTGGAGAAGACAATCGCTGGGGTGTATTCCCTTCTACATCTTTGGGTTGGGTATTGTCTGATGAAGAATTCTTAAACACCAGTTCTACAGTTTCATTTTTGAAATTGAGAGCAAGTTACGGGGTGACAGGTAATAATAATATTGGTAACTACACGCAATATGCTTTGGTGAACAATACTATTAATGCTGCTTTTGGTAGTTCAGTATTACCTGGTGCGGCGGTGACATCTCTAAATAATTCGAACTTGGGTTGGGAAACTACTACTCAACTCGATATTGGTTTCGATCTTGGATTATGGGAGGATAGAGTGACTTTAGGTTATGATTATTATACCAAGAATACTACTAACTTATTGTATGCGGTTCAGGTGCCTCAGGAATCAGGTTTCACCAATTTCAACGATAATATTGGAGAAATTAAATTTTGGGGTCATGAATTCACAGTCAATGCAGTGATTACCCCTGGAGCATTCAGATGGTCTATCAATGCGAACTTATCTATCAATAGAAATGAAGTATTGGAGTTAGCAGATGGAATTGATCGGGTATATGGTTATGCCCATATTACTCAGGTAGGACAGCCATTCGGACAGTTTTACGGATTAAGAAAACTTGGAAATTATGCTAATGCCGAAGATTTAGCGAACTCTCCTCAGATCCCAGGAAGATCTACTGTGGGTAGTATCAAGTTGGAAGATATCAATGGAGATGGAGTGATCACATATGGTGGAGACAATGATGACAGAACTATCATTGGTAATCCATTCCCAGACTTTGTCTATGGTTTCACCAATAACTTCAGGTGGAAGAATTTTGATGCAAGTATCGTAGCATCAGGATCTCAAGGAAATGAACTGTATATGAGACACCTGTATTCTACTGCAAACCTAGATGGAGTATTTAACATGGTTGCCAAAGTGGCCGATCGATTTAGATCACCTGAAAATCCTGGAGAAGGAATCTTTGGTACTACAGTAGGTGGAGGAAACGTGACAGGAATCGAGAGAGACTGGCCAAATAGTAACTTCGTTTGGGATGCTTCATATTTCACCATTAGAAATATTACAGTAGGATACAATTTCACGAATTTGCCTAATGCTGTGAAGTCTGCACGTATTTATGCTTCAGGACAAAATATGTTTGTCTTTACTCCGTATTGGGGTGGGTCTAACCCAGAGGTTAGTATGCAGAACAATGGTCAGGGAGATGGAGGTAACTTGAGTCCTGGCGTTGACTTGGCAGGTTATCCTGTGCCACGTACAATCACATTTGGTGTAAACATCACCTTTTGATTAACCTCATCTCATTAGTAAAAATCAAACTGTAGAAAAAATGAAAAAACATATATTAGGCTTTGCAGTAGCATGTATTTTATTGACTGGCTGTGAAGATTTTCTAACGGTAGTTCCTGAGACAGAATTGAGTTCTGCTACCTTTTTCAAAAACCAAACCGATTTTGAGCAGGCAGTGAATGCTGCTTATGTACCTCTGAGAACCATTACCAACAATAGATCGTGGCTTCTTGGGGAGATGCATTCAGACAACACTTATTATGCAAGAAATATATTGTTTGGAGCAACGGATAACCAAGAGGATATAGCGGATTTCTCCATACCTGAATCCAATGGTACTACGGCAAATACCCATGTTTTAAACCAATGGAGACAAGATTATTTGATCATTGCCAGAACCAACCAAATCCTTTCATTGATAGATGAGGTTGAATTTGATCAAGCGGCTAAGGACAATGTAAAAGGGCAGGCATTATTCTTAAGAGCTTATGCTTATTTTGAATTAGCCAGGTATTTTGGAAGTGTTCCATTACACTTGACTCCAGTTGCCACTAGAGAAGAAGCGGCATTGGACCTTTCTCCTGAAGCTGATATTTATGCACAAATCGAGCAGGATTTACAGGCAGCTATTCCATTGTTGCCTAAAAAATCTGCTCAAGAGCCAGGAAGAGTGACTGAAGGGGCTGCTAGAACAGTGCTTGCCAATGTGTACATTAACCAGAAGAAATGGTCTGAGGCTGAGCAAGTGTTGACTCCAGTAGTTACCAGTGGAGAATACATGTTGATGGCAGATTATGCAATGGCCTTCCCAGGAAATGCCGATAATAAGAATAATATGGAATCTGTTTTTGAGGTTCAATTTATCGAAGGAGCAGCTGGTTTGAACGGTAACTTTATATACCAATTTATGCCAAGACCAATCAGCGCTGATGAGCTCCAGCCAATCATGGGAACCAGTAATCCTCAGAATATTGATGGTGAGGGAAATAATATCCCAACTCCAGATATTATTGAGGCCTATGAAGATGGGGATTTGAGAGAAGATGCTTCAATTGGCTATGTGTTTTTGGCAGGAAGTTTTAGGGATGATAAAACCTATCCTTACATCAAGAAACATGCAAAGAAACATTCTCAGCATAACAATACCGGAACTAACTGGGTAGTATATCGCTATGCAGAGGTTTTACTCTTTATGGCTGAAATTCTTAATGAGCAAGGAAAAACTGGAGAAGCTATACCTTATTTGAACCAAATTAGAGAAAGAGCTGGATTAGATCCAACCACTGCTTCTGGACAGGCTGAGTTAAGAGAAGCTATCTTTAAGGAAAGAAGAGTAGAGCTGGCTTTCGAAAATAAAAGATGGTTTGATATCCAAAGAACTGACAGGATTGAAGAGATTATTATACCACATGGTCAAAGAATCATTGCAAATCCGTTAGACTATTATTATCCACCAATAGAAGGAGCTATTCCAAGATCAAATGCATTTACCAATCTGAATAAATTTTATTCATACCCTGCAGCAGAGTCTGATCTAAGCCCTTATTTCTAAAATTTAAAATTTAAAAAATCCTGCATGGAGCGGTTAACTCCGCTTCATGCAGTTTTACTTAGATTTCGCGCCACTCTTGTATTTCTTCGTGCAATTTATCTTAGAATTGTGTTCATTGAGTTAGTTCATTTAGTAAGCAATTCAATAAACTTTCCATAAATCCCCATGAATCAAAAAAATCAATTAATCCGCATTTTGATTTTATCCCTATTTATTTTAGGGATAGCCTCTTGTGCCAAAAAAGAAGAAAGTAAACCTGTACACCCTAAGGTTGCAAAATTGAAATTACCTCCTGGCTTTGTTGCAGAACATATTTATAGTCCAGGTGAAAATGATCAAGGATCATGGGTTGCAATGACATTTGACAATAAAGGACGAATGATCACTGCTGATCAATATGGTGCACTTTACAGATTAGATATCCCTTCAACAGGTTCAGATTCACTTGCTCCCAAGGTTGAGAAACTAGTAGTAGGGAATCAAACCGATCAAAAATTAGGTATGGGCTATGCCCAAGGGTTACTCTATGCATTTAACAGTGTTTATGTGATGGTTAATCACAGAGGAAACGATGAGTTCGAGAAAACTACAGGAATGTATAGAATTCAGGATTTGGATGGAGATGACCGATATGAAACCGTTAATTTGATAAAACTTATGGAGGGCTCTCCAGGAGAGCATGGACCTCATAGCATGATTCTGTCTCCAGATGGCCAATCAATTTACATATCTGCCGGAAATCATGTGGATGTTCCTGAAATGGATACATATAGACTTCCAAAAGCGTGGGATCGAGATAATTTATTGCCGGAAATTAAAGACCCAAGGGGTCATGCCAATAGCAGAATGGCACCGGGAGGCTGGATTGCAAAAACAGATCCTGAAGGAAAGTCTTGGGAATTGGTAGCAGCTGGTTTTAGAAACGAATTCGATATCGCATTCAATGAAAATGGAGATTTATTTACTTATGACTCCGATATGGAATGGGATTTTGGTATGCCTTGGTATAGACCTACCAGAATTTGCTATGTACCCAGTGGAGCAGAATTCGGATGGAGAACAGGAAACCAAAAATGGTCTCCAAATTATCCGGATAATCTTCCTGCAGTATTAAATATTGGACAAGGTTCACCAACAAACGTGATGTTTGGAACGAATTCCAATTTTCCTGAAAAATATAAAAAAGCACTTTATACCTTCGATTGGAGTTTCGGGATTATTTATGCCACTACTTTAACTCCTGATGGAGCATCATATGCTGCAAGTGGAGAAGAGTTTATTTCTGGATCTCCTCTTCCTTTAACTGATGGTGAGTTTGGTCCTGACGGATCGATGTATTTTTTAACTGGAGGTAGAAGACTGGAATCTGATTTATACCGAGTTTATTATGACGGAGATCAGGCAGCTGGAACTGAAGCGAAACAAACTCTGACTGAGGAACACATGCTTCGAAGAAATTTGGAGGAGTATCATACAGGACCAAAAGCTGGAGCTATTGAAGCAGCTTGGCCAAATTTGGCTCATTCTGATAGATTTGTTCAATATGCTGCCAGGATTGCTGTAGAGCATCAACCTCTCTCAGAATGGCAATCAAAAGTGTTTTCCGAGGAAAATCCTGAAATAGCAATTCAAGGAGCAATTGCTTTGGCAAGACATGGAAACGCAAGTGTTGCAACACCACTTTTGGATAAGTTAACCAGCATCGATTATGGAAGCCTATCAGAAACCGGAAAGCAGAATATTTTAAGAGCAATAGAGTTAACTCTTTTCAGGTTCGAAAATTCTTCCAAAGCATCTTTTCCTAAAGTAGTATCATACCTAGATCCACATTACCCTTCAGGGAATAATAATTTGGATAGAGAGCTGGCAAAACTGCTTTCTTACACAGGAGCGCCAGATGCAGTAAGTAAAATCGTTGCCCAGTTAGAAACTGCGAAAGATGATGAGTCTTATCAAAAGACATTCACTTCTTCTTCGGATTTGATTATGAGAAATCCTCAATATGGAATGGATATCGCAAATATGTTAGCGAATGTTCCACCAGCTCAGCAAACCTACTATGCTGTTGTTCTTGGAGGAGCCGAAAAAGGTTGGACTCCAGAATTGCATGATAAATACTTCACTTGGATTAGAAATGCATTCAACTACAAAGGAGGAAGAAGTTATGTAGGATTTATTGATAGAGCAAGGAAAATGGCCTTATCGCATGTTTCTAATGCTGAAAATGCAAAATATGATGAAATGTCCGGTGCCGCTCTACTCACAGGAAATGGAAACGATATTATTGAATCGGATATTCAGCCAGAAGGACCGGGAAGAAGATGGACTTTGGAAGAAGCAGCTCCTTTGGTTGAAAATTTATCAGGTAGAGATTTTGTGAGAGGCAAAGCAATGTACACAGCCACGTTATGTCAATCCTGTCACACGATGCAAGGTGAAGGAGGAATCATAGGTCCGGATTTAACACAATTGGGAACTAGGTTTTCACCAAAAGATATTCTAGAAGCAACAATAGATCCTAGTGCAGTGATTTCAGATCAATATGCAGCTTCTGTTTTAGTTCTGAATGATGGTAATTCTGTTGTCGGTAGAGTAACAAATGAAGATGATGAAAATTACTATGTGTCTCAGAATCCATTTGCTCCACAGACAATCAGAACTGTCCCTAAGTCTAGTGTAGAAGAGGTTAAGCTTTCTGAAGTTTCAATCATGTTACCAGGAATGATTAACAGATTAAACGCGGAAGAACTAAAAGATTTGATGGCCTACTTAGTATCAGGAGGAAACCCTGACCATGAGGTGTTCAAAGGATCTGGAGGACAATCAAGTACTGACTAACAATGAAAAAAATCAATTATTTGTTAATAGGGATTTTACCAACAGTAGCCTTAGGGCTGTTGTTGAGTATGATTCCCGCCGATAAACCGGCAGAATATTCCAATCAGCCTCAAAGTGATTTCAAATCTATTTTTGATGGAAAGACACTAGATGGCTGGGAAGGCGATCCTACTTATTGGAGTGTGGAAGACGGTGCGATAACAGGGTTAATCACACCTGAGACGTTATTAAAGGCAAATACATTTTTGATATGGCAGGGTGGTCAGCCAGGAGATTTTGAATTGAAAGCAAAATTCAAAATCTCTGAATCTGGAAATTCTGGTATTAATTATAGAAGTGATATTGTGCCCGATGTTCCTTATGCGCTAAAAGGATACCAAGCGGATATAGATGGGAAAATCAATTATACTGGACAGAATTACGAAGAGAGAAAAAGAACGACTTTGGCTTACCGAGGACAAAAAACTAAAATAACACCTCAGGAAAATCCTACTGGGAATTTAAGGGATTATGTAGAAAGGAATGCCTGGAAAGGTCTGAATGTTATTGAAGAGCTTGGAGATCGGGATGAGTTGAAGACAAAAATAAAATCTGAGGATTGGAATGATATTCATATTATCGCTAAAGGAAATGTGTTGAAACATTACGTCAATGGCATTTTAATGAGTGAAGTTCATGATGAAGATCCAGCTAATTTTTCAGCAAAAGGATATCTAGGAGTTCAAGTTCATGTAGGTCCTCCAATGAAAGTACAGTATAAAGATTTGATGATAAAAATGAATTAATTGGGTTGGAAATATAGATTAATTGTCACGTTAAATGCACCGATAGAAATTACAGCTTCTTATCGGTGCTTTTTTTTTAAAATATTTAACCATTGGTCAACAGTTACTTGATATAATAATAGGATACGGTTAACTTTTAAACCTGACACTACAGGATGGAAGACAGGCCTTCAAATAAGAAATTAAGGTGTTAAAATAAAGCATGAACTCACCCAAAATAGCTCAAATAGATAAATGGAAGCATAAAATTTCCAATTCTCAGCAACTTGGAGGAATTGAAACTTCGGTGCTTGATAACGGAGCAGGAAGGGGAGTAAGAATAGCTTGGATTAATACCGGTACCGGATTAAGGTACAAGGTTATTTTAGATAGAGGCTTTGATATTCTGGATTGCTTTTATAATGAAAGCAGTCTGTCATGGATCAGTCATGGAGGAACTATTGGACCCCAGCCATTTTCTAATAAAGGGATTGATTGGCTTAGGACATTTGGTGGAGGTTTATTGACTACTTGTGGTCTTTCAAATGCCGGGCCTCCTAATGAGGACAGAAATGGTGAAAGAGGATTACATGGAAATTTCAGTAATATTCCGGCTGAACTTGTTTCTATAAAGCAGCCGGACCCATTTCAAAATGATTTTACTTTCGAAATAGTCGGGAAAGTCAGAGAAACAACCACGTTTGGCCCAAGTTTGGAATTGACAAGAAAGATCTCCGGGAATTTGGGATCTGCCTTGCTTCAAGTCAGTGATACAATTGTCAATAAAGGAAATACTCCAGCTCCTCATATGATTTTATATCATATTAACTGTGGGTGGCCACTGATAGATGAGGGAACTAGGATTATATGGGACGGAGAAATTGTCCCAAAAGAGAGTGATGTAAATAATACTGAGTTTAATAAAAAGCATCGATTTAAAGTCTGTGCTCCTCCTTTAGAAGAACATAATGGATTTGGAGAAGACGTAGCTTTTATCAAGCCGAAAGCAAATTCCCAGGACCAAGTGGTTTGCGGATATGCAAATAATGAGCTGCAACTTGGGTTGAAGATTTCATATTCGAAAAGTCAAATGCCCTGGTTGATTCATTGGCAGCATTGGGGAAAAAATGAATATGTTACTGCTTTGGAGCCTGCAACAAACCCACCTATTGGACAAGCGGCGGCTAGTAAAAATGGTACACTGATCATGATCCCGCCGGGTGAAAGCAGATCTTATGATTTAAAACTGGAAGTGATTACTGGCAATGAAGTGCTGGATTTTAAATAAAAAATTGGATAGACATGGTTTATTCAAACTTAATAATTTACTCAATAACCCATTAACCCATACTAAGAAATGAGTTTAGCAACGAAAGCGCTCGAACAAGGTGAAGGTATTTTAAGATTGACTCCTACCTGGGTACCTCGGTCTTTTTGTGTTCCTGGCCGAAGAATAAAATTGCATCCAGATGATTATTATTGTTTGGGTGGTGAAAGAGGAGGAATTGATGAGCGTTGGTTTTCATCGACAACTCCAGCTCAAAATGGCCCATTGACAAGTAAAAATGAAGGGTTGAGCCATATCGCATTTGAAGACGGTGGGAAAACAGAACTGTTCCTTTTAAAAGATGCTATTGATGAACTTAGAGGGGAGATTATAGGGAATAGACTTTGGGATAAATATAAATCCTGGCCCATGTACTCTAAGTTCTTTGATAATATGGGGCCATTGCCACACCATATTCACCCCAGTGATGAATTCGGGAAACTAACGGGACAAAATGGAAAGCCGGAAGCATATTATTTTCCTCCACAAGTCAATAACCACGGAGGAGATTATCCTTATACATTTTTTGGGATCGCTCCCGGAACATCCAAAGAGACGATTCTGGAATGTCTAAAGAACTTTAAAAAAGGAGATAATAAAATAACCAATTACTCGCAGGCATTTAGACTGCAGCCTGGTACTGGATGGAATGTGCCTCCAGGCATGCTTCATGCTCCAGGAAGTTTGTGTACATATGAGCCGCAAAAGGCTTCTGACATATTTGCGATGTATCAATCTTTGGTCAATGAAGCGATTATTCCCGATGAATTGCTATGGAATGCGACGCCAAAAGATCGGTGGGGAGATTACGAGCTCTTAGTGGAAATGATTGATTGGGAATTGAATGTGAATCCTAATATTATGGATAACCATTATATGGAACCAATTCCAGTGGAGGATCGAGCTGAAATGAATGCAAAGGGTTATGATGACAAATGGATATGCTATAGATCCCATGATTATAGTGCGAAAGAATTGACCGTTTTTCCGGGTCAAACAGTAACTATAAAGGATTCCGCAGCATATGGTATGATCATGATGCAAGGCTATGGAAAAATGAATGATTGGGATATTGAAACTCCTGCATTGATTCGATTTGGTCAATTGACTCATGATGAATATTTTGTATCTGAAAAAGCAGCACAGGCTGGGGTTAAAATCACGAATCATTCGAAAACAGATCCAATTGTGATGCTGAAGCATTTTGGTCCGGATAATCCTGATTTGAAAGTAGTGGAGTAATCTTTTAAATGATTCCAATCTTTCAAACAAAATGAAATTGATTTCTAATTAACTAATAACCCATTTTTAACTATGAATAATTATCCAAAATTACATAACGCAACTTGGCCGGGAATAGTAGGGAAAGGACCTGATTCCGAGCCAGTAATTCCTTTTGATACTATGCTGGCAATGACTGCAGCAGCAGAAGTTGATGGAGTGAAATTTGACGGGGTTGATTTAGGTTTACTAGAACCGCATTTCACACTCAATGACCCAGATGAAGCTAAGATTTTAGCTGAAAAACTTAAAAAACATAATCTTGTAGCCGGTTCTTTAGTTGCTCCAATTTGGGCAGGTTCTGCGATGGGTACAGCTGATCAGCGTAAGACTTTTGTTGAAATGGTTCGCAAAGCATGTGAATTTGGGAAACAATTAAAAGATCTTGGAGTAAGGCCATATGGTGTTGTCAGGATAGATTCCGCCGCAGGAGTTGAGGATTGGGCAAAAGACCCGGCAGGAAACACAAAAATCATTGCGGAAACATTTAGGGAAGCTTGCGATGTAGCTGCAGGATATGGAGAAAAGCTTGCTGCAGAAGGTGAGATTTGTTGGGGAGCAATGCATAGCTGGAAATATATGGTAGAACTTTTGGAAATGGTGGATAGACCAAATATTGGTCTTCAGGCAGATATGTCTCACACGTTCTTATATACTTTGGGCTATAATGCACCTGAGCATAGAATTATACCTAAAGATGCTGATCTCCACGATCGTAAAGTGATTGAAGCTGGTTTAAAAACCGTTACTGATGCCTTGAGACCTTGGACTATTGATTTCCACGTGGCTCAAAATGACGGTTCAGTTTTTGGTTCAGGCTCTCATGATAAGACTGGCAGACATTGTCAGGCAACAGATCCAAATGGCTTACTGGACATCGCTCATGATGCAGGGTACTGGTTGAGAGATGAGAATGGTAATCTGACGAAAGCTTTTAAGCACATCTGTTGGGATGGATGTATGTTCCCAAATTCAGTTATGGAAAGTCAGCAGACTTGGAATGATATACTCGCTGCCATGATTAAGGTAAGAGAAGCCCATGGTTGGAAAGAACAGTGAGGAATTAACAGATCAAAAAAATTCAAATTTCAATTTTAGAATTCTAAGACAATGAGTGATAAAAAATATATAAGAATAGGATTGATAGGTACAGGTTTGATGGGAAGAATTCATACAAACGGCTATAAGAGATTAGCAGATTTCTTTCCAGAGTATGAGCACAGACCCGTGCTACAAGCTGCTTGTTCCAGAAGAAAAGAAAAAGTAGAAGCCTTTGCAGAACAATGGGGCTATAAATCAGTGGAAACTGATTGGAGAAAGCTCTTGGAAAGAGATGATATCGATGCCGTTGATATCTGTACTCCAAATGACATGCATGCTGAGATCGCAATTGCAGCAGCAAAAGCAGGAAAGATGATTTTATGCGAAAAGCCTTTGGCCAGGACTGTAGCTGAGGCAAAAGAAATGGTAGATGCCATTGAAGCAGCAGGAGTTCAAAATACGGTATGGTACAATTACAGAAGAGTACCGGCTGTAACCTTGGCAAAGCAAATAGTAGCTTCAGGGAAACTCGGGAAAATATTCCACTACAGAGCAAACTTCCTTCAAGACTGGACTATAAGTCCTGATTTACCGCAAGGTGGAGATGCGCTTTGGAGACTGGATGTTGAGGCCGCAGGTTCTGGAGTAACCGGTGATTTGTTGGCACACTGTATTGATACAGCCATGTGGATCAACGGTGGAATCAAAGATGTTTCTGCCATGACTGAAACATTTATTAAAGAAAGAGTTCACCAAAGTACCGGTGAGAAAAAGAAAGTAGGAATTGATGATGCATGTATTTTCCACTGTCATTTTGATAATGGGTCTTTGGGATTATTTGAAGCAACTAGATATGCGAGAGGTCACAAGGCTCTCTATACGTTTGAAATCAACGGTGAACATGCCTCTATCAGATGGGATTTGCACGATCTGACACGATTGGAATATTTCGATCATGATGATGAAGGGAAGGTGAGAGGTTGGAGATCAATCCACGTGACAGACGGTGATCATCCATATATGGATAGATGGTGGATACCAGGAACTTCCATTGGATACGAACATTCATTTATTCACCAAGTTGCTGATTTCTTTAAGAGCTTAGATGAGGGTACTGAATGTCATCCAACTTTCAAAGATGCTTTTGAAACACAAAAAGTATGTGAAGCAGTAATTAATTCAGCTAATGATAGAGCATGGAAAGATACAGGCGTAGATTGGACTGAAAAAGTCTGAAAATCAGAATAATAAAATCGGAAGTCTAAAAAATCCAGGTTGAGAGGCTTGGATTTTTTTATACATGAAAACTCCCTACTTGTAAAAAATTATTATTGATTTCTTGACTAATTTTTTTTGATAATAGGGACTGAAATAACCATAGATTCAGAGAACGAAAAAGTCAGGAATGATACAGCAATGGAATGGACCGAAAAATAAAAATTCTTAAATTAGAAATACATTTAAAAGCTCAATCAATGTGAATCTTGATTGAGCTTTTTTGATTAACCCAATAACTATGAAAAAGAAAAAAGGCACCTCGAACAAAGGACAATTGAAAGTCCTTTTTTTGGGCTTAATCGTACTTATGGCATTTAGTTGCGATCAAAGACCAATTGAAGAGACCGCAGAAAGTACTCAAAAGACAAATATCATATTCATTCTGGCGGATGATTTGGGATATGGGGATTTAGGTTTTTTGGGGCAGCAGTATATAGAAACACCAAATATCGATCGTTTGGCAAAGGAGGGGATGTTTTTCTCTAATTTCTATTCAGGATCCACAGTTTGTGCTCCATCTAGGTCTTCATTTTTGACAGGATTACATACTGGACATACCCCGATTAGAGGTAATTCAGAAGTACAACCGGAAGGTCAATTGCCTATGCCAGATTCAGTGATGACCGTAGGTAAAGCTTTGCAGCAAGCAGGTTATGTGACAGGAGCATTTGGGAAATGGGGCTTAGGGTTTATTGGTACTTCAGGTGAGCCTGTCAATCAAGGGTTTAATGAGTTTTTTGGGTACAATTGTCAGAGGTATGCGCATCGCTATTACCCTGCATATTTATGGCATAACGATCAAAAAGTAAATCTGCCCGGAAATGACTGGACGACCACAGGTGATTATGCTCCGGATATTATTCAAGAAAAAACGCTGGCTTTTATCGATGAGAACAAAGACAAACCGTTCTTCTTGTTTATGCCAATAGTGACCCCTCACGCTGAATTAGCAGCACCCGAAGATGAGATTTTAGCAAAATATAAGCAGATGTTTCCGGATGAAAAGCCATATGTGGGAGGTAAAGGTGCCGATTATGGTCCTGATATGAGGATTCCTGGTTACCAATCCCAACCCTATCCGCATGCTACGTTCGCAGCGATGGTGGAGAGAATCGATCGTTATGTTGGAGAGGTTTTGGATAAGCTGGAAGAAAACGGGCTTGCTGAAAATACTTTAATCGTTTTTTCCTCAGACAATGGTGCTCACCGGGAAGGAGGAGCAGATCCTGAGTTTTTTGATAGTAACGGACCGTTTAGGGGTTTTAAAAGAGATTTGTATGAAGGAGGGGTAAGAGCACCGATGATCGCTTGGTGGCCTGGTAAAATCAAAGCAGGTACTACCTCTGATCATGTGGCAGCATTTTGGGATTTATTACCCACATTTTCAGAAGTTGCAGGAAATAAGATTTCAGAATCAATTGATGGGATCTCTTTTGTACCAGCTATGTTGGGGCATGATGACCAACAAGCAAAACATGAATATTTGTATTGGGAATTTCATGAGCAAGGAGGAAAACAGGCAATTCGTAAGGGGGATTGGAAAGCGGTTAAGTTGGAAGTTTTCCAAAGTGATACACCAACATTGGAATTATATGACCTGAGTAAAGATCTTGGCGAAACCCAGAACATCGCTTCTCAATATCCTGAAAAGGTAGAAGAAATGGAGAAATTGATGGAAACTTCGCATCTTGAGAACCCTATTTTCAAATTTTACAGAGGCGAAAAGGAAGCCGCTCAAAAGTAAGTAATTATTCTTGGCTCTAGCCAGTTGTAAAAATGTGTTGGGAAGCTAGATGAGGTAAAAAAGAAGTGGCTGGAAATCAGGAAATGGAAAACATGATTTTTCTCATTTTAGCTTGAAAAAGCCCCTTTTTTTGACCAATGGTGTTATTCTATCGTAAAAAAAAGAGAATATAGCCTTACCTTTAAAGACCCTTTTAATCATTCGAAATTGATAGTTCGATATGTCTACCCCAAACAAAGTAAACCCAATTTCATCCATCTTACTTTCAGCCCTAACTGACCAAGTAGAAGAGAAGTCTATTGTTTGGTTGGCTCAAAAGCGAGAGAAAATATTATTGTCTGAAAAGGAAATGGATTTCTTTATGGCTTTTAGCCAAGCATCAAGATATTTTAAAAACAATCCGTTTAAACTGAGTGAGGAACAATTTCAAGAAGCTCAATCTTTCTGTGAAGGATTGAGAATGGATTTGTGGACTCAATTGCAGGCGGCTCGCATTTATTTGCTTCTGCAATACCCTGCACCAAACTTTGATTCCTGGAAGCAGACATTACAGAAGCTATTTGAAACAGGCGATATGCATGAAATCGAAGCCTTGTATTCTGCCTTACCGATCATGCCATTCAAGGATAAAATGGTTGGAAGAGCAAGAGAAGGACTAAGGACAAATATTACATTGGTATTTGATGCTGTTGCTTTAAATAATCCGTATCCTTCAAAATACTTTGACGAAAGTGCCTGGAATCAAATGGTGGTGAAGGCGATTTTTATGCAAAGACCCTTATTTAGAATCCAACATGCTGAATCTCGATCGAATAAGGAATTAGCAAATATCATCATTGATTTCGCCCATGAAAGGTGGGCTGCTGGAAGAAATGTTATCCCAGAATTGTGGCGGTTTGTTGGACCTTTTATTAATTCAGAAAACTTCAAGGATATTGAGAAGGTCACAAAATCTGAAGATGAGTTGGAGAGAAATGCTGCTTTGCTGGCTTGCAGTATGAGCGATTACCCTGAAGCAAAGGAATTATTGATAAGTTTTCCAGAAATTGAGAATAAAATTAAATCTGGAACGCTAAACTGGAATTGGATTGGAGAACAGGCATTGGCCTTGGCGTAATTCAATTTCAACTGGCAATTAATTAGTTAGAGAAACAAAATTTACCAAACATGGAAATGTTTATTGATCCACATATACACGTTACATCAAGAACTACCGATGATTATGAAGCTATGCGAAAAGCTGGCATTGTAGCTATCATTGAGCCTGCTTTTTGGCTAGGTCAACCTCGGACAGAGGCTGCAAGTTTTAAAGATTACTTCAGCAGTTTGGTAGGTTGGGAAAGATTTCGTGCCAAGCAATTCGGGATCGTTCATTATTGCACGATTGGATTGAATTCGAAAGAAGCGAATAATGAGCCATTAGCTGAGCAGGTGATGGAACTTTTACCTTTGTATGCTGGAAAGCAGGGAGTCGTTGCAATTGGTGAAATTGGCTATGATGATCAAACTGCCGCTGAAGATAAATTTTATCGACTTCAACTTGATCTTGCCAAAGAAATGGATTTGCCGGTTATGATCCATACCCCTCATAGAGATAAGAAAAAGGGAACTACGAAAAGTATGGATGTGAGTGAGGAGCATGGCTTGGATCCTAAGATGGTAATAGTTGATCATAACAATGAGGAAACTGTAAAAGAAGTACTTGATCGAGGTTATTGGGCCGCATTTACCATATACCCGCACACCAAAATGGGAAGCGAGCGAATGGTAGAAATTGTAAAACAATATGGACCTGAGCGGATAATTGTTGATTCAGCTGCAGATTGGGGGATTTCTGATCCATTAGCGGTTCCAAAAACAGCAGCTTTGATGAGAAAAATGGGAATTCCAGAGGAGCATATAAGATTGACCTGCTATCAAAATGCGTTGACAGCCTATTCTCAAAGTGGTCAAATGGACGAGATGGATTGGTTAAATGCAGAGCCTATTGATCAGACTAAAAAAATGTCTGGAAATTCGGTATTGAGAGGTGGTCAAGTTCCTCGAGTGGAGGGCCCTAGTGATCGAGTGGAAAATTAATTCATGTTTGGAACCAAGTTATTTGCTCATTTGCAGCTAACCAGACCTGCAAATGTGGTAACCGCAATCGCTGATATTTTAGCGGGTTTCGCCATAGCAGGAATGGGGGTTTATTTGACTTCCTTTTCAAATTCTGAGAACCATCTTTTTGACTTAGCTTGGTTAGTGTTGTCCACGATTGGATTATATGCAGGTGGAGTTGCTTTCAATGATGTATTTGATGCTGATTTAGACGCCATTGAAAGGCCAGAAAGGCCCATTCCAAGCGGGAGGGCTTCGATAAAAAGTGCCTCAATTATGGCCTTTTCACTTCTTTTGATTGGAGTTCTTGCCGCAGCACAAGTTTCCATGACTTCTGCCTTGATCGCTTTTGGAGTTGCTATTTTCGCTGTTCTCTATGATTATTGGGGAAAGCATCAGAATTTTTTTGGTCCCATTAATATGGGATTGTGCCGTGCAGGAAATCTTCTTCTTGGTGTTAGTGTCGTACCGGGATTAGTAAGCGAATTTGCATTTATTGGACTAATTCCATTGGTTTTTGTAGCAGCAATCACTATGATCAGCAGGGGAGAAGTGCATGGCAAAAACAAGAGAGCGCTCTTCGGTGGCTTGGGAATGTACCTGATTATCATAGCGGCGATTATCGTTTTAGCTTTTGTTTGGGGAGGAAAGCCATTTGAAGTAATCCCTTTCATTGGATTATTTGCTTACATGATTTTCCCGCCTTTGATAAAAGCCATCAAAAAACAAGAGCCTAAGCTGATCGGGAAAGCGGTTAAAGCGGCGGTAATTTCCCTCATAATATTAAATGCATCACTGTCTTCTGCCTTTGCAGGATGGTTTTATGGCTTATTGGTGTTAATCTTATTACCCATTTCGCTTTGGTTAGCGAGAAAATTTGCTGTGACTTAAGCCTTTCTAAATTGTAAAGCAATAAATTGCAGCGCAAAAGAACCTTTTGCCCCTGTTTTAGATTGAGTAATTGATGAAAAGAAGAATAGAACAATCATTTGCTGTTCCTTATACGTATCCGGTGATTTTCTCCGAAAACATATTCAATGTTGGAGATCCAACACTTGCTGAACTGTTAGATAATGGTAAAGGAGGAAAAGCCTATTTTGTGATTGATAGTGGTGTCCTTGAAAAGCATCCGGGTTTGGTTGATCAGATTAAATCCTATGCAGATGCTTATCAAGCACAGTTCAAGCTTTGTGCAGAACCATTGATTGTTCCTGGGGGTGAGGCATCAAAAAATGACCCTCAGTATTACGAAAAAGTAGTTGAAGCCACTCACTTATATGGTATCGATAGACATTCCTACATCGTAGCTGTCGGAGGCGGAGCTGTTTTGGATATGGTAGGATTTGCCGCTGCGATTTCGCATAGAGGAATCAGGCTGATCAGAATTCCAACTACTGTTCTTTCTCAAAATGATTCTGCGGTGGGAGTGAAAAATGGTATTAACTCATTTGGTAAGAAGAATTACTTAGGAACATTTGCTCCTCCTTATGCCGTATTGAATGATTTTAATTTCTTGAAAACCTTGGATAATAGAGATTGGAGATCCGGTATTTCTGAGGCGATTAAGGTAGCATTGATCAAGGATGTTGATTTTTTTGAATGGATAGAGGAAAACGCCTCGGCTTTAGCAAATCGAGAAATGGAGCCAATGCAGGAGTTGATAGTAAGATGCGCACAGATGCATTTGGATCATATTGCAGGAAAGGATCCATTTGAAATGGGCTCATCCAGACCTTTGGATTTTGGTCATTGGGCAGCACATAAAATGGAGCATCTCAGTGGATATGAAATCAGGCATGGAGAAGCTGTTTCGATTGGAATAGCCTTGGATTCTACTTATTCATTCTTAAAAGGAATGATTACCTCAGCCGAATTAGATAGAATCATTGCTGTCATATCATCTTTGGGATTTCAATTATATCATCCGGTTCTTTCTGGAGAAATGCTTTTGAAAGGCTTGGAGGAATTCAGGGAGCACTTAGGGGGTCAATTGACTATTATGTTGTTGGCTAAACTTGGGAAAGGTCAGGAAGTGCATGAGATGGATCAAAAATTGATTCTTGAGGCTGTAGAAAAGTTGAAATCATTTCAATCGCATCGATTGATTGCTAATTGATTTAAATTTAAAATCTTAGAAATTACTGAATTATAATTATGCAAATTGAAGGAAAACACCTGTCTTATTGTACCAATATTCACCCTGGAGAAAGCTGGAAAGAAACCTTCGAAAATCTTAAAAAATATATTCCAACTATTAAATCAAGCCTTTCTCCAGATCAGGATTTTGGGATTGGTCTTAGGCTTTCTAATGAAGCAAGTTTAGAACTTCATAAGCCAGAAAACCTAAAGATTTTTAAAACTTGGCTAAAAGAACAAAACGCCTATGTTTTTACAATGAATGGTTTCCCATATGGAGGCTTTCATGGGCAAATAGTGAAAGATAATGTTCATTCTCCAGATTGGACAACGAAAGAACGGCGGGATTATACGATTAGACTTTTTGAGATTCTTGCGGAGGTGCTGCCTGACAAGATAGAAGGTGGTATTTCTACTTCTCCTTTATCCTATAGATTTTGGTTTAAATCCCAGAGTGAATTAGAACGAGCACTTACAAAATCAACAACTCACCTGATTCAGGTTGTGATTAAATTGATTGAAATCAAGCAAAAAACGGGTAAAGTCCTTCATCTGGATATTGAACCAGAGCCAGATGGTATTTTGGAAAATACAGCTGAAGTACTCGCTTATTTCAAAGATTGGCTCATTCCAATGGGGACACGCGATTTGATGGATTCCTTAGCGATGAGCCAAGAGGATGCAGAGAAAGCTATAAAAGAGCACATCAGGCTATGTTATGATGTTTGCCATTTTGCCTTGGTTTATGAGAAGCCGGAAGATGTTTTCCATGCTATGGAAACTGCTGGAATCAAGATCGGTAAGATTCAGGTTTCGGCTGCTTTAAAATTAAATCTGCCAAAATCAACCGATAAAAGGAAAGAAATTCGAGAGACTTTAATTCCTTTCGCAGAGTCAACTTATCTACATCAAGTGATTGGTAGAGATTCTAGTGGCCAATTGGAATCATATAGAGATCTGGACCAGGCTTTGGAACAATTAGAAAAAACAGATCAGGAAGAGTGGCGAATTCACTTTCATGTCCCTGTTTTTATGTCTGATTACGGACAAGTTTCTTCCACTCAATCAGATATTTTAGAAGTCTTGGAATATCTCAAATCAAAAAATATTACCGACCATTTGGAAGTGGAAACCTACACTTGGGATGTGCTTCCAGAAGGAATGAATATTGATATTCAGAGTTCCATTATCCGAGAGCTCTCATGGGTTTCTGAAAACATGAAAGAAGCATGAAAAAGACAGTAGTAATTGATGTTGTTGCTTTATCACAAAGACTAATTGGTGAACATACTCCTTTTTTAAGGGAATGGACATCAAAAGGTCATATGGCTTCCATCAATCCTGTTTTGCCTGCGGTAACAACCTCTGCACAGACTACTTATTTGACTGGGAAATGGCCTACGGAGCATGGTATCGTTGGCAATGGATGGTACTTTAAGGACGAATGCGAAATCAAATTTTGGAGACAGTCAAATAAGCTGGTTCAGGCTAAAAATATTTGGGATGTAGCCAAGGAGAAAAATCCTGATTTTACAGTCTCTAATATGTTTTGGTGGTACAATATGTATTCTACGGCTGATTTTCAGGTAACGCCTAGACCTTTATACCCATCAGATGGGAGGAAGTTACCAGATTGTCATTCGCATCCTATGGATCTGCGAGACAAGTTGCAAGAAGAGCTTGGTCAATTTCCACTATTTTCTTTTTGGGGACCAAAGACCAGTATTAAATCATCACAGTGGATTGCTGACGCCTCCAAGAAAGTCGATGAGTGGGAAAATCCTACTCTGACTTTTATCTATTTACCTCATCTTGATTACGGGCTTCAAAAATACGGGATTGATTTTTCAAAAATCTCGAAGGATTTGAATGAAATTGATAAGGTCTGTGAGGATTTGATAACCTACTACGAAAATAAAGGGGCTGAGGTGATTTTGCTTTCGGAATATGGGATTACCTCGGTAAATAATCCGGTGCATCTAAATCGTATTTTCAGAAAAGCAGGGCTTATCCAAGTCAAAGACGAATTGGGCTTGGAAACTTTAGATGCTGGTACTAGTAGAGCATTTGCTGTTGTCGACCATCAATTGGCCCACATCCATGTGAAAGATAAAAGTGATTTGCCTTTGGTTAAAAAGCTGTTGGAAGAAAGCCCTGGGATTGAATTGATTTTGGATGAAGAGGGCAAGAAGAAATATCATCTGCATCATGAACGATCTGGAGATTTGGTAGTGGTAGCAGATAAGGATTCCTGGTTTACTTATTATTTTTGGTTGGATGATTCCAAGGCTCCTGATTATGCAAGATGTGTTGCTATTCATCAAAAACCAGGGTATGATCCTGTAGAGCTTTTTATAAATCCAAGTATCAAATTACCCATGGTAAAAGTGGGTTTAAAGGTATTGAAGAAAAAATTGGGATTCAGGTACTTGATGGATGTGATTCCATTAGATGCTACGTTGGTGAAAGGTGCACATGGTAGAGTTCCTGAGGATAAGCTAGATCATCCTGTTTTCCTATCTTCGGATAAAAACCTAACTAAGGAGACCCAACTCAACCCTACGGATATTCAAAGTTTGATTCTTAAAAAAGTATTTGGATAAAGGGGGTAATGCAATAATTAGATTTCGGTCTGAATAGCTAATTATCGAAAGAAAAAATAATCTGTGAAAAGAAAATAAAAAAGCCATCCCCAATTTGAGGATGGCTTTTTCGTGTTTTAAGGTTGGTTTTTTATTTTGAATTGAAAGTCATTCCCGAAATAATAAAGGTGCCTGAACCACCATCATTTTTAGGCTTTGTGACCACAAATAGTTTATGTGGTTGTCCGTCTCCTGTTCCGGTAACAGGAATGTTAAATGGCCCAAAGTTTGGAGATCCTTCAGGTCCTTTGTTTGGTTGCTGCACAAAAGTAGTAGATCCGACCAGCTCACCAGTTGGAGAATTTAATCTAAGTTCAACATCATATTCATCTCCAAGACTACCCATAGTTACTGCGATTGCAGTGACAGAGCTAATTCCAGTCAGGTCCACGTTATTTATAGAGAATGAAGCTTCATTTTTAGGAACCATTACTAGGTTGTTTCCATCATAGCTCATACTGCTATATCCCCCGGCATAATCCCCGGTGTTACCCATATCTATGGTATTGCTCCTTAACAAAACAGTAGTCGAACCGGTAAGAGGTTTTACATTTTCTCCACCTTGATCTGTAAAAGATGCATTTAGCATTAATACACCGTTAGGGCTTGGAGTTTTACCCACAGTTGCATCTACTGCACCGGTTGCTGGAAGAGATGGGACAGTTACTTGATCCAAGGATAGAATATAAGCTACCAAAGCATTCAATTCAGAATCTTTCAAGTCTGGATTAGCTGGCATCGCAGTTTCACCCCAGACTCCTCCACCACCGTTCTTGATTTTATTTTTTAAGTAATCAATATCTCTTTGATTGTATTTTTTTGCAACATCGACATAAGAAGGTCCTACAGATGCTTCAGCCTCTTTGTGACAGGTTTTACAAGTTAAGGTTGTAAAGAGAGATTTACCCATCATGGCCTCAGTCATCACTTTGTGTCCCATGTCAGATTCTGCCTGATCTAGACCTTCGATATAGTCAGCAGAAACATATAATGTACTCATGTCGGATGAAGCTTCAGGATTATCTGGGTCTTCAACAGAAACACTATAGGAGACTTTTTTGCCTGGGAAGTAGAAAGATTGGTTGCCATTTATAGCTATGGTAACCTCAGGAGCTATATTTCCTGAATAAACACTCTCTATTCCACTTGTACCAGTAAGTCCATCCGGATCTTTTGCTGTTACTTTTACTTCATATTCTCCAATGGTATTGTAAGTATGGGTAATAGAAGGAACCTCAGTCGTTTTGGTTTCTCCATTTCCCAAATCCCAAGTGTAAGTCAATGCATCATTTTCAGGGTCCGAAGAGGTTGCAGTAAATGTTACGGTAAGTGGATTGGTGCCAGATGTTTTGTCCGCAGAGATCTCTGTTACTGAAGGAGCTCTATTTCCACCATTAAAGTCGATTCTTGAAAGAGCAGCGTCTGGATTTTTGGAGAACCAGCCATTTCCATATTCTAAGAGGTATATTCTGCCGTCTGGACCCATTTCCATATCTATCAAGGCATTAAACTTGGTATTAGGCATGAATGGCTCCATCTTATCATAATCGCCATTCTCCTTCATGGTTACCACTTTAATCCAACCTCTGATCCAATCATAGATAAAGATTTTTCCATCAAAATAATCAGGGAATTTGGTGTCGGCAGTATACATATCAGAATAATACACAGGTCCTGCCATAGCGTTTCTTCCCCCGGAACCTAACTGAGGAAATTCTGCAGACTCTCCGTAGGGATACCAAATAAATGCCGGAGCAAGTTCAGGTAATTCTGTAATTCCTGTATTGTTTACTGACGTGTTTTTTGGTCCATTTGGATCGAAAGCGGGACCTGATTCCCCCGTTTCATAATTGTATTCATGATAGGGATAATTATTACCTACAGCAAATGGCCATCCAAAATTCCCGGCTTTTCTAGCTTGGTTCAATTCATCATAACCCCTAGGTCCTCTTGTATCCATACTGTCTGCGTTAGCATCGGGACCAACTTCACCCCAATACAAGAAACCAGTTTTCTGATCCACAGAAATTCTATAAGGATTTCTATTTCCTTGAACATATATTTCAGGTCTCGTTCCTTCCGTTCCTACTGGGTATAAGTTACCCTCAGGAATATCATATGAACCATCTTCGTTTACCTTAATTCTAAGGATTTTTCCTCTAAGATCATTTGCATTTCCAGATGATCTTCTTGCGTCATATTGCTCATATCCCGGTCTTTGATCCAATGGAGCAAAACCGTTATTTCTAAACTTAGAATCTGCCTGATTAAATGGAGTAGAGTTATCTCCTAATGAAAGATAAAGATTACCTTCTTTATCAAAGGCAATAGATCCACCAGTATGACAGCAGATATCTCTGTCAGAATGAACATCCAGAATAACTACTTCTGATGACATATCCCATGTATCATTTTTAAATGTAAATCGGGAAAGTCTATTAATTTCCTCATCCCCAGCTGGAGCGTAGTAAACGAAAACATATCCGTTTTCAGCATAATTAGGGTCTTTTTGAATACCCATCAATCCTTCTTCCGCATTCACTCCTTTTACTTCAGTTCTCCAATAAACGTCGAGTTTACCTACTTCTTTCAGCTCTTCTGTTTCATTGTCAAAGAATAGAATTTCTCCTCTCCTTTGTGCAACTAAAATATCAAGATTAGGAAGAATAGTCATTTCAGTGGGCTCGGTAAAAACACCTGTCGCCAATGGAGTCTTTGTAAATCTATTTTCCTCTGGAACGCGCTTGCTGATTGTCTTTGAATAGTCGAGTTCCAAATTATCACCAATTGCATAGTTTATGCCTTCCAAAACATGCTTTAAGAATAATTCTTCGGAATATGATTCATCGGTATGACCACCTCCAGTATAGAAAGCTCTGCCTCCGTCGTATTCATGATACCAAGCAATGGGATGCTCTCCCATATCAAAGCCACCTTTATAGGAGTCTTCTTCCAAATTTAAAAGTACATGAACATCTGGATTCATGTTTTTATAACTATACCACTCATCTGTTCTAGCCCATGGATTTGGTAAAAATGAAGTGGAAGGATTGTTAGAATCAACTACAGTGATTTCTCCAGGTTGAACATTTGGATTAGGGTCATTAATTCCAGGATGATCTGTGAAATAACCTCCAACTAACCGGCCGTACCAGCCCCATCCATATTCTGTGTCAGCGGCTGCGTGGATACCTACATAGCCACCACCAGCTTGAATATATCTTTCAAAATCTGCTTCCTGATAATTGTTCAATACATCACCAGTAGTGCTTAGAAAAATTACCGCAGCATATTGAGCTAAATTTTCCTCAGTGAATTTTTCCGCCTGAGTCGTGGTATCTACTTCAAAGCCATTCTCGGCCCCTAGTTTTTGTATTGCTGCCATTCCTTTTGGAATGGATTCATGGTAGTAACCTGCTGTCTTGCTGAAAACGAGCACTTTTGGTGAACCGGAGCGTTTGTTTTTACAACTCCAAGTAGCCAAACTTACTAGCACTGCTAAGAGCAGAATGTTACGTAGGTTTTTTGGGAAATTCATAATATCAATTTTTCTGAAATTAGGGGATTTGTAATAAATCGACGTCAAATAACCGAAAATCATATGACAAATCGGGGCGAATTACAAATTATTTCTTTTTGAAACAATAGAAATCTGCCAGTCGGGTAGAGATTTTATTTAACTAATCTGGCTCCATCTGAAGGTTTTACCTCGATAAAGTCCGGTTCAATATTAAAAGCAGCTAAGTAACTTGTAGCAATTGATTTCTTGAATTCAAGGATATGATTATTTTCCAATAAATTGATAGTACAGCCTCCAAAGCCTCCTCCCATCATTCTGGAACCTAATACATACTTTTTTTTCCAAGATTCTTTTGCTAAGAAATCAAGCTCTTCACAACTCACCTCATAATCTTGACTAAGGCTTTTATGTGATGCTTTCATTAATTCCCCAAACTTTCCAAGTTCTCCACTTCTTAAACTTTCTCCCGCCTGATGGACTCGGACGTCTTCCAAAATCACATGCTTTGCCTTGGAGAAAAGCTCTTTAGGTAAGATGGATTTAACTTTTGGAAGATCTGCTTCAGCAATATCTCTTAATGTTTTAATGCCAGTAAAAGTAGAAGATAAAATATCCACACTTTCCTCACAAGCAGATCTTCTTTTGTTATAAGCAGAATCAGCTAGTTTATGTTTAACATTTGTATTAACTAATAGCAAACTGTATTGCCCAAGTGAAATAGGGACTTCTTCATGTGAATTGCTTCTACAATCCAATAACAAGGCATGATCTGCTTTACCAAATGCAGATGCATAAGGATCCATGATTCCACAATTCAACCCTTCGAATAAATTCTCTGACTTTTGGGCATATAAAGCAAGTGACTTCTTAGGGATATCTAAATCAAACAAACCTGAAATTGAAGTGCCAACTCCAACGGAAAGTGCTGCTGAAGATGACAGTCCTGAACCCACTGGAATATTTCCTCCGAAAACCATGTCAAAGCCCTCTATTTCATATCCGGCTTGGTTTAATTGGGAGACCATACCCATAATATAATTTCCCCAATGACCTTTTCTTGGAGAAAAAGATTTGACATCAAATCTAAAATCTTCATTAAAATCAAAAGAATGTATTCTTGCTGAATTACTATTGTTCTTTTGAATTCCAAAATAGATTCCCTGCGCTACAGCAGCTGGAAAAACAAACCCCTCCTGATAATCTGTATGTTCTCCGATAAGATTAATTCTACCTGGAGCAAAGGCGTGAATTGGCTCTTGAGCAAAAATCTCAAGAAAAGATTTCGTGATGAGTTCACGCATTATTTGATAATTTCTGTGGACTTTCTTGGAATAAGGGTAGTCTCTAAAACGATAGAAATAGGATCATCAGAAGCGATTCCGTCGAGTTGATCTAATAGGTGACTTACTGCAAGTTTCCCCATCTCATAACCTGGTTGAGAAACTGTAGTCAATGAAGGTTCTATTACTGCTGAAGTAGGGTTATCAGTAAATCCTGCTAAAGCAATGTCCTGAGGGATTTTGATCCCTTTACTCTTCCAATTCAATAAAACTTCCACTGCTACTGGATCTATCATACAAAACACTCCATCTGGTCGTGTCTCCATTTCTAGTATTTCTTCTGCTACTGCTGTATTGCCTTCGGTTGTCAAATCAGTAACTTTTATCAAGCTTTCATTTTCAGGAATCCCAAATTCTTTTAAAGCTTTTAGGTACCCTTCTTTTCTCTTTTTACTTATATATAAATCCTCTGGACCTGATACATACATCACTCGTTTGCAGCCTTCTTCCAACAAGTGTTTTGTGACCTGATAAGCTCCACCTGCATCATTAAAAGTTATCTTAGACACAGGTATATCCTCATGAACCCGGTCAAATAACACAAATGGAATTTCTCGATTGTAGAGTTCAAAAAGATGCTCATAATGATTGGTTTCTCTACTCAATGAAATCAATAAAGCATCGACTTGGGTGGCAACCAAAGTTTTGATATTTGCCATTTCCAATTCTAAATGCTCATTAGATTGACAAATCATGACATTGTATCCACGAACATTTGCCTGATCTTGAATACCACTGATACAGGAAGCAAAGAAGTGAGAAGTTATCTCAGGAACAATTACCCCAAGTGTTTTGGTTCTGCTGATTCTGAGACTCTGGGCAAGAAGATTTGGTTGGTAATTCATTTCTTTTGCCATTTCCACAATTTTCCTCTTGGTCTCTGGATGCAATTCCGGAGAGTCTTTTAAAGCTCTGGAAATAGTAGAGACTGAAACTCCCAATTTCTTGGCAATCTCTTTCATTGTGACCTGATGCCCTTTTTTCATGTTTGAAATTTAGGTAAGCATGAATGCTTAGGTTTGAAATCAACAATCTAATAATTCCTTGGTTACTAGATTACTCTTGATAAACCGTAAATAAAACGGTTTCTCCTACAGCTTGCAAGGTTCTTTTATCAATCAATTCCATATTATCACTATGGGTATGATGGTAATGCCCAAACCCGTAATCAGGAGAAAAGTCCAAAATATCGATCATAGGAATACCTGCGTTTTCATTTACAAAGGCATGATCATCTAAAATTTCTGCTGCTTCTCTCATTACGAAAAAATCGCTGTGACCAATCTTGGCAGCGTTCTCCCAAACTTTCCTTAGAATTCCTGCGGCATATTGGCGAGAATATCCTTCATAATAGAAGTGTGCCCCTTTGGCTCCAACCATGTCAAGTAAAATCCCATAATAAGCACTGTAGTTTGGGACATGTTTATTTAAAGACCAGTATTGGGAACCTAAACACCACCAGATTTTTCCATTATTTAATCTCGGGCCATTTTCTAATTCTCCGTCATCTTCCCCATCAAAAAGAATAAAATCTATTCCTACCTCTGGTTCTAATTGTTGTGAAGTAATCGTTCTTGCAATTTCTAATAAAACCCCTACACCACTAGCTCCATCATTAGCGCCATCTATAGGCTGATCCATATCCTGAGAATCCTTGTCTGCAAATCTTCTGGTATCCCAATGAGCAGATAGCATAATACGTTTTGTCGCCTCGGGTTTATAGGATGCAATGATATTGGTTAGATTCCAAGTTAAGTTATCGTACGTTTTAGCCTCAAAATCCTGAGTGCTTACATTTAAGCCAAAACTCTCAAACTTTGCGATAATCCATTCCTTTGTCTCCTGATGGGCAGGAGTCATTGGAACTCTTGGTCCAAAATCAACTTGCTTTTGAATATAGGCATAGGCGGAGTCCGGAGAAAAGCTTGGGTAAGGTTTTACCGGGACCTCTGCTACAGTCTCGGTTTTTTTTTCAGGGGCACTACAAGCCCATACTAAAAAAAAGATACCGAAGAGCCATAATTTATTCTTCATACGCCCAGTCAATTTTGTCTTTCATGTCTTTCACCACAAAACCAAGGTCTTTCAAACCCGCTCTGATTTCATCCACTTTGTCATAATCCCTTGCTGTTTTAGCTTCTGTATAAAGAGTTAATAAGAGATTGATCATTTTATTCTGACTATCTGATTTCTCTTCAATCAACCCCAGGATATCTACTACAAAAGTGATAAAGGTGCTGATTAATTTATTGAATGTCTCTTCGCCAAGAACTGCTGCTTGTAGCTGTCCTGTGTACATGGAGTTGATTTTTTTCAATAAGTTGAACAAATGCCCAATTGCCTGAGCCGTATTGAAATCGTCATCCATCGCCCTATAGGCATTGGAGATGCTGTTTTCGATTTGTTCGACTTGCTTTTTGTCCACTTCGGCGTCAGCAGCTTGATATTCCAACATTTTTGCAATTCTCAGGCCGTTGATCAGTTTTTTATATCCTTTCTGCGCAGCTTTTAGTGCTTCATTGGAGAAATCCAAAGTAGAGCGGTAATGAGCCGTCAGTATGAAATAACGAATCGTCATCGGGCTATAAGCCTGCTCTAACAACTGATGATTCCCATTAAATAATTCTTGAAGCGTAATAAAATTGCCCAAAGATTTGCCCATCTTCTGTCCGTTGATGGTGATCATATTATTGTGCATCCAGTAGTTGACCGGATCCTTATGATTGCAGGCGTTTCCTTGTGCTATTTCACATTCATGATGTGGGAACATTAAATCCATACCACCTCCATGAATGTCAAAGGTAGTTCCAAGATATTTCGAACTCATTGCAGTACACTCCAGATGCCAACCCGGAAATCCCATTCCCCAAGGTGAATCCCATTTCATGAGGTGCTCAGGAGCAGCATTTTTCCACAAAGCAAAATCTACAGGATTACGCTTTTCGCTTTGACCGTCTAGGTCTCGGCTTCCGCTCATCAATTCGTCAATCACTCTTCCGGAAAGTCTTCCGTATGGAGTGATCTCATTGTATTTCAAAGTATCGAAATACACAGACCCCTTGACCTCATAGGCCAAACCTTCTTTCAGAATAGCTTCAACCAACGCAATTTGCTCAGGAATATGACCAGTTGCCCTAGGTTCGATATTCGGTTTCCAGGTATTCAAAAGAGCCATGTCCCGGTGGTAGGAGTCCGTATATTGCTGTGCAATTTCCATCGGTTCCAACTGCTCGAGTTTTGCTTTTTTGGCAATTTTATCTTCACCTTCATCCGCATCTCCTTGCAAGTGACCTACGTCCGTGATATTTCTGACATATCTGACGCGGTAGCCAAGGTGGGTAAGGTAGCGATTGACCGTATCAAAAGTCACTGCTGGTCTTGCATGTCCTAAATGGGCGTCACCGTAAACGGTCGGTCCGCAGACGTACAATCCTACAAAAGGAGGGTTAATTGCTTGGAAGTTCTCTTTCTTGCGGGAAAGAGTGTTGTATAGCTTTAATTGATGCGATTTCATAAGTCTGCAAAAGTACGAATTTGAATCCGATAATGATTGGGTTACGTGATTCGGGCCAAACGGTTTGGATTAGACTTGCAAAATAGCAGTTTCGACCGGGGAAATGAAGGATTAAATGAATTTGGGTAAGTTCTATCGTAAATCTGGAAATCTCTAGAATAGCTTATCTAAATATTCTTTTCTTATTGAAAGAAAAAGACCTTCCGAATTCAAATCAGAAGGTCTTGAGATCCATCCTTTTAGGCTTAAAATCCTGAAAGAATTTAATAGGAAAGTAAAATCTTTGGGGTTGGTAAAACCACAAAGGATCATAAATCAATGTTTGAAGTGTCTTACTCCTGTCATCACCATAGACATCCCATGCTGATCACAATAGTCAATGCTCAACTGATCTTTGATAGAACCACCTGGCTGTACAACCGCAGTGATTCCTGCTTTTCCTGCAATTTCCACACAATCAGGGAAGGGGAAGAATGCATCGGATGCCATGACAGCACCCTTTAGGTCAAATCCAAACTCATGCGCTTTTGTGATAGCTTGCTTCAAGGCATCTACGCGGGAAGTCTGTCCTACTCCTGAAGAAAACAATTGATTATCATTACTTAAAATAATGGTGTTGGATTTGGTATGCTTACAGATTTTAGCTGCAAAAACCATCGCCTCCATCTCTTTTTCTGTTGGAGCTTCTTGCGTAACTACTTTGAAATCCGCCTTTGTTTCAGTAGCCAAATCCTTGTCCTGCTCGATTACTCCATTCAAAAGTGTTTTCATCATTTTGGTTCCAGGAAGATTTATCTTCTGACGAAGCAAAATTCTATTTTTCTTTTTAGTCAGTACATCTAAAGCTTCAGGGGTAAAATCCGGAGCGATTAAGACCTCGAAAAAAAGCGAATGCATCTCTTCTGCGGCATCTTTATCTACTGTTTGATTGGTGACCAAAACACCTCCAAATGCAGAAATGGTATCCGCTTCAAAAGCCTTTTGATAGGCTTGTTTCACGGTCGGTGCCAAAGCAACACCACAGGCATTTGTATGTTTCAAAATCGCGAAAGCGGTCTCACCTTTAAACTCAGCGATCAAATTCACGGCAGCGTCTACATCTACCAAGTTGTTGTATGAAAGTTCTTTTCCGTTTAATTGATCAAAAAGCGCATCCATATCTCCGTAAAAATGTGCGCCCTGATGAGGGTTTTCCCCATATCGAAGTGCTTTTGCTTTGGTTTCAGATACTTTCAAAGCAGGTATATTTTCAGTCTGATTGAAGTAATTGAAAATATGCGTGTCGTAATTAGAAGAAACCTGAAAGGAATGTGCGGCAAAATAGCGACGGTCTTCGATGGTTGTTCCGCCATCCTGGTCAGAGAGTTTCTGCTCCAATTCTTTGTATTGATCCTTAGAGGCAATGATCGTTACATCCTTGAAATTCTTTGCAGCAGCTCTGATCAATGAAATACCACCAATGTCAATCTTTTCAATAATATCCGCTTCAGAAGCTCCGGAATCTACCGTTTCTTCAAAAGGATACAAATCCACAATCACCAAATCAATAGCTGGAATATCAAACTCCGCTGCTTGGGAAAGATCTCCCTCATTATCTCTCCTATAAAGAATTCCTCCAAAAATCTTTGGGTGTAAAGTCTTCACTCTTCCTCCGAAGATGGAAGGGTAGCTGGTTAATTCTTCAACAGGAACAACTGCTGCTCCTTGTTCTTCAATAAATTTCTGTGTGCCACCTGTGGAATAAATAGTGACACCATGCTTTTTAAGAAGGGCAATGATAGGTTCAAGATTGTCTTTGTAAAAGACAGAAATAAGAGCAGATTTTATTTTTTTTGTGGCCATTTGGAAATGGGTTGATTAGAAAAACTCAGGAAGCTGCAAAGGTAAGAAAATTGCTCGGAAGGGGGTAGAAGAAGATTGTAATATCTACAATTGATTTGGATAAAAGATTGCTCTTGCGATTGCTTAATCCCTAGACCTCTATAAACTGGGTATAATGTTGATATCTTTCAAAAATCTGATCGACGTAATTGTAAGGTTCTATTCCTCTTACATAGCCATATTTTACTACTGGGTCATTATAATTTTTTGGGGAACTTAATTCCAGAATCATTTCCTCTACATTCTCATCCCAAAGCTGCGCATTTAAACCTCGTTTTTCTGCAAGCCTTTGTGCATCGATGACATGGTAGAGTCCACAATTATAGGCGGCAAGTGTAAATTTAATTCTTTGGACTGAGTCGGGAACGTTTTGAAAGTTCTCCCTTATTTGTTTTAAATAAGTTAAACCACCTTTTATACTTTGTTCGGGATCAGCTCTATTTGTTACTCCTAGTTCTTTGGCAGTTGCTGGCATTAGTTGCATTAACCCTTGAGCGTTTGCCCAAGAACTGTTTGTAGGATTAAATTTTGATTCTTGGTAGACTAACGAAGTAACAAATCTCCAGTCCCAATCTAACTTTTTGGAATGCTTCTTTATTAAATTATCATAAGGACTTATTTCCTCATTGTTTAAACTGTAAAAGTCACTTTTGACGCGTCTTTTGAAATTCTTTTTATTCTTAAAATACTTGTTGTAAATAACATTGTAATCCACCTTCTTTTTAATTTCCTCTAACCAATTATTAGTGGCTTCTAATAGGTCTGGTGAATTTTTACGTGTAGCCCAACTTATCCTTTGTGAAAAACTTATAGGTACTCCAATGTCTAAAATAGGATAATAAGAGGCCATAACACTAGCGATATTAGCATCTGCAACTGTATATTCAATTTCTCCTTCTACAACTTTTTTTATAATCTTGTCGGTTGCCAGTTCACCAGGAAGTTCTTTGACATGAATTATTCCCCCGAGCTCTTCTGATAGATTAGCGATTCTTTCTTTGTAGGAAGACTTTTTACGAACAGCAACCGTGTCTCCCAAAAGTTCCATAGGATCTTGAATTAGGGAATTTTCCAATTTGTTCCAATGCATGGTCCGCCAGTTATCTGGTTTCTTTTGAACCAAAACTTGCTTGGTCAAGTATAAATAATCTGTAAAAGCCACCTCTTCTTTTCTTTCGGAGGTGATCGTCAATCCATGTGCGGCAATATCCCCTTCTCCTGCATTGAGTTTTTCGAACAAGTCATCCATATTTTTGACAACAACCAACTCTAATTCTACTTCTAAATAGTCCGCAAACCTTTCCAGCAATTCATACTCATACCCCATCGGACGGCCTTTGTAAAGAAAATAAGTGGTGCTACTATAAATTGTTAACGCTCTTAAGGTCCCCGTTTTTTTTATTTGTTCCAGGTCTCTTTTTATGGGATTCGCTTTATCTTTTTCACTTTTAATTTCCTGCTCTTGAGAGCAACTGATCATTAAAAGAAGTGTTAGGAATAGTAAATTGAACTTGGTATTAAAAAACGCTTTTATCAATTTCATTTTACTTTTATTTGGTGATTTTATTGTGGTTGGTGAAACTTGTAATTGTAATTTTACAAGCGCTGATTATCAGTTTGCAAAAAGAATATTATAACAAAAAAATATTGAAAATCAAACTAAAACATGTTCAGCGGTACTTCCTATTAATAATAATGTAAATTAATCGACTGTTGTTTCCACTAAATAAATCATGCTTAAATAATATATGTTTAAAATAGATATTTAGATTTTAATATAAATTACAATCGATATTTAGAAATTTAATTTCAACCGATGGTTTCAATTCAATTTTATGTTGCATTAATAATAATTTAAAAAGAATCTCTTTTTGTATAGTTAAAATAATTTTTTTACAAAATTTCAAATGTTGTTACCACGAACCCATGATCTGAAGGATATTTAAAATTTTTGTTATTTATAGAAAAGTTTTCACCAAGAAAAGCTTTATATGAATCAGACTTTATAGGTCGAATAGATTTTCCTTTATAAAAAATATAATCTATTCTGTGTGCATCATTTTTCCCTTTTGTATGCCAGGTTATTCCGGGAGATGCTATAGGATCCGGATTTATTTTTCGATAAGAATCAATCAGTCCCATATCTTCCAGAACTTTTGTTGCATACCATGGAACTACCAGGCCATTATGTAATTTTTTTGTTCTATTGCCCCAATCTAAGTGCGAAGGAGAGTTCATATCTCCTCCAAAAATTAATGGTATGGAATCCGTTTCTTTCCCATATTTTTCCAAATAGGGGAGTATATTTTGAATCATCTCATACTTTTTCCCGGTTCTTTCCCATGCTAACAACTCTTCACTTGATTTTCCCATTTTTTCGGGCTCATCTTCCCAAGGTAAATAGTGAAACCAATTAGAAAAGAATCGATATTTTTTATTATCAATCAATATTTCTATTCCACCCAAATAGAAAGGGTAATCTGTGTCTATTCTATCCCCAAAAGGATATTTTGAGAATATGGAGAGATTTATATCCTTATCATCTAAAGCTGTACCTTCTGAAGCTATAAGGTGAAAATTATATCCTAAAGATTCTGCTATTGATAAACCTGAACCATAAGTCTCCACCATTAAAATCACGTCAGGATCTATTTCTTTTATAATATTTATCGCATTTTCCTTTCCATTTTCAATATCATTTGCTCCATGTAAAATATTCCAAGCCATAACTTTGAACGTAGGTTTTTGAGCATTTGCTTCAAAAACAAAAAATAAGGATACGAAAAATAATATTTTGATAAATTTCATTATTTTGATATTAAATACCTTTTATTCCAGTTTAAGTATATAAAGTTTTATCATGTTTCAATTATTTTGACTTCACCTTGAATCAAGCATGATTTTTTAACTGTATTTACAATGGTCCCAAATTTTTCAATATTCATTTGAAGTAGATGAACGTTTATTGTTGGTGACTTTGTGTAAATAAGTAATTCATACTTTATCTCGTCCATTCTAGGAGGTTTTTCAAGCCGTGTTCCTTTTACTTCAATCTCTGCTTTCTTGTATTCAAAATTCATTATTGAGGAAAGGCGTTCTACATTTTTCAAGATGCATGCTGAAATAGATCCTAAAAATAGTTCTGCCGGGCTGGATAGCAGATCGCCTTTATCTGCGCTAATACCAAACTCGATTTCTGATTTTTTGATTGATATGGTAGCTTTTTCTTTTGAGGTAGAACTGGCTTTACAAGAGTAGATCATGAGTTTTGGGATTTTAATTTTTTAAATAACAAAATAATAAGTCATTTCTTACTTCTTGAAAGTCTCAAAATAGGAGGATTTATTTACTGATTTATATCATTTTTTTAACCTAAATGAATCATAAGTAAAGCAATGCGGACTGCTTAAATTGGGCTATTCTTAAAATCTAGAAAAATCAAAAACAATATGGATAATCTGGTAATTTCATTTGGTGAAATTGGAATAGAGGATGTCCCAAAGGTGGGTGGTAAGAATGCCTCTTTGGGAGAAATGTACCAAAAACTCACTCCCTTGGGTATTCGCATACCTGATGGGTTTGCAGTGACTTCCACAGGTTTTCGCCTTTTTATAGATGAGAATCAACTTAAGCAAGCCATTCAGGATCAATTGGCAAGCCTTGATCTAAAAGAATTTTCTAATCTTCGTGAAGTGTCAGATGGTATCAAATCTCTCATTTTAGCAGGTGAAATACCTGAAAAACTAGCAAAAGAAATCATCCGATCTTATCAATCTATAGGAGGGAAAGACCGAGCTGCTCCAGATGTGGCGGTAAGAAGTAGTGCTACCGCAGAGGATCTTCCAGGAGCGAGTTTTGCAGGTCTGCATGAGTCTTTTTTAAATATTAATGGCACAGAGGCTTTATTGAAAGCGGTACGTGCCTGTTTTGCCTCCATGTACAATGGTCGGGCGATTAAATACCGTCATGACAAAGGATTTGACAAACATGAAATAGCCCTTTCTGTTGGCGTGCAGTTGATGGTAAGAGCAGACAAAGCGAGTAGCGGGGTATGTTTTTCCATCGATCCTGAATCCGGTTTTGCTGATTCTGTTTTGGTGACCGGCTGTTGGGGATTGGGTGAAAATATAGTCCAGGGAGCAGTTATACCAGATGAATTTTTAGTGTTTAAGCCAAGTCTGGAAAAGGGGAAAAGAGCTGTTATTTCCAAAAAGGCAGGTTCGAAGACCAAAACTATGGTGTACTCGGATTCTGGAGGAGTGGTCAACTTGGATACTCCGATGGATAAACAAAAAGCCCTTGTGCTAAGCGATGAGGAAGTGGAGACTTTGGGAAAATGGTCTGTGGAGATTGAGAAGCATTATAAACTTCCCATGGACATTGAATGGGCTAAAGATGGAGTTACCGATGAACTTTTTATAGTTCAAGCCAGACCGGAAACCATTCATGCAGATAAGGATCCTTATCTCCTGAAGGAATATGCTTTGACTGGAAAAGGTAAACTACTCAGTACGGGTTATGCCATCGGAGGGGGAATTACCTCAGGGAAAGTAAAAATCATTATGTCTCCTTCCGAAGCAGACCTTCTGGAAGAAGGAGATATTCTGGTGACCGAGATTACTAATCCGGATTGGGATCCCGTGATGAAAAAAGCCGGAGCGATCATTACTACAAAAGGAGGGCGAACCAGTCATGCGGCTATTGTGGCTAGGGAAGTCGGCGCATTGGCCATCGTGGGGGCAGAGGGCGCATTGGAAATTCTCAAAAATGGGGATGTGGTAACGATTGATAATTCCTCCGGGAAAATGGGGAAAGTTTATGAAGGTAAGCTGGAATGGAAGACTACTGAGCATGATTTCCATGGTTTGAAGCTTCCTAAGACCAAGCCCATGTTTATTCTGGCAGATCCAGATAAAGCATTTAATCTTTCCTTTTTTCCTAATCAAGGTGTAGGGCTGATGCGGATGGAGTTTGTAGTGAATAGCAGTATTCGAATTCACCCAATGGCTTTAGTCCATTTTGACCAACTTGAGAATCAGGAGGAAAAAACGCAGATAGCAGATCTTTGCAAGGGGTATTCAGACAAGAAAGAATATTTTGTAGACAAGCTTTCACAGGCTATCGCAACTATTTCAGCGGCTTTTTATCCAAAAGATGTGATTCTGAGAATGAGTGATTTTAAGTCAAATGAATACGCTAATTTACTCGGTGGTCATCAATTTGAATTGGATGAAGAAAATCCAATGTTAGGATTCCGAGGTGCTTCGCGGTATTACCACGAGCGCTATCGGGAGGGTTTTGCTTTGGAATGCGAGGCAGTCAAAAGAGTTCGAGATGATATGGGGTTGGAAAATCTAAAGGTGATGATTCCTTTTTGCAGAACGCCTGAAGAGGGGAAAAAGGTTGTTGAAATTCTCAAAGAAGAAGGGCTAAAGCAAGGGGAAAATGGCTTGGAAATCTACGTGATGGCGGAAATTCCTTCTAACATAATCTTGGCGAAGGAATTTGCCGAGATTTTTGATGGATTTTCCATTGGATCAAATGATCTGACGCAACTAACGCTCGGTGTAGATCGGGATTCGGAAGTATTAAGCGAGCTATTTGATGAGAGTAACCCAGCTGTTGAGTGGATGATTTCGGAAGTAATTCATACTGCCAAATCAAGCGGAAAGAAAATAGGGCTCTGTGGACAAGCTCCCAGTGATAACCCTGCATTCGCGAAATTTTTGATAGCTCAGGGAATCGACAGTATTTCCTTTAATGCAGATGCTTTACTCAAAGGCATAGAAAATATGATTGAAGCTGAAACCCAAAATAAATAATAGTCAAATGAAGAAGCTCGAAAACAAAACAGCAATAGTAACTGGGGCAGCATCGGGAATGGGAAAAGCAATAGCCAGACTTTTTGCATTGAATGGGGCAAAAGTGGTGGCAGTAGATCTAGATCCCGATGATGCTATGGATGTTGCTGAAATGATACGAATGGAAGGAGGGCATGCTATCGGATTGAAATGTGATGTTTCTAATGAGGCTCAAGTCAAAAAGATGATGCATGCAGCTCTTTTAGAATTTCACTCTATAGATATCCTTGTTAATAATGCAGGAATCATGGACAATTTTATGCCCCTTGAAAAGGTAACGGATGAACTTTGGACTAAAGTGATGGGAGTAAACATTAATGGGCCTTTTTATGCAGCAAGAGAAGCAATCGGACAGATGCTAAAGCAAGAAAAAGGAGTGATGATCCATATTTCTTCTGTAGGCGGAACCCATGGTGCAAGAGCAGGTTTAGCTTATACTACCTCTAAGCATGCCTTGGTGGGGATGAGTAGAAATATTGGATTCATGTATGCTAAAAAGGGAATTCGAAGTAATGTTATAGCCCCGGGAGGTGTCAATACCAATATTATGAAAAATGCGGAACCGGATAAAGAAGGTGCAGAGTTATGCAGTTCGGGCGCGGGTTCTATGCCTCGAATGGGTGAATCTGATGAAATTGCCAAAGTTGCGCTTTTTCTAGCCTCTGATGATTCTTCTTTTATAAATGGTGAAGTGATCACTGCTGACGGTGGTTGGACAGCCTATTAATCCAAACTATTTAGAAGCAGCCTTTCTGGAAAAATTGTCTAATGCTCTAATTCAACTTGAATCTTTTGATAAATAGTTTCTTAAAAGATTCTTTGATTAGAGCTTTACATGTTTGGTTTTACAGATTAACTCGATTTTCTTTTTTCGGGAAGAAATGTTGAATCGTATTTTAGGTCCATCCTAATTTTCCTGGATTATAGCTTTAATCATGGAAACGAGGTTTTTCATATCCCGATAATCCATGATTTCTACTGGGGAATGGGAGTATCTTCCAGGCCAAGATAATGGAATAGAAGGTATGCCATAGCCAAGAAAAGCTTGGCCATCTGTGCCTCCTGCAGTCATGCCATATTGAACTTTGATGTTATTTTTTTCTGCAAGTTTTTGAATCTCCTTTAAATTTTCTCTACTGATGAAATTTATACTTTCCAATACCCTGATAACAGCTCCGTTTCCTAAAGGACTATTTGCAAATGTTTCATCGGTGTATGGGTCATCTGAAGAAACATAGGTGTCAATAGGAAATACCAATTTGGCATCTTGTAGGCTTTTCGCAGCATAGGCAGAACCTATTAATCCTGTTTCTTCTCCCACAGACCAAACAAAAGTTATTTTATTTTTCACTTGTTCTGGATCTAAATCATTCAAACTCATCAGTAATGCGGCACAGCCAACACGGTCGTCGAAACCTCTCGCCGTAGCTCTGTTTTGGCTGAGACGAATCATTTCTTTTGGCATAGTCACTGTTGAAACTCCAACTTTTATTCCCGCATCAAGTGCTTCACTTTTTGAATTGAATCCTGCGTAAACCATGAAAGAATTGGAAAGCGTTCTGCTAGATGAAGACTTGTAATCAGATCGAGGTTCAAATACTCCTTGAATAGAGCTTTCTTCCAAATGAATCAAAGCTGGTTGTGCCTCCCATAACCAAGGAAGCATTCCCCCTTTGCTATCTAAAATTAATTTACCATCATCACGAATTGAGTCTACCACATATCCCGTTTCATCCATATGGGCTACGAAAACGACATGATCGGCTCCTTGCCCAAAAGTAAGTCTTATATTTCCTTGAGAATCCACAGTTGGTTTTGCCCAATCTGGCAATTTATTTAAAATAAGTTCCCTCACTTTTACTTCATTTGAGCTCACTCCATATTGACCAATTAACTCAGAAATTAGTTCGTGTTCCTTATCGAAATTAGTATAGGATGGGTTTGAAGTTGTGGTTTCTGCCATAGGTAAGTCAACATGTTTTTTGTCTTCACCGATTACATCAAACCAATGATTAATAAGATTTTGAAAATCAGAAAAAGCTACTAATTCTACTGGGGTGTCAGAATAAAGACTTGGTAATCCAACTTCGAAAATATTTTGGTTTTCGAAATCAACCGTGGAGGTGGGGTTTCTAAATGGAGAAGAAGGTTTAACATTCAAGTAATTCTCACCATTATCAATTGATTTCCCATTGGACAATAATGTCTGATGATCTGTTTTTTCATATTCTAAAAAACGATTAAATCGATGTATTTCATCAAAGGGACCAAACTCGTTTATCACTGTTTCGATTCCTTTTCCATTGATTAATTCTAAGGTTGCCCATGCAATCACAAGGGTACCATCTATGTCTTTTTCGGTAATGCTTTTTGCAAATGCCGCCAACGCAATTGCAGCAGCTTTTGATTTCATTGAGGGGGCAGCAATCGAAGAACCATTAATAATTTGAGGTTTTTTATTGAGGGTGATCGGGTCTAAAAGATGAATGTTTTTTTGTCCGACTGCTGCAGCATTTGCTTCACCAACATCAATAAAAACTTCATGCCAAGAGAAAGGAGCTTTTACTCTTTCAGGAATGGCTCTCAGTCCCTCATAGTGAGTAGATCGAACTGTGGAAACAGCAATAATAGGTCCTTTTTCGGTATTTATTTGTACTTCATGGCCTTGCAAAAATTGATGATAGAGACTTCCTATATGTCCATAACCAATCGGATTGATCTTTAAATACCCATCATCTTGAATCTGGCTGATAACATATCCAGGTTCATCAAGAGGTGCTGTAAGCAGTTTTCTCGGGAGACCAGACCCAATTGTCAGTACAAGATTTCCTAATTTATCTTTCTTTAATTCGGCATTTGGAAATAATGATTGAATATAGGTGGAGGCTTGTTCCTCTCTTCCAGTTACCGATGATGTTTTTGAGAATTCATATAAATGATGCACTAAATTAGAATTATCATTTTTCGCTTGCCCTAATGCCAAACTGTAATTAAAAAAGATAAAAATAATGAAGTAGAAGGACTGTTTTAGTAGATGCATGTTTGTAGAATAAATAGTAGGTAAAAAAGTTTTTTATTGGTGTGTTAAGATACAAAATAGGACCAAAATACTCATGGACATAGTTACAAAAAGAATTATGACAACTCCAAGTCGGTATTCATTATCAAATATGAAGTTGCTTTATAAATGATAAAGAGTACATAATATTGGTTTTGAATGGCATTATAAGTAAACTCGGTAAACCGTTTTCCAGCACTATGTCCGATCAATCTAATCTCAGGGTTTTACTTTCCCTTTTCTGCCTATTTTTATTTAGCTCACTTTACTCGCAGCAGATTCCCTCTTCAGCTTATCAGGACCTTGATTATAGGATGATAGGACCTTTTAGGGCGAGTAGAACTGTGGGTGGAGTGGGTATTCCTGATCAACCCAACGTGTTTTTTATGGGGGTGAATAATGGAGGTGTTTGGAAAACAGACGATTATGGAAGAACCTGGAATCCTATTTTTGATGAAGCACCTACTGGTTCGGTTGGGGATATTGCTGTGGCTTTGTCTAATCCTGATATCATTTATGTCGGAAGTGGGGAAGGCCTACATAGACCGGATTTGGGAGTGGGAGATGGGATCTTTAAAAGTATCAATGGAGGGAGAACCTGGGATCATGTCGGCTTAAAAGATATTCAGCAAGTTGGAAGGCTTATCGTTCATCCCTCAAATCCTGATGTAGTATTTGTAGCCGGTTTAGGGCATCCTTATGGAGCCAATGAGCAAAGAGGTGTTTTTAAAACAATTGATGGAGGGAAGACTTGGAAGAAAGTACTCTATATAAATGATAATACAGGTGCGATTCAGGTAGAATTTGACCCTAATAACCCAGATATACTTTTTGCTCATATGTGGGAACATCAGGAAGGGCCTTGGGAGAATGCGGCATTTTCCGGTCCGAACAGTGGATTATATAAAAGTACAGACGGAGGAGAGAATTGGCGCAAGATTACAAAAGGACTTCCAAGCGCCGAAAAAGGCTTAGGTAGAATAGGAGTTGGGATAGCTCCAAGTAATTCCAATCTTATGTTTGCTACGGTTGATGCCAGACAGAATGGAGGAATTTATAAAAGTACAGATGCTGGTGAAAGCTGGACATTGATTCATGAAGATCGACGACTATGGGGAAGAGGAGGGGACTTTGCCGAGATAAAAATCCATCCTAAAAATCCAGACCGTATTTATGTCGCTAATATAGCTTCCTACACCTCTGCAGATGGGGGTAAGACTTGGTCTTCGCTAAAAGGAGCACCTGGAGGGGATGATTATCATCGTATTTGGATTAATCCATTCAATCCTGACATTATGCTTTTTGTTGCTGATCAAGGTGCAGTTATTACAGTAAATGCCGGACGTACTTGGAGCTCTTGGTATAATCAACCCACTACACAATTATATCATGTTACTACCGATAACGCTTTTCCTTATTGGGTCTATGGGGGCCAGCAAGAAAGTGGAGCGATAGGGATTGCAAGCCGTGGTAATGGGGGACAGATAAGTTTTAGAGAATTTATGGGAGTGGGAGCAGATGAATATGCTTACGTAGCACCAGATCCGAAAAATCCAGATATCATTTATGGTGGTCGTATCATGCGATTCAATAAGAAAACTGGTCAATCAAGCAATGTCGCACCCGAAGCATTACGTTCCGGGGATTATCGGTTTGTTAGAACAATGCCTTTGCTTTTTCACCCAGCAGATGACAATATGCTGCTATTTGGTACAAACGTGTTATGGAAAACATTGAATGGAGGACAAAGTTGGGAAATTATTAGTCCCGATTTGACATATGAACAACCGGAAGTGCCATCCAGTGTGGGTCGATATAAAACCAAGGAAATGGAAACAATGAACAGAAGGGGAGTGATCTATTCTGTAGGTCCTTCACCTTTGGATGTTCAAACTATTTGGACAGGTACGGATGACGGTCGTGTGCATGTGACTAATAATGGGGGGAAAGATTGGATTGAAGTAACTCCACCTGAGATGAGCACTTGGGATAAAGTTTCACAAATTGATGCAAGTCATTTTGATAAGCAAACCGCATATATTGCTATCAATGCTATTCGCAAAGATGATATGACTCCTTATATCTATCGAACAAGAGATGGAGGGAAGACATGGGATTTGATTACAAAAGGATTGAATCCAAATGGACCAGTGAATGTGGTACGAGAAGATCCCAAGCAGAAAGGATTACTCTATGCAGGGACTGAACGTGAAGTTTACTTTTCAATAGATGATGGTGAAAACTGGCAATCACTTCGTAATAATATGCCTGCAACCTCAATTCGGGATTTGGTGATTCATGAAGATGATTTAGTGGTTGGCACACATGGTAGGTCTGCTTGGATTTTAGATAATATCTCACCTCTTAGAGAACTTGCAAACTCTTCTAAAACTGAAGCTTTCTTATTTTCACCTTCAGACACTTATCGTGTCAGATGGAATATGTTTTTGGATACGCCACTACCTCCCGAAGAACCCGCAGGCCAAAACCCACCTGATGGTGCAATTTTGGATTATCAGTTAAACAAGAATGCGAACAAGGTGCTATTGGAAATACTGGACAGTGAGGGAAATGCTATCAGAACCTATTCAAGTGAGGATGAGCCCGAGTACATTGATTCTACTGCCTTGCCACATCCAACTTATTGGATCAGACCCCAGCAAAGGTTAGGAACTGATCTTGGACATCATCGATTTGTCTGGGACTTAAGGCTTGAGCCTCCAAGAGGATCGAAAAGAGAGTTTTCTATTTCAGCAGTATACAAAAATACGCCGAGTGGACCTCGAGGTCCATTTGTTCAACCTGGAACTTATCGGGTTCGATTGACAGTGGATGGAAAGTCTTCCGAAAGACCATTAACAATAAAAATGGATCCACGGGTCACTATTACAGAAAGAGCCTTAGAGTTGCAGACAAATCTGAGTAAAGCTTGCTACGATGGGTATCACGAATTACAGGATATGGTGGAGGAAATAGATAGACTGAGCAACCCATCCGAGTCGCAAAGTAAGTTTCGAGGAAATGGAAGCGTAGGGAATCCTGATACGATGTATGGGAGCATTCGTCAAACAGATCCAAATCAAGAGACATTGGTCGGCTTGCAGGAAAAATTCCTTTTTATGATGGATTTGATTCAAGCGGCAGATGTGCAGCCTACTACTCAAACTATTCAAGCAATAGATATTTTGAACCAATCCTTGGAAGCGTTAAAGAATAGGTGGAAAGAAATTAAATAATTAAAAAATCAGCCTATTCTCTTTTAAGGTTTAGTACCATTTTCGGTCTCTAAATCCAATCAATGCGCTCAGTACAAGAGATTAATTTTTGATTAATTCATCTTGACCTATCGATTATTTTTAAGCTTTGCTGAGTGGACAGCATAAAGTTAAACCCTCTGAAGCAAAAGCTCAAAATCCGGTAAAAACCCCCTTCTCTTTAATTATTCGAAGAATCAACTGTACTCATCAAGGGGATTGAAAATTTATGGAACGATCTTCCGATCAGTCCTCTTGTAGTAGTGGATGCCATGATCTATTTGACAGTTCTGTCTATTTCTCTCTGACACTTCCCGTGTTGTTCGAGGCATCAGATTTATAAATTTTTAACCCTAAACCAAGATTTAATAATGGCTAAATGTTTCGCACTTATAGGCTGGAGTTTGCCTGTCATTGAAAGTATGCAAAAAACTGGAAGACCTTTCGTGGTCGTTTCATTTTCAGATTTTGAACCCTATGCTAATGAAAATGATATTCCTTTTGTTTCTTATCAATTAGATGAGTGGAGTGATACTTCCAATTCAATTGATTTGTATGAAAAGCTAAAAGCATTTGATGCAGACGTTGCAGTTCCGCTTTATGAAGAAACAGTTGAGTGGGCAGGAGCTTTGAATTCTATTTACAGAGGAGATCCACGCGTACTTAATAGAGCTTTCCTATTTAGAAATAAAGCCATGATGAAGCGTAAAGCGCTTATAGGCGGATTACGTGTCGGATTATTTGAAGAAGTTTACAATAAAGAAGGGGTAAAAGCCTTTATGAAACGTCTCAATCAAGCTAATCTCCAACTTGATGGAGAGGAAGATAGCTGGGTTCATATTAAACCATTTGCTTCTGCAGGTACCGTAGGACATCGATTGTTACGCTCAATGGATGAAATTGATGAAAAATGTGAGGATAGTGATTTCCCATGTTTGGCAGAGAGTCACTTGTCTGGTCGGGAGTTTTCTTGTGAAGCCTTCATTAATAAAGGTAAAATCCGATTCCTGAATATTACAGAATATGTCAAGTTGGGTTATTCTAACTTTATTCCGGAAGGAAAATATCTTGAATCAAAGCGTGATTTAATCCACAAAGAAGTTCAAAAGATGGTAGACATCTTTGGAATTGAATACGGTATGGTACATCCGGAGTGGTTCTTGACCGAAAATGATGAACTGAATTTCGGAGAAACTGCATGCAGAATTCCAGGAGGACATATTTTAGAGCTTTGTTCGAAGTCCTATGAATTTGATGCCTTGGCTGCATTTGTGATTTGCCATGATCCAAATATCACGGAAGAAGAACTGGATGAAATCTTTCCTGAGAAGGACTTTAGACCAAAAAATTATCATGGAAATGTGATGATTTATCCTCACAAGCGCCAATTCTCAAAATTGGAAATTCCTGAATCCCTCAATAATGAACCATACTTTGTTGAGCACACATTGATAGCTCCTTATGAAGGCCAAAAGCTAAGTGCTGATCGCGATGGGTTTGGTAATCACTTTGGTACAATAAACTTCAAAGGTGAGGACCCAGATCGTATGACTGAATTATTGAAGCATTACGAAGAAGAAGAATTTTACGTCTAAAATTTTAAGATATTAAATGGGATTAACTATCGATAAGGTATTTAATAATTTCGATCAAAGTTTCCAGGAGTTTATTGACTCTGGACCGCTGACTAAAAAAGGCAAGGCTACAAAATTGGCCAGTCATATCGATATACTAAGCTTGACCAGATCTGGTCTTGCTTTTTTATATAGTAAAAGCGTAGAACTTGATCGTGGGGGATTTTTTAAGGATACTTCATGGAGTGATCCAGACAAATTAGTACCATACCTAGTGAAAGGAACTCTTAATTATGGGCATCCTTCTTCAAGTTTTGAGACACTTTCTGAACTTCGAATGCTGCGGATAGCAAAGGGAGAAGATTCTTATGAAGGCATTTCTGCCAAAGACGCTCAAAAATTCCTGGAAGAAGTGATTGTCCACAATTTGGAATTTGCTTTACGTGAACCCAGTGAAGAGACCAGACTCCGTATGCCCGATCGGGAATTAAAAAAAGCATACAATCTTTTTGGCTTTATCATGTCTGAAATAGACTTGAATGGAGTTTACGAAAAACTTGTAGAAGAAGTGCGGTTGATTTGTGAACAAAGACCAATTCGAACCCAAAAAGCAAGAGAGTTAATCAGCCTGGTTAAGCGTAGGTTTGATACTTCGGGGGAAGCTAAAAAGGACAAGATGATACGTGTTTTCATTAATGCCCTCTACACTCCTTCCAGAGGGGTTAGAGAGAATGAAAACAAGGAATCCTATCTGGAGTTTTTGGGAAGTGCTGATGAAACGACTCTTGCTTCTGAAGCCCATGAAATGGGTGAGCTTATGAATGCTACAGGTCTAGTCAGTGGCTATCATGCGCTCTTATTAAGACATATTTTAAAAGTCAATCCTAATCTTGTTCCTATTTGTCTTGATCTTAATGATCGAGGGATTGCTGAGTGGGAAAAATATCATGAGTTAGTATCCTCCCTGATTTTGGAAACTGCAAGCTGGGATAATTGCCAATGTATTTACGGATTGGCAAGAATGTTAGGAAAGAATTTATTTTCCAGAAGAGCAGTGCGAGTTGGCTTAGAGAACCTTCGGAGAATTAAGATTAATTCTCAGGTGGAGAAAAGGATTTTGAAATCCTTGACTGAACCTGATGCTGATATCACGGCTTTGCAGTACCTGATAGGCGGAACAATCAAGGTTTTGGGACAGCCACTCGGAATCGGCCAAGGGCATAATCCAACCTGCCAGTCGGCTCGAGGAATCAGTATGTGGAGCCAGCATTCACCGGCTAAGCTGATCGATATGATCATAACTGTTTCAACCCAGAACAATTTGATCATGCGGTTTGAAAACCAAAACTTGGTTTCAAACAACTTAGTAAAAGGCCTGCTCGATCAATTGGATTATAATTTAGATGTCGTATCAGTGGTACTAGTTCCTCATCTAGATAAAATTTATAACGAGATGATGAGGATTTCTGCGGGGAGATTGGAAGATCCGCATAAATGGGTCAATCCAGCGATGTATGGTCATTGGATTCAGGTCGATTTTGCTTCATGTTATGATTATATGAGTAATTCTATTATGGATTTTCCAGGATATCAAAGGATATTCTTTGCGTCTTTTCATCCTGATTTTAATGGGAATCGGCATTTAGTGTATCCTAATCCTGTAGGGATATTCATCACAAGCAATAAAGGCGATATGATCGGCTTTCATGCTGTTTCACTTTTGAGAGTCGAAAAAAGTCCATCGGGAGAGATGCGTGCATATTTCTTAAATCCCAACAATGAGGGTAGACAGGATTGGGGCCAAGGTATTTTGCCTTCCGTTCACGGTAAAGGTGAAAAGCAAGGCGAATCTTCCTTGCCTTTTCATCAATTTGCGGCAAGAGTTTATGCCTTTCACTACAGCTCTTTGGATGTGAAAAACAGGTTAAACGAGGTGCCTGTGGAGGAAATTGAAAAGGTAGAGAAGTTGGCTAGAGGTAGTTGGGGTAAATCATATACATGGAATCAACAAACGAAATTATGGTAAGACATTCGTCGAGAATAGAGTTAAGTCAATCCTCGCTTACGAATAATATAAACTTTATAAAAAAGAAAGTAGGAGAGGGCGTAAAAGTATCTTCTGTGGTAAAGGCGAATGCCTATGGTCATGGAATTCGCGAATTTGTAAAGATGGCGGAAAAAGCAGGCGTAAATCATTTTGCAACAGCATCTGCCTTTGAGGCGGAGGAAGTACTTGAGGCAAAATCAACCGGTAGTGATGTTATGATTATGGGGATTCTCTATGATGAAGACATTGATTGGGCTATAAAAAATGAGATAGAGTTTTATGTTTTTAATTATGAACGCCTTCCTTTAGTTTTAGAGTCTGCGAAGAAAATAGGGAAACAGGCCAAAGTTCATATTGAAGTTGAAACCGGAGCCAATAGAACAGGACTTTCTAAAAAGCATTTTTTACCCACTTTAAACTTTCTAAAAAAGCATTCCGAAGAAATTTCTTTCAAAGGATTGTGTACACATTTTGGTGGTGCTGAGAACTTTTCGAATCAGTTTAAAATCAAGAGTCAGCATGAACGGTATAAAAACTTTCTAAAGCAATGCAAACAAAAAATGATTATGCCTGAGCTTCGTCATATCGCATGTTCAGCGGCAGCATTGGCTTATAAGGATACGGTGTATGATATGGTAAGAATTGGTGTGGCTCAATACGGTTTTTGGCCGAGTCCTGATATTTATTATTCGCATTTGCAGGAAATCGGTAAACAGTCAGATGGAGCTTTAAAGCGGATATTTACATGGAAAACAGATGTAATGGATGTTCGTGATGTGGATGCAGGAGAATTTATTGGATACGGAACTAGCTATCAAGCTTCCCAGGATATGAAAGTAGCCGTGATGCCTTTAGGTTATTGTAATGGGTATCCACGTGCGCAATCTAATAGTGGTCATGTACTAATTAAAGGAAAGAAAGTACAGATTGTAGGATTAATCAATATGAATCTTTTTATGGTAGATGTGTCAAACATCCCGGACGTGCAGGTAGGAGATGAGGTGGTTTTGGTCGGTCGTCAAAAAAATAGTACCATCAATATCAGTTCATTTTCACAAGTGACTCAGCTTCTGAATAATGAAATGCTAAGTAGACTTCCTTCTGCTATTCCAAGAAGGATAGTGAAGTAGAACCTCCATTTCAAGCTAATTATGATCACTACGAAATAAATGGAGTTCAGCGATGCAATTATAAATTGCTTATAGGTTACTTAGCGCTGTAAACGTTTTGCGAATGGTTAGTAGCGAGAATAGAAGTTTATAAATTTCGGTTTAATACTTTTTTTGTTAAATACTGAATTTTTGAATTTCAGCATAAACTCGCTATTAACCATTTACTTTGTCTTACTCCTTGGTTCGATTTCATAACTCAATTTAGTCTAAATATTCTTAACGTCGCATGCTAAGATTTATATCCTATTCTTTTAATTAATTCTGTACTATAACTAATAACAAAACACTCCAAAACGCGTGGCACCTTCATATTTACTTCTGATTCAATTGGGATTGGTATGATTCTCTACAATTGCCGAGAGTAAAATCCTTTAAAAATCCCCGCCATCCCGAAGACCATCGAGATGTAATTAGTGCAATCACTTTTTCTAATGCATAAGATAAATTTAGTTTTATTTGATCTCTTCTTCTCGAATTGCGAGAAAGGGGCAACTAGGATATAAACCAAAACAGGAAGGTTTTTGGCGCGCCTTTCTTATAATGAAAACTAATTATTAGGTCTTTTCCTTTTTGAAGGTAAGTAACTTACTCAATATCAAATACTACTTTATGTAACGTTGAGTA
>NZ_JBCLWJ010000018.1:0-91967 GCF_039563885.1 Algoriphagus sp. SE2 | reverse complement strand
GAGATTCCTGCATCCGCTGACTGTAAAACCCAGGTGTATGTAGTTCCAGCAGGAACGATTCCATTGTCACCATCTGTCGGGGTAATATCGAAGGTCTCCTCACTGCAGATGGTAGCGGTTAAATCATCAATATTCGGTTCAGGATTTACTGTAACCGTAACAGTGAAATCTGGCCCTACACATCCTCCAGAGTTTGGTGTTACAGTGTATGTAGCAGCAAGTGGAGTATTAGTAGAATTGACAAGTGTTCCAGTGATATTAGAGTTTCCGCTTCCAGATTGGCCTCCTGATAATCCTGCGGGTAAAGAAGGAACATTCCAAGAATAAGTTGTTCCGGAAGGTACAATTCCATCTGTCCCATTTGTGGGGTTTAGATTAAACCCTTCCCCATTGCAAACTTCTGTAGTTAGGTCATTGATGGTTGCAATTGGATCTATTGTAACAGCAACTGTGAAATTAGTTCCATCACAGCCATCGATAGTTGGAGTGACTGTATATATTGCAATTTGGACTGCCTTGGTTGTATTAGTCAGATTACCAGAGATAGAACTCCCGCTTCCAGCAACTCCACCGGTTACTCCACCGAAAAATATAGGAGGACCCCAGGAGTAGGTAGTGCCTACTGGAACAAATCCATTTACGCCATCTACAGGGGTAATAGAAAAGTCCTCACCACTACAAATAGTTTCTGTCATGTTCGACACATCGGGTCTTAAGATTATGGTAACAGTGCCACTTTTAGTAAGGGTAAAGAAAGAATTGTAGGGGGGAATGGCATTAATGGTATAGGTTCCATCTGCTGTTGGAATCCCAGTAATAGAGATAGTACCAGCAGATGCATCGTAATTATAGGATAAACCAGGTGGAAGATTTAAGACACTTACTGTAGAATTTGGAGGAAGGGAATAGGTAGTTTCTATAATCGGGTCATCTTCACAAACGGACTGATCATCTGTACCTGTGGCAGAAGTTAAAGCAATATATGAAATTCGTAACTGGCCATTGCCTCCATCACCACCTTGAATGTCCGTTTGTGAACTATTGGTTCTTTTTGCACCGCCACCGCCACCTCCAGGAAAGAACCCATCTATTCCATTTCCCGCACCCTCACTGTCTGCTCTTCCATCTCCACCGTTTCCACCTCCAAAAGGAGCTGTTGCTCCAATAGTAGTATTAATTGCATTTCCTCCATTGGCGTTAATTCCCGCTGATGAGCCACCTCCACCTCCACTAAGATCATTTCCAGAACCTAAAATATCTGCTCCATTCCCTCCATTAAATTTCACAGCTCCAAATCCAGCCGAAGCTAATCCTCCAGTTGCTCCAACTTCTCCACCATCTACTACAGAATTACCTCCTTTAGCCATGATGGTCGTTTGATTTACAAACCAAGTGTCCTCTCCAGGACTTTGAGTAATAGAACCAAAACCTACATAGTAATCAATTACTTGACCAGGTGTCACTGCTATCACACTTCGGGAGTATGCTCCACCACCTCCTCCCGCAGTTGCTCCATTCCCATTTGAGCTTCTTCTTGTGCCGCCTCTGCCCCCTCCTCCCCATGCTTCCACTGTAATGGAAGTCACTCCTGGGGGAACAATAAATTGGCGAACTCCTGGATTAGCTATATCAGGTGAAAAAGTAACGGTCTGAGAATAGGAATCCCAGCCGACAAAAATCAGGATAATAAAAAGTAGAATTTTAAGTAAATGTTTTTTCATATACTTCTTTGAGCAAAATCGAATTTCGAAGTAATAAAAATGTATTTCAAATATATCAAATTGTTTCGGAACAATAATGATATTGAGGATAAATTATTGGTAAGCAAGGGAATAAGTTTGGTAGGCTCTCTTTAATTTCAGATTATTTAGTTTATACCTCTAATTATAAGTGCTCATTATTTAATAAGTTATAAATTTATCTTTGTAATGATGTGTCTTTAAGTGGACAGTCAATTGGGTTAATAAGTATATTGTGCTTTAATTTTTTAATTGCGATTTTTTGAATCTAAAATGCATTATTTTTATTTTTTTAAAATTATATTTTGTTTAATTCTTAGATAAGATTTAAAAATATAAATATATCATATAACTACAAATTATGTTTTATTTTAATAATTTAACATTGGTACTAGTTGAATAAGATTTTTTTTATTTGATAGATATTTGAATAATCTTAGAGCCTTCTCAATTGGATATTCCCTTTTTGAGTATGGGTTAAACAATCGTTCATTCTCCGTTCCTCCTTTTTAAAGTATTACTGTTGCTTCCTTCAGAACTTAAAAAATAAAGGAAGTAAAATAAGATGTTAAAAAACTATTCAGTGCAGAAAAGAGCTCTAACGACCAAAGTGAAACTCAAGAATTGGATCAGTAATTATCTACTTTCCTAATTATAGTTCTATTTGCAAAACATCACTTAGGCAAATTCTATGTCATTAAAGGTTATCTGGGGAGTCTTTGTGGATTGGAACAAAGTTTATTCAAGACTTCTAAATTTTCTCGAGATAGCTTTTTCTCCTAAAAAATTGGTGAATTCAACATAGGTTCTAATAATACCTACCTGAAAGAAATTTTTCTAAAAAATCTTAGTTACTTCCTCAAAATTACTTTGTGATACTCTCTATTGTTGCCCCATGAAATCTCTATCGTATATACTCCAGAAGCTTTATTTTCAAAAAACTGACTTACCTGAGTTCCCATATTTCTTAATTCATCAAAATTGATGAGCTTATATTGTCCAGTTGGAGTTATTACCCTTAATGTAATTGGTTCATCGCGATAGGTTGATTGATCGAGGATTTCAATGTTAAATGGATAACCAGTGGTTGGATTTGGATAAAGTATCCAATTTGCTGATCCTGGAAGAGGTTCTACTTTGATTGATTTTGTTTCTGTATAAGTTGTGCTACCACTAAAATCTACTTGCTTTATTCTATAAAATATATTACCACCAGCTGGGGGGAGTTTTATGTCCTCATAGGAATACTCAATTGATCCATCGGAGTATCCATTTCCTTCGATTCTGGCAATTGTTTCCCAGTTTCCGATTGAATTAATACTTCGTTCAATTTGAAAATGTGAATTTTCCCATTCCTTTAAAGTCTCCCAAAATATATTAGTTGATCTTAAATTATTGTTATAATAAACATCAAATTTAGAAAACTCAACGGGCAATATCTGGTAGACAATCTGTACGATTACTATTCCATCGAATCCATTAGATCGTGCATCCCCTCCTGATCCACTTCCGCCTGAACCAGTTCCGGAAGTCCCATTTCCATTGATTCCAAAACCACCTCCTCCTGCACTAAATATTCCAGTAAATTGGGGGAATGAGATGCCTTCTCCGCCATTTCCGCCTATTCCTACTGCAGTTCCTGCCGTTCCATTACCTCCAGCACCTCCTCCTCCTCCGCCTGCATAGGTTAGCCCAGATGAAGAAATATATCCATTCGAACCATTATTTGAATAAGAAACCCCACCTCCAACTCCGATACCGGTTGTACCTCCGATTCCAAGTGTTCTTTGACTTAGCGAATTCCCGTTTCTAGCACCTCCGCCTCCACCGGAACCCCCGGATTCTCCATTTCTTGCTGAATTATTTCCCGAAGGTAAATAACCGCCCCTGCCACCTCCAAGAGCTTGGTATGTTGTGGACACTGATTCGGACGTAAGGGTTACTGTAGTTGGGTTACCATTTGCGGCATTAACACTACCTGAAGAAATTCCTCCGGTTCCAATTGTTATGGTCAATTGAGCCCCAAGGTCTAGATCAATACTCACAAGTTTAACCTCTCCACCACCACCACCACCAAGGTCACCTCCAGCTCCTCCTCCTCCAACTATTAATAAATCTACGGTTGCAACTTGAAAAATTTCATTATTTGGATCAAACCCTGGAAGATCAGAAAGATCAGTTAAGGTGAAAGTGCCGTCAGAATTAAATGTTTTAGTTATAGTGTTTTGGCCATACCCATCTCCAAAAGTCCAGAAAAATGATGTGATACCTAAAAAAAATATCAGAATAGACTTGAATCTTAATTGGAAAAGGAACATTCCTTTGGAGGGTAGAAATAGCATTCTTTAGATCTCAAATAAACTACATGAAAGGATTGACTTAAAAGTCTATTCTTAGAAAGGAAATATTATAATTAGTTCTTATGGTATATGCTTAGTTATGGATTTCTAAAACTGCTCTCAACAGCTCACTGTTTAAAAACAATTAAAGAATTAATTTTAGATTATTTTTTGTCTAGAATAATTATATCATTCATATCACAAAGATAAGATCATATTTACTAAAACATAAAAATTTAAATATTTGTTTGTGGTATTTTGAGTTAGTTTTTTAGTGCTACTTCAGACTTACAAATGCGTATTTTGTGCATAAAAAAAAGCTCTTGATTGACAAATCAAGAGCTTTTGAATAGTACTATTTATAAATTTTATCCGTTCATACTGATTAAAAATTCAGCATTATCTCGAGTTCCTTTCATTCTTTGAAGGAGGAATTCCATAGATTCCTGAGCAGTCATATCACTCATGAGTTTACGAAGTATCCAAACTCGCTGCATTTCTTCTTTATCCATTAGGAGATCTTCTCTTCTAGTACCAGAGCTAAGAACATCAATAGCAGGATAAATTCTTCTATTAGAAAGTTTCCGATCGAGAGCCAATTCCATGTTACCAGTACCCTTGAATTCTTCAAAGATAACCTCATCCATTTTAGAACCGGTTTCAACCAATGCAGTTGCAATAATAGTAAGTGATCCGCCATGTTCAACATTCCTGGCAGCTCCAAAGAATCTTTTCGGTTTGTGAAGGGCGTTTGCATCAACACCACCAGAAAGAATTTTTCCTGAACTTGGAACGACGGTATTATGTGCTCGTGCAAGTCGGGTAATTGAATCAAGAAGGATTACTACATCGTGACCAACCTCAACCATTCTTTTGGCTTTCTCTAGCACAATATTCGCAACCTTCACATGTCTATCGGCAGTCTCGTCAAAAGTAGAAGAGATCACTTCTGCATTTACCGATCTCGCCATATCCGTTACTTCTTCCGGTCTTTCATCGATCAAAAGAATCATCAAATGAACTTCAGGATGGTTTCTTGTGATAGCATTAGCTATTTGCTGTAAAAGAACTGTCTTACCAGTTTTTGGCTGGGCAACAATCATTCCTCTTTGTCCTTTACCAATTGGTGCAAACAAATCTAGAATTCTTGTGGACATTTTATCCGGTGAAGTAGAAAGGTTTAACCTTTCTTCAGGGAAAAGAGGTGTTAAATACTCAAAAGGTACTCTATCTCTAATCTCATCAGTAGTTTTTCCATTGACGGTTTCAATCTTCAATAAAGCAAAGTATTTCTCACCTTCTTTAGGAGGGCGGATGGATCCTTTGATATGATCACCAGTTTTTAAACCGAAAAGCTTAACCTGACTAGGAGAAACATAAATATCATCTGGAGAAGCTAGATAATTATAGTCCAAAGATCTTAAGAAGCCATAGCCTTCCTGCATCATTTCCAAAACACCTTCATTGACGATAACGCCGTCGAATTCTCTTGCATTTACAAAAGGACGTCTTCTATTAGAATGAGAGGTTGTCTCAGCAGCGGGAGCCATCACTTCATCTTGAGATTTGAAGTTTTTCCTTTTAGGTAATTCTATCTCAGAATCTGATTTTTCGCTGGACTTTGGTATAGGAGCTGATGATTTTGAGCTTTCTTCTTTGGTTTTATCTTCAAAAACCTTTTTCCTTGGCCTGAAAGTTTTTGCATCCTCTGTTTGAGAAGCGTCTTCAGTTTTGGATTCTACTTCTTTCTCTTGCTCCTTTTTTGGACCCCTTTCTGGTCTTTGAGTTGGCTTCTTAGCTTCATCAGCTGCGGGGCTTTCTTTTGGAACATCCTTAGGAATTTCAGTTACATTTTGTCTTTTAAACTTAGGCTTGTACTCTGGTTCCTCAGGTGTGGGTTTGCTGGAGCTCTCACTTTTGGTGGCTTCTTCTGGAGAAGCAACTTCTGCGACAGAGGGTTTTTTCTTAGGCAAGGCTTTTTCTGGGGTGATAGCTTGCTGGTCAAGGATCGCATAGACTAGGTCGTCTTTTTTAAGAGTCTTGTGATTTTTGACTCCAAGTTCCTCTGCGATTTCCTTCAGTTCAGACAGAAGTCTGATTCTGAGTTCTTCTATGTTGTACATAAAGAGGGTATGAAATAATAAGATATTGTAAAATGCGGTATTTGGGATCGTGATTGAATTTCTGAGCAAAAAAGGTCTGCAGGAAAAGCTCAAGTCATAGTGGGCTGACTTGGATACTCACGTAACTCCACAATATTAAAGGATCGATTTGGATTTAGCAAATTTTATTTTTTTTTCATCAATTAAAGATTTATTATCAGTCTAAAACTTGGCGAAGAATAGCCATTGATTTCCAAGATTGATTGTTTTCCAATTGCTGAATATAAAAATCCAGCAAATGATCCAGGAGCTTTCTTCGTAGGAATAAATTCACTTTATACTGACAGGAATATTTTTCTTCAATAAGTTTTTGAATGAAATTTTCAGTCGTTATAATTTCATCCCCAGTGAAGGGTTGTCCCGTATTTTCTGACAAGAATTCACTTGCAGTTGCAGGAGCAAATCCAAGGTATTTTGCATTTTCTATCAAGAAAACCAAGGGGAAATGACCCAACGATGTTTCTTTTTTGTCCAATTTTCCGATACTCTCTTCCAAAAAATCATATAGATTTTCGTTTTGATAATTTTCGAAAATGGATCTAGATATTACTTCAGTCATAAATAGTGCCAAACCTGTCCTTTTAAAATCAAATGGAATTAATTGATTAGCCCTATTTATTTTTACTTCAGATATTCTTTGAAGCCCGGAATTCTCTTTGTTATAAACCACCATTTCTAAGATGGTCATTGGTTGATATAAGGCAATTTTAGATTTACTCTTTTGGCTTCTCACCCCATTTATCAAATAGGTTTTTAAACCAAGTTCTCTTGTAAAAATTTTACAAATGATACTAGTTTCTTTGTAGCGAATATAGCTTAAAACTATCCCTTTCGTTTTGTACAGCATTATTTTTTCCCCTCAAAGAAACATTTCCTACACCGAGCTTCATATGATTCTTTTTCCCCAAGCATTACTTTTTGTTTCCCTTCAGATAACCTATAGGAAAATGTTGCTAGGTCACCACATTTCATACAAATAGCGTGCACTTTCGTAACATATTCCGCAATTGCCATTAAGATTGGCATTGAACCAAACGGCCTACCTTCAAAATCCATATCTAATCCTGCAAGAATGACCCGCTTACCCTGTAAAGCTAATTTTTGAACTACAGAAACTATTTCATTATCAAAAAATTGAACCTCGTCTATTCCCACTACATCGCAATCTCCACTCAATAGGAGAAGATCTTCTGCAAAGTCAACAGGCGTGGAGCGGATCGTATTTTCATTATGTGATACAACTTCAGATTCACTGTATCTTTTATCGACGGAGGGTTTAAAAATTTCCACTTTTTGTCTCGCTATTTTAGCCCTGTTTAGCCGACGAATCAATTCTTCTGTTTTACCTGAAAACATCGATCCGCAAATGACCTCAATCTGACCCTTTTGCTCTGGAAATTTATTCCTTCCGATAGAAGGTTCGATAAACATTCTTTATTTACTATAATCTAAATGTGGAAACTTATTAATTTCTGCTACTCGTACGATTAACTCCCCTTTGCATAGCGTTGCTTGGCAAGATAACCGTTCATTGGGTTTTAATCTTCCCTGATTTGCAAATTTCTCTTCTGCGGGAGTATGTGGACTTAAATTTTCTCCCCCTTCCACCAAAATTATTTTGCAGGTGGTGCAACGTCCTTTTTTGCCACAAGCATGCATCCAGTCAATACCATTTTCATGAATTAATTCAATAACTTTACGATCAGTAGCTTTCGAATTAATTTCTCGATTAAATAAGTTTTGAATGACTATTCGTGGCATTTGTTCGTTGCATTTTTAAACAAGACAATTCAATGACAATTCAAATTAACAGCAATTATTTAGAAAAGTACGCCGAAGAATACGCTACGATCGTATGCGAAGGCTTTTTCTCCTCAAAACAATACATCACTGGTCAGGATATCATCAAACTGACAAGTAGCAATCAGGTAAATTTTTTTATCATTAAAAGGTTATTTGAGCTATGGCAGGAGGAATTATCCAAATTGAAAAGTAACCCATTTTTTGATTACAGAGATATTGCGGTTCATGAGGCTTTGACTCAGTTTATGAATGTTTTATCCAAAAGGATAAAGGTGGAGAGAGATAATCTTCATCCGTTGCTAAAAAAAGCAGTTATTCAGGCGATTGAACTCGCTACAGATCCCGTAGTGTATTATCAATCTGAAATCGAAAAAGCCCCAGATGGAAAGATAAATGAATATTTAAAAGAGAATAAAAAATACTATAAATGGCATGATAAAGTCATCACTTTCTTAATTGATAAGGCTGGATTTGGCCATGATAAAACAGAATATTTGAGAGCTATTGGTGCGAATTATCAAGTAATAAAAGATTCACTGGAATCTGAAAACCTTCTTTTGGCAACTTTAGGCGATGTGAAAGCTTTTAATTTAGATTTTTATCGGGTCAATACTGACTCATCAGAAGTAAATCCAGATAGCTCTTCAATTGAAGAAGAAGAGTCTCAATCCTCTTTTTTTGACCAAGTAGAAAATAAGCAGACAGAAGATAAAATAGAGAAAGAACCAGAAATAGTTGAAAAAGAGGAGCAAAAATCTACCCTCACTGAGGTGAGTTCAGCCTCCGATTCTAATGGCACATTGGATCCCGCTTTAATAAAATCGAGATTTAAGACTGAATCTTACAAAGGGATGCGTGGGGTTATTGGAGAATTATCAGAAAGTCTCGCAATCAATCAAAGGTTTATGTTCACAAAAGAGCTTTTTGATGGGAATTCAGACTTACTGTCACATGCTTTAAAGTCAATTGACAATTGCGATAATTTTAATGAGGCTATTGATTTGGTAAATAAAAGATATGTCAATGAGTTAAATTGGGAAGTAGAAACAGAACCTGTTCAAGAATTCTTATTATTGATTTACAGGAAGTTTGATGAAGTTTAATTATTAAATGGATATCAGGTTTACAGCCTTTTTCAATTTTCTCATTTCTTAATTGCCTTCATTATTTTCAGTCTTTCATAAAGAATTTGTTTAAATCATAGATTATTTTGAATTTAAAGGAATTAATATTTTCAAGAATCATAATTTATTAATGGTTAAAAAAGGAGAAGGGCTTGATGATATCCCTGAATTTGATGATGGATTAGATATTGTAGATAACTATTGGTATCTAATCAATTACTTAAGGGATTTGATCAAGGCGTCAGAGATCAAAGCTGGTTTGGTTTTATCTTTTTATGGTTTATTGATTAATGTTTTTTTCCAATTTTCTGATCATCTTATAGAAGTTGCTGCGGAGGACCCATTCATCTATATTTTCATGGCAATGTGGTTCATGTTTAGCGTAACTTCAATTTACTACAGCTTTAGGTGTTTTATGCCTCAAATAGAAAGCAAATTTGATAAGAGTGTTTTTTTCTTTGGGGATATTATTAGCTCATATGGCACCATCAAAGAATATGTAAGAGTTTTAGAAAAAATAAGCGTAAAGAGAAGACCTTATTTGGATCAATTGGGTGAGCAAGTATATATCAACGCAAAAATTACTGCAGCGAAATTTCGTAATGTTAACCTTTCCATTAGATTTCTTTCTTTTAATATTGGCCTATTGTTTGTTTTTATTTTGTATTATGCCCTAAGAACTGCGTTGCAGATCTAAATCTTTTTAATGAAATGAAAGGATATTTAAAACTTAGAAGAACTGTATTATATAAATTGAAGTCTGATCTGCCTTCATACCTATCTTATCATGGGTTGGACCATACATTGGATGTATTAAATGTATGTGAGCAATACATTCGGAGGTTAAAATTGTCAGAAGAACAACGGTACTTGTTAAGGGTTGGGGCAATAGTTCATGATATGGGGTTTTTAAAAGGTCCAGCCAATCATGAGGAAGTAGGGTCTGCCATGGCTGCAGATATTATGAGAGATTTAGGGATTAACGAAAAGCTGATTCAGGAAGTGAAAGGCCTAGTAATGGCTACAAAAATTCCTCAAACGCCGCTAAATCCGCTTCAAATGATAATTTGTGACGCGGATTTAGATTATTTAGGGAGATCTGATTATCCTGAAATCAGTCAAAAACTTTTTGAGGAACTAAAATATATGAAAGTCATAGAAACTGAAGAGCAATGGAAAAACTTGCAGATCAATTTTTTGAAAGCTCATCATTTTCATACGCCATTTGCCGTCAAAAATAGAGAACCTAAAAAGCAAGTTTGGTTAAACAAACTTTTAAATTCTTAATTAGCCCAATCTACCCAATTGCATTGCTCTGGAAGAATCCATCTTGATAAAGATGAATAGGAGAATAGTAAAGGACCAAAGTGAAGACCCCCCGTAGCTAAAAAATGGTAATGGTATTCCTACCACCGGGAACAAACCGATTGTCATTGCAATATTTATCATAAAGTGAAAGAGCAGAATGGAAATAACTCCATAACCATAGATTCTGGAAAACCTGGTTTTTTGCCGCTCTGCCATGATCACCAAACGAACTAAGAGCGTGACAAAAAGGCCAATAACAATTAGGCTGCCTACCCAGCCAAATTCTTCTCCCAGCGTACAAAAAATAAAATCAGTATGTTGTTCGGGGACAAAATCAAATTTGGTTTGAGTGCCTTCTAAATAGCCTTTCCCCAAGAGGCCGCCTGAGCCAATAGCAATCTTGGATTGGGTGACATTCCAACCCACACCTAATGGATCTAAATTGGGGTTGAAGAGAACCATAATCCTATTTTGCTGGTGCTCTGGAAGCTTGGAAACAACAAAATCAATACTATAGCTGTAGGCAATCATGCCTAAACCAATCAATGAAAAAATGATTATTCTCTGCCAGGTCTTTTTCCCCAATAAGATTAAAACCAGAATAATGAGCACAATCCCTGCAACTAGGTAAAGATTGTTTTCTATTGCCAAGGATAAAAGCGTCAAGGCGATAAAACCAAAACCTAAGATATAATAGCGCTGGGGAAGTCCTTCTCGATAAAACATCACGAGTAAGGAAAAATAAACCATGGCTGTTCCAGTATCCGGCTGCAATAAGATAAGAGCTACCGGAAGCAATAGAACGCCAAATGCAATAAGTTGATTTTTGGTTTTACTCAGATCAAAAGTGGGTCTTTCCATCACTTTGGCTAGTGCCAATGCAGTGGCCATTTTTGCAAATTCACCTGGCTGAATTCTGAACGAGCCAAAACCAATGGTCAGAACCTGTCCGTTGACTTCTTTTCCGATGAAAGGAGTTACCACCAAAAGTGCTATAAAAAAAATGTAGATATATAGGGAAAGGTTTTCAAAGAACCGGTAATCTGCTACCATAATCAGGACAATTAGGACCACAGAAATACCAATTCTGACAAGTTGCTGACCAGAGTTAATGGACATATCAAACATGCTTTGCGGTGCCTGGCTGTCATATACTGCCGCATAGATATTAAACCAGCCAAAAATGACCAAAGCAAAATAAATGGCCACAACCAACCAATCAACCCGATCAATATGAATATCCGATTCCCGCATTAATAAATGAAGTTTCCTGCCAACACATATTGCTCCAGCTCGGGCCTGGTGATTTCCTTTCGGATATATTTTTCGATCATCAGTGAAGCAGTACTAGCTGCAGCTCTTCCTCCCCAACCAGCATTTTCCACATAAACGGCAATAGCAATTTTTGGGTCATCTTTGGGGGCAAAGGCTACAAAGACAGAGTGGTCTTCCCCATGAGGATTTTGTGCAGTCCCTGTTTTTCCAGCAATCTCAATATCCTTAATAATGGCTCTCGTTGCGGTTCCATACAATGCTTCTGCCATAGCATCTTGGATCATATCAAAATGGCGTGAATCTACACCCGCATCATTCTTGGTTCTATATTTTTCAGGAATCAGATTTGAATCTCCATTAATTGATTTTATCAAATGAGGGGTGTAATAGTATCCTTTATTTGCAAAAATAGCAGCAAGATTTGCCATCTGTAGTGGAGTTACCAACATTTCTCCTTGACCTATAGAAAGGGAATATATTGTGCTGTATTTCCATCTGCCCTCTCCGTAAAATCGATCATAATATTTACTGGAAGGAACACTTCCGCCTTTTTCATTCGGCATATCTACTCCAAGTCGAACTCCCAATCCAAATTTTAAAACATCTTCTCGCCAAGCATTTAGTCCAATCTCGGTGTCTTTATAGGTATTGCTGGAAACTTCCCGATTGATAATCTGACGAAAGGCCTGGTGATAATAGGGATTGCAGGAATTCCGGATGGCTCCAAAAAGACTTACTGGAGAAGGATGATTATGACAGGCCACCAAAGATTTGTTGCATGCAAATGTTGTCTCCGGAGTTAAAACGCCTTCTTGTAATCCTATTAGGCTTTGAACTACTTTGAAAATTGAGCCTGGAGGATAAGTTGCCATTATTGGCCTATTGAATAGTGGCTTACTTTCGTCCGAGTTAAGACTCCTATAGGTTTTACTGAATTCTGCACCAGTCAAATCATTTGGATCATAAAAAGGAGCAGAAATCATTGCTAATATCTCGCCCGTTTTAGGCTCAATTGCTACCACAGAGCCTGTCTTGCCTTCCATCAACATTTCTCCATACTGCTGAAGCTCCATGTCAATAGTAGAGGTTATATTTCTACCTGCAACAGAAGCAGTATCGTATTCACCGTCTTTAAATGGTCCTTTATCCACTCCTCTAACGTTGACCATTTTATATTTTACGCCTTTTCTTCCTCGTAAATCGTCTTCATAGAAACGCTCTATCCCACTCAACCCAACGTAATCACCTTGTTTATAATAATTTGAGGAATCGTTTTCTAATTGTCGTGCATTGATTTCTCCAATATAGCCCAAAGCATGTGCTGCTATTGGAAGAGGATAGGACCTGACAGATCTTGTCATAATAAAAAGACCTGGGTAATCGATCAGATAATCTTGAATTCTCGCAAAATCTGTCGTAGAGATTTGTTTGATCAGGGGAGAAGGTTTAACCCAGGAATATTTTTTTGCAGCATTGTAGGACTCAATCAATTCTTCCTTTGTGATGCGAAATAGATCTAAGAATCGCGTGGTGTCTCCAACTTCAAATTCTTTAGGAACAAGCATCAAATCAAAAATTGGATTGTTATACACCAATAACTTTCCATTTCGGTCATAAACCAAGCCTCTGTATGGATGGTCAACTACTCTTTGAATAGCATTCCTTTCAGCTTTTTTCATAAAGCTGTCATCCAATACCTGAATCATAAATAGCTTGGTCAAAAGCACCAAACCGATCAAGAAAATGAAGATTATTATTGCTACGGGTCTTTGGTCGTTCATCAGATTCCTCTCCTGCGTTTGAAGAACAGTAGTTGTACAATAATAGCCAAAAGGACTGTAAAAATCGAGGAGAATAAGCTTTTGTTTAGAATACCTAGAAAAGCCCCTGTTCCCCATTGATCAGCGGTAAAAAACAGCAGACTAAAGGCAAAAGTTAATGGGAGAGAATAACTCATGAACCAACCAATTCCCATTTCCTGTATCGTAGGTCGATTGGAATCATCATATCCACCATTTGGCTTAATTATCTTCAACCAATAAGGCCTTAAAAAAGCCATAAATGTTGCTGCAAGTGCATTTAAACCTAATGTGTCATAAAAAATATCTATTAGTAAACCTATGCCAAAGCTAATAAACAATAAAGGCACGTGCTTGATTTGTAAAGGGAGACTTTGAATTCCTACTAAATAAACAAAACAAAAAGCCACTCCAAATAGGGCTAGATTTTTAAGAAATAGAATTTGGACAAGCCCAAGAATCAAGACTAGAAAAATAAAAGAAATAAGGTTTCTAGAATTCATCAGGTATTTCAGATTTTTGGTATAAGGTGTCTAGCTCATTGGCTTGGGTATTTTCAACTAAATAAACATAGGAGATTTTGCTGAAATCAGTAGTTAGAGATACCTCGATATCAAGGTAATTAGGATCACCAGATTGTATTATATTCGATATCACACCAATATTTATATTTTTAGGAAATACAGCGCTATATCCAGAAGTCACTACAGTATCTCCAATTTGCGCTTGAACATGTCTAGGGACATACAGCAATTTAGCTTTTTGTGAATCTTTTCCATTCCAATTAATAGTTCCGAAATCTCCTGTAGATTTAATGATTGAGGAAATCAATAAATCATTGTTTAGCAATGAAATACCCACGGAATAATTTTTCGAAACAGACTTAACTCTTCCTACCACTCCAGCTTCATTAAAAATCCCCATGCCAGGCTTAATTCCATCTAAGCTTCCTTTACTTAAAGTAAGATGGTTTTGAGCAAAACGGAGTGAATTACTAATGACTCTAGCGCCCTTGAATTCAAATTGTGCAGATAAAGTAGAATCTAGGTCTAATTCAATAGAATCCGGCTCAATTTTAAGACTATTCAATTGTTCCAATAGTCTAGAATTTTCCATTACTAAGGCCTTATTTGCTTCAGCTAAGGAAAAGAAATCTCGTACATCAGATTGAGTTTCTAAAATAGAACCTGCGACTGCATTGGAACTATTAAAGAAAGCCGCACCCTGAGGAGAGTTATTTGCAACAAGGAGCCATATTGCTATAACTTCAAGTAAAATGAATAAAAGAAAAGACCTTAAATTATAAAGGAATTGGAGGATGCGTAGCATTCAGGGCTTAAGTCATCAATACTGTTCTGAAATTCTGTATGTTTTTCAAGGCGGTACCAGTACCTCTTACAACTGCACGTAGAGGATCTTCAGCAATGTGAATTGGTAATTTGGTTTTTTGGTGTAGCCTTTTATCCAAACCTTTCAATAATGCACCTCCACCAGTTAAATGTATGCCATTGTCATAAATATCTGCTGAAAGTTCAGGCGGAGCAATTTCCAGAGCTTTTAAAACTGCTTCTTCGATTTTAGACACTGATTTATCCAAAGCGAAAGCAATTTCAGAATATGAAACTTTTATAACTTTTGGAATTCCTGTCATTAAATCTCTACCTCGGATTTCATGATCTTCTGGTGGCTCATCGAGTTCAGTAAGCGCTGATCCGATCGCTATTTTTACTTTTTCTGCGGATCTTTCTCCAATTAATAAATTGTGCTGTCTTCGCATATAGTCCAGGATGTCCTTTGTGAATGTATCACCGGCCACACGGATGGATTGATCGGCCACGATACCAGATAACGCAATCAATGCAATCTCTGTTGTACCACCTCCTATATCTACGATCATAGAGCCCATTGGTTTCTCAATGTCGATTCCAATACCTATCGCCGCAGCAATAGGTTCGAAGATCATATATACCTCTTTTGCCCCTGCATGTTCAGCAGAGTCCCGAACTGCTCTTTTTTCTACTTCTGTAATTCCGGAAGGAATACAAATTACCATTCTATGTGATTGGGGAAACATTCCTTTCTTCTGACCTGGAATCATTTTAATCAATCCCCGAATCATTTGCTCAGCCGCATAAAAATCTGCGATTACACCGTCCTTTAGAGGTCTGATGGTTTTAATATTTTCATGGGTTTTCTCATGCATATTCATCGCCTCCCTGCCAACTGCCAGAACTCGGTTAGTTGATTTGTCTATCGCAATGATAGAAGGTTCATCCACCACTATCTTATCCTTATGGATAATCAAGGTGTTGGCTGTACCAAGATCGATGGCTATATCACTTGAGAAAAAATCGAATAATCCCATTTTTGACTTTTTGATTGGCTAATAATTGGAGTTAATTGTTCAATATAATACGATGAGTACTTATTATTAAACAGAGGTCGGCAAAATTATTACCTTAATGGGAGAAATCTGAAAGAAACCTGATATTTTTTGGTGTATTTATTAAAAAGGACACCTTTTATTTTAGTTTGTTACGTTTGATTTAAAGATTGCCCCAAATTGGGTGTGTCGTTTAGAATCCTTCTGTAGATTTTTTACTCAAATTGTTTTTGCATCAAATTTATTTTACATTTGTGGCGTATTCGAAAGTTTCTCGAGGGGACAACAATGTCCCCTCTTTCATTATGCATACTATGTCCGAGCTGAAGCAAGCTATCGAAGAAATTGTAGAAAAGCATCTTCCTGATGAAAATCACTTTGTCGTGGAGGTTATAATTGCTGAAAAAGCAGGTAAAACTACTTTGAGTATTTTGATTGACGCGGATGAAGGATTGAATATCCAGACGTGTGCGAATGTGAGCAGGGCAGTTTCGGAAGAACTAGAAGCGAAGGACTTAATTTCTAGCGCTTATGTTTTGGAAGTATCTTCTCCTGGATTGGATTATCCACTCAATAGTAGAAGGCAATTCCAGAAAAATGTAGGTAGGGAATTGAAAGTTTTGCGAAGCACTGGTGAGGAACTTACGGGGAAATTATTAGAAGTTGAATCATCTGGAGTGAAAATCCTGGTGAAGAAAAAGGAAAAAGGCAAGAAAGCCACTGAAGAGGAAGTTAGCCTTCCTTTTGAGGACATGAAAAAAACAATCGTACAAGTATCTTTTAAATAACTCAAATGGATGCCAAAATCTTAATAGAATCCTTCGCAGAGTTTGCGAGATCTAAAAATGTGGATCGACCTACCATGATCCGTATCCTGGAAGATGTGTTCAGAGCAATGATTAGAAAGAAGTTTGAATCAGATGAAAACTTCGATGTGACAATCAATGCTGATAAGGGTGACCTCGAGATTTTCAGAATCAGAGAAATTGTTGATGATAATTCTGAGGATATTTGGGATTTTGATAAAATCAGTTTGTCAGAAGCTAGAAAGATTGAGCCAGATTTTGAAATAGGTGAAGAAGTATACGAGAAAATTGAATTGGAGGAATTTGGAAGAAGAGCTGTGCAAATGGCTCGTCAGACATTGATCCAACGAATTAAAGATCTGGAAAAAGATATTCTTTATAATAAGTATGAGGAGCAAGTTGGTGAGATCGTTTCAGCAGAAGTTTATCAGATATTAGGAAGAGAAGTTCTTTTGATGGACGGTGAAGGGAATGAATTGATCCTTCCTAAAGGAGAACAGATTCCTAAGGATAGATTTAGAAAAGGTGATTCGGTCAAGGCAATTGTCCACCGAGTGGATATGATGAATGGGAATCCAAAAATCATTCTTTCCAGAACTTCTCCTGTTTTCTTAGAGAGGTTATTTGAAAATGAAGTTCCTGAGGTATATGACGGATTGATCACCATTGTAAAGATCGTACGTGAACCAGGAGAAAGGGCAAAAGTGGCAGTTGAATCTTATGATGACAGAATTGATCCGGTAGGAGCATGCGTCGGAATGAAAGGTTCAAGAATTCATGCAGTTGTTCGTGAGCTTCAGAATGAGAATATAGATGTCATTAATTATACGGATAATTTAGACCTATACGTAACGAGAGCCCTAAGTCCTGCTAAGGTTTCTTCTATTACAGTTAATAAAGAAACAAAGAGGATTTCTGTGTTCTTGAAGCCCGATCAAGTATCTCTTGCTATAGGAAAAGGCGGTTTCAATATAAAATTGGCCAGTAAATTGGTTGAGTACGAAATAGATGTTTTCCGTGAATTGAATGAATACGAAGAGGAGGATGTTGATCTATTAGAATTCGGTGATGAAATTGAAGGATGGATCATCGAAGAGTTGAAAAAGACGGGTTTAGATACTGCTAAAAGTGTTTTGACCTTAACTAGGGAGGATTTACTCCGGAGAACAGAACTTGAGGAAGAGACGATCGATGAGATATTCAGAATCCTCAGACAAGAATTTGAACAATAATACAAAGGGTTTACTAATTAAAACACCCTATTTTACTTAAGATTTCGAAAGAGGTTTTTGCTTATGTCAGAAGAAAAAATGATACGATTAGGCCAAATAGCCAGAAAACTCAACGTGGGAACGGCGACCATAGTTGAGTCAATGGCTAAAAAAGGCTTTGAGGTGGAGAATAATCCGAATTCCAAGATCAGCATGGAGCAAGTAGAGATGCTGAAAAAGGAATTCAAATCTTCTGCCCTCGATAAAGAAGAGGCTTCCCACCTTTCCATAGGGAAGCGTCATGAGCCTATTTCGATGGAGCCAGATACTCCAAAGCAAGAAAAGGCTCCTGAACCAGAATCAAAAGCTGCTCCAGTGGAGGCTCCTAAACCAGAACCAGCTCCGGCTCCTGAGCCAACGCCGAAAGTAGAAACTAAGCCTGAAGTTAAAGCGGAAGAGCCAAAACCAATTTCTGAAACTCCGAAAGAGCCCGAGGCTCCGAAGGTTGAAACAGAATCTCCAAAACTGGAAGGAATAAAAGTTCTTGGTAAAATTGATTTGAGTAAAAACCCTGCTCCGACTCAAAGACATGGTGGACATGGTAATCGAGGACAAAGACATGGTGGGGATAATAGAAAGCCTCAAAATCAGCAAAAGTCTCAACAGGATCAAAAGAAGCAGAATCCCCAACAGGCAAAAAGTGTTAAGCCAACACCTCCTTCAGCAGCAAAACCTGAGCAGAAGAAAGCTTCTCCCGAAGCTCCGAAAGAAGATGCTCCAAAGCCAAAGCCAAGTGAATTGATTTCTGCGAAAGCAGATTCTTTAAAGGGCTTGACAGTTTTAGGAAAAATTGATCTTCCAGCTGATAAGCCTAAAAAGAAAGGTGGGCCAGTTGCATCTTCTGACGAAAGAGGAAGGGATAAAAAGCGTCCTAGAAAAAGAATTGATAAGGGGGGCTCTAACTCCGGAGGTAATAGAAATCAAGGCCAAGGTGGTGGAAATAGGAACCAAGGGGGTCAAAGAGGAAATAACCAAAATAGAGGAGGACAAGGTAGAGTTCAAAAGGCTGAACCCACTCAAAAAGAGATTCAGGATCAAATCAAACAAACTCTTGCCCGACTTCAAGGAAACAAACCTGGAGGAGGAAAGTCCAAGTCAAGAAGAGATAAAAAGGCAGAACGTGAAAGAGAAGTCGATCACGAAAACGAAGAAACAAAATTGCTTAAAGTCACAGAATTTATTTCTGCAAATGACTTAGCTGCCCTTTTAGACGTATCCGTGAATCAGATTATTTCAACATGTATGTCTTTGGGTATGTTCGTTTCGATCAATCAAAGACTAGATGCTGAAGCAATTACGATTATTGCTGATGAATTTGGATTCGATGTTGAATTCACCAAATCTATTGAAGATGAAATCGTAGAAGAGGTAGAGGACGATCCAGAAGATTTGGTCGAAAGAGCTCCGATCGTAACGATCATGGGTCACGTTGATCATGGTAAAACTTCCTTATTGGATTACATCCGTACTTCAAAAGTCACAGCAGATGAAGCGGGAGGTATTACACAGCATATTGGTGCATATGATGTGACGACCAAAACGGGACATAAAATTGCATTCTTGGATACACCAGGTCACGAAGCCTTTACAGCGATGCGTGCTCGAGGTGCCAAAATCACTGATATCGCAATCATTGTGATTGCAGCGGATGATAGTATCATGCCACAAACTAAAGAGGCGATCAACCATGCTCAAGTTGCGGGAGTTCCAATGATTTTCGCGATAAATAAAATTGATAAGCCAAACGCTAATCCAAATAAAATCAAAGAAGAATTAGCAAACATGAATCTTTTGATAGAGGAATGGGGCGGAAAATATCAATCTCAGGAATTGTCTGCAAAAACCGGAGAAGGTGTTGATGATCTTTTGGAAAAGGTGCTTTTAGAAGCAGAAGTCTTGGAATTGAAAGCAAATCCTAATAAAAATGCCACTGGTACTGTGATTGAAGCTTCTTTGGATAAAGGAAGAGGATATGTCACGACGATTATGGTACAAAGTGGTACGTTGAAAATAGGAGACATTACACTTGCAGGAAAGCACTATGGCCGCGTAAAAGCCATGTTTGACCATAAGGGAAAAAAGTTAAAAACTGCAGGACCTTCTACTCCTGTTCAATTACTAGGTTTAAGTGGTGCTCCTCAAGCGGGTGACATAATCAAAGTATACGATACAGAAAGAGAAGCAAGAGAAATTGCCAACTCAAGAGAGCAAATACAAAGGGAGCAAAGTCTTAGAACTAAGAAACATATTACGTTGGATGAAATTGGTCGCCGTTTGGCAATTGGTTCATTTAAAGAACTTAATATTATTATTAAGGGTGACGTAGATGGATCCGTGGAAGCACTTTCGGATTCCTTATTGAAGCTTTCTAAAGACGAAGTTAAAGTAAGTATAATCCATAAGGGTGTAGGTCAGATTTCTGAATCAGACGTTCTTCTGGCTTCAGCTTCAGATGCGATTATTCTTGGATTCCAGGTAAGACCTTCTGCAAATGCGAAGAAATTGGCAGAACAGGAAGAAATTGAAATCAGACATTACTCTATCATCTATGATGCGATTAATCAGATCAAAGATGCGATTGAGGGAATGCTAGAGCCAGAATTTGAGGAAGTTATTACAGGTAATATTCAAGTTCGTGAGGTATTCAAGATTTCTAAGATCGGTACTGTTGCAGGTTCTTACGTTATGGATGGATATATCACTCGTAAGAATAAAATCAGAGTCATTCGGGATGGTATTGTAATCCATGAAGGTGAGATCGATCAATTGAAGCGATTCAAAGATGATGTTGCCGAAGTGAAAGCCGGATACGAATGCGGTATCTCTATCAAAAACTTCAATAACATTGAAGTGGACGATACTATTGAAGGTTATGAAATGCGTGAGATCAAGCGAAAAAAATAATTTAGCGAGAATAAATAAGATAGAAAGGAACGGGAAACCGTTCCTTTTTTATTTTTGAGATATGATTGAAGCGATTCTTTTCATTTTAAAACTTCTAATTGGATTATCTATCCTCCAGCTTTTTATAGGTATGGTTCAGCCGGTTTACGTGCTTTGGTTTTTAGATCGATGCAATCGAATGAAAGTATTGAAGATATTTGGATCTGCATCTGTGGTTCTATTAGTTTTATATTCTATACTTAATTTATATTTTGAGTAAATAGAAAAAATCAAATAATTTTTTCACAGATATGATTTTTTACAAAATACTATTTTGAATTATAATTGAGGAAGGGTTAATTTATCATTACTTTTCATCCAGTAAATTGCCTGGGTTGAAAAAAATATCATCCATATTACTTCTCTTGTGTTTTGCCATTTATAATTTTGGCTATTATGCATTTTATATTTCCTACGATACTCATTTAGAGTCAACATGAGAAAATGAAGTATATAATACAGAATTGGATGGGCTGGAAGAGTGATGGATGTCCCCTTGACAAGTGCCTTATATGTCTTATCAAGAGGATTTTCAAATTACAAATACCAGATTTGAAAAAGACGGAAAGTATTATCGTGCGATCAAGCAACGCTACATTAACGATAAATTACAGATCGTTTATGTTCCGGATACAGCCAGAAAAGTTCTGGATATTACAATAAAAATATGGGTCTCTTCTTTAGTAGATGATGAGCTTCCTTCTAACCAAGGAAGTAAATCACTCCTAAAGAATTTTGTTAAGGATTATATCCAAACCGAAGATCTTCCTTTTACTGTATTTTCATCAAATATTGAAAATAGTACAATAGGGTTTATTTTTTCAACTTATCAAAATCCGATTTACACGTTAGACTCACCACCTCCCCAAATTTCTTGACTTTTTAATCGAGTACTTTGTATTCGGTAACTATTCGATTTTCTAAGCAAGAAAATCTTCATCTTTTTAAGTACCTCAATCAGTTACTTAACAATTTACCCTATATCAATGAAAAAAATTACTATTATCATGGCAGTAGTTATGCTGCTGTGTACAATAAATTCATACGGTCAGGGCTGCGTTGCGATACGCCAATTTTCTGTATTGGGAAATGCAGTTGGCCAAGGAAATATGCTTGAAAAAGGTGAATGGAATATTTCAGATAACTACAGGTATTTCAAATCATTCAGACATTTCAGAGGGAACCATGAAGAAACAAATCGTGTGGAAGATGGGACGGAGGTAATAAACCACCAACATGGCCTTGATTTCAATATAAGTTATGCATTCAATGAAAGAGTCTACGGAATCCTTTCTTTGCTACTTCAGTATAATGAACGAAGTTCTTTATATGAGCATGGAAGGACCGAGTGCCATACTATTTCAAAGGACTAGGAGACATTCGTATTGGAGCTGGTTACTGGATACTTTCTGGTGAAAAAGCCAAAAAAGGTAATATAGCAATTGGATTGGGAATTAAGTTTCCTACCGGTGATTATGCTGCTACAAGCAAATTTTATAATCAGAGAACGGAAGGAATTGAGGAAGTGAAAACGGTAGATCAGTCAATACAACTTGGAGATGGAGGCACTGGTTTGATTGTCGACTTTCAGGGATTATGGAATATTACAAATACCTATTTCTGGTATTATGACGGTTTCTATATGTTTAATTCCAAAGAGACTAAAGGAACTCCAACCAATCGAAGAAGGGAAAATGAGGCGATTATGAGTGTTCCAGATGAATATGCGGTAAGAACAGGGGTATTCAAATCATTCGAAAAAATTCATGGATTAGGGATTTCCTTGGGTGGTAGAGTGGAAGGAAGACCGGTTCATGATGCCATAGGTGGAAGCAATGGTTTTAGAAGACCTGGATATATTGTTTCAGTAGAACCAGGGATAAGCTATATGAAAGGAAATGTGACAGGAACATTGAATGTACCAATAGCTTTGATAAGGAATAGAACTCAAGGTGTCACTGATATTGAGAATTCTACTCCTGATGAACCAGTCCATGGCGATGCCGCATTTGCAGATTATTTGATCAATTTCTCCTTGGCTTGGAGAATACCTAGGAAAGTAGCAACTCCATTTAAATCATTATAAAAAAATAGCAATCAAAGAGCCTTTGCTGGCTCTTTGATTTCTGATTTCAAACTTTTTGTAGCTAAAATCATCAAGGAAATTGCAAGTACAAATAATGCTGCAGCAAGGAGAGAAAGTACATAAACTTCATCCTGGAAATTTTTCCAGGCAAATAATCCCAAAGAAGCCAATGTTACAGTAAACATGAAAAACATTGGAATAGTGACAAACCATGCATTCACTTTTTCTCGAATCATCCAGACTGCGATTGTCAAAAGTGCCAGAGCTGCTAATAATTGATTGGCAGAACCAAAGATTGGCCAAAGGGTAGTGAATTCTCCTGAAACCAATAATAGGATTGAAAGTAATACTACAATGCTGGTAGACAGGTATCGGTTTGTTGCTATTTTCTTAGCAGCGGGCTGTGGTAAATCTTCAAAGTATTCCTGTAGAGTAAATCTTGCCAAACGGGTACAGGTATCCAATGTTGTTAACGCAAAAGCAGAAACTGTTAATGCTACAAAGGCTACGGCAAATTCTTCTTGAATCCCTAAACTGGAAATCATTCCTCCTAAACCGGTGGAAAATAAAGCTACAGGCCCTTCTCCAGTGAGTCTATCAAAATAATCTCCTCGTTCTAAGACAACCACTGCACAAACTGATATAATAGCTAAGAATGATTCTATGAGCATCCCTCCAAAGCCTACAAGTTTTGCATCACTTGCTTTATCAAGTTGTTTGGAGGTAGTGCCTGAAGCTACCAGCGAATGAAAACCACTAATTGCTCCACAAGCTATTGTTATGAACAAAACAGGAAAAATATATCCTAGGCTCTCAGATGATGCTACAATTTCATTGGTCATCTTGACCTCAGGGTTAGCAATAAAAATCCCTAAAACGGCAGCGATGATCATACCATAAAGTAAAAAGCTATTTAAATAATCTCTTGGCTGTAGTAAAAGACTTACCGGAGTGACAGAAGCGATGAATGCGTATCCAAGTAATGCAAGAATCCAAACTTTATAATCTAACACGATCGGGAATTGAATTCCTACAAAAACAAAAAAGTACATTAATATGACTCCGATAACACTAAGTATTATAAATGCAATTTTTCTGCTTCCTACAATTTTACTGAACCTCCCAAAAACTATAGCAAGAAAAATAAAAGAAATTGATGCGGAAGCTACTCCAGGATTACTGACGAATGTCTTTGCAATAATATCGGCGAAAACGCCAATAACCAGAATCAATGTAGAAAAGGAAAAAATAATAAAGAGTTGTTTTCCTTTTGGACCAATTTGGTTTCTGATTATAACGCCAATGGATTTGCCCTCTGTTTTTAGAGAGGCTGCCATACTACCTAAATCATGAACTGCTCCAAAAAATATTCCACCGACCAGAATCCAAATCACGGCAGGAATCCATCCAAAAGTAACAGCAATGATAGGTCCTACAATCGGGCCTGCTCCAGCAATAGAGGCAAAATGATGCCCTAAAACTACAATTGGTTTACTTGGTTCATAATCCACACCGTCATTAAATTCATGGGATGGAGCTGGCTTTTCATCGTTGATTCCGAATTTTTTGTATACAAATCCCCCATAAAATTTATAAGCCAGAAAAAGAATTATTCCAGAAGCGAGTAATAATAGAGGAAGGCTCATCTTTGGGTTATTTGGCGATTGTTAAAATAACTTCTTAATTATGAAGAATACGTTAATTACTCAAAATAAAGCAATTATCAGAGGAGTAAAAAGGAAATTAAAACTGAATGCAAAAAGAAAATCCCATTCAAATAAAAGCAAGCTATTTAATTAGTGATTTTATTTAATGGAGATTAGGACTAAATTTGTAACCTTTGATTTATCAAAACAACGACCTAAAATCACATTATGGCTTGGTTTAAAAGAACTGACAAAGGCATCAAAACCTCCACCGCGGAGAAAAAGGATACACCGGATGGCCTTTGGTTTAAAACCCCGAATGGAAATATTATTCATACACGCGAGTTGAAAAACAACGCATATGTATGTCCAGATGATGATTTTCATGTAAAAATCGGATCTAAAGAATATTTCGAGATTCTGTTTGACGGAAATAAATTCACTGAATTAGATAAGGATATGAAATCCGGTGATCCGTTAAATTTTACCGATACCAAACCTTATACGGCTCGAATTGAAGCTACCATCAAGAAAACAGAACTGAACGACGCCGTGAGATCTGCGGTAGGGAAGATGAATGGACTTGATTTGGTAGTTTCCTGCATGGATTTCAATTTTATAGGTGGATCTATGGGATCAGTAGTAGGGGAAAAAATTGCAAGAGCTATAGACTACTCTCTAAAGCATAAGATTCCATTCCTGATGATTTCAAAATCCGGAGGAGCAAGAATGATGGAAGCTGGTTTTTCTCTAATGCAAATGGCTAAAACTTCAGCTAAGTTGGCACTATTGGATCAAGCGGGAATTCCATTTATATCTTTATTGACAGATCCTACCACAGGAGGAGTAACTGCCTCTTATGCAATGCTAGGCGATTTCAATATTGCCGAACCGGAAGCTTTAATAGGCTTTGCAGGGCCAAGGGTTATTCGAGAAACTATAGGCAAAGATTTACCCAAAGGATTCCAAAGTTCTGAGTTTGTTTTGGAACATGGTTTCTTGGATTTTATCATTGACAGAAGACAATTAAAGAGTAGATTGACAACTTTGTTAAACCTCTTGCATAATTAATCAGTTATCCTATCAAATGAATTTCAGTTTCTAGCCAAATTTGGATTTGGTTATGACCTGATTATAGGATTTATAAATATATTTGTGTTCCAAAACCGGAATCAATCCATACGAAAAAGTAAAACCAATATTTCATGGGTTCAGTAATTATTACATCAATAGTAGCATTTACAGTAATTATACTGCTGCTGGTATTCATTCTCCTTTTCGCTCAGTCTAAACTGGTGAATTCTGGAGACGTAAACATTATCATAAATGGTGACGAAAGTTCTCCAATCGTAACAGCAGCAGGTACGACGTTGCTATCAACGTTGGGTGGGCAAAAAATCTTTCTTCCTTCTGCCTGTGGTGGTGGTGGAACATGCGCCATGTGTAAATGTGTAGTCGAAGAAGGAGGAGGAGAAGTACTTCCAACAGAAGTAGGCCATTTAAGTAGGGCAGAGCAGCAAGGGAATGTTCGACTTGCTTGTCAGGTGAAAGTGAAAAATGACATGAAGATTCGTGTTCCAGAAGAAATCTTCGGGATCAAGAAGTGGGATTGTGAAGTTATTTCGAACTATAACGTTTCGACTTTCATCAAAGAATTTAAAGTTAGACTCCCTGAAGGAGAAACTTTGGATTTTGAGGCGGGGGGTTACATCCAGATTGATGTTCCTGTGATAACAGTTAATTTCAAGGATATGGATATTACTCCACATCCTGAATTGGGTCACCCAGCTGATGTTTACCAAAGTGATTGGGATAAATTTGGTCTTTGGGATTTGGTCATGAAAAATGATGAGGAACTTTTTAGAGCATACTCTATGGCGAATCACCCAGCTGAAGGTAATATTGTCATGTTGACAATCCGTATAGCGACTCCGCCTTGGGATAGAGCTAATAACAAATGGATGGATGTAAATCCAGGAGTTTGTTCTTCATATGTTTTCTCTAGAAAACCAGGTGATAAAGTGACGATCTCAGGACCCTATGGTGAATTCCATATTAATCCTACCCAAAGAGAAATGGTATACATAGGAGGTGGTGCAGGTATGGCTCCATTGAGAGCACAGATTTTCCACCTTTTCCATACTGAGAAGACAAGCAGAAAGGTATCTTACTGGTATGGAGGTAGATCTAAGAAAGAATTATTCTATGTACCTCACTTTAGAGCTATCGAAGAAGAATTTCCAAATTTCCAATTTCATATCGGATTGTCAGAACCTCTTCCAGAAGATAATTGGAAAATCAAAAAATCTCTTGATGATAAAGAAGGAGATGGTTACGTAGGATTTATCCATCAGGTTTTGTATGATAATTATCTGAAAAATCACCCTGAACCAGATGAGGTAGAATATTACTTATGCGGTCCTCCGTTAATGAACGCTGCAGTTTTAAAGTTGCTTGACGATTTAGGAATTCCTGAAGAAAACATCAGATTTGATGATTTCGGAGGATAAAAATAAAATCCCGCATTTGCGGGATTTTTTTTGTCCCTATTGAAATGATCTTGAGCAGTTTGAGGCAGCATTAATTTTCTTTGGTAAAAAAAGGCAGGGATTTTGATTCTTTCAAATTTATTATTTGATCTATTTTGGAACAGAATTCTCTTAAGTTCCATGTCAAATTTTGATTATTTTTACCCAATACCACACCCTTATGAACATTCAATCTTTTTTTGAACCCGTCGCTGACTTCCTTTGGCAAAAGAAGTATGCTGAAAACACCTTCTTTCATCAAATCCATTTCTATGGTGAGAACTTCCCAAACCTAAAAGGAATTCAAATAGCTATAGTGGGACTAAGAGAAACAAGAGGGATTAAGAAATTTGAAAGCCTTGATCGATCTAGCTCAGAAATTAGAGAAAAACTGTATGAGTTAAAAAGAGGATTTGCAGCTATTCGAGTGGCTGATTTGGGAGATTTAATTTCAGGAGAAACCCTAGAAGAAACCTATCAAAGAATCCAGAAAGTGGGAGAATACTTGATGAAACAGCAAATTCTTCCTGTTTATATTGGAGGGACACATGACTTGGATTTTGCACAATATCTATCCTATCAAAACATGAAGAAGTTGGTCAGCCTTCTTACGGTGGATCCAAAAGTTGATATGGATGAGAATGGCCCGATGGCTGAAAGACATACCCAGGAAATTATTCTTCATCAACCCAATTTCTTGTTTTCATATTCTCATTTGGCATATCAAAGTTTTCTGGTTGATCCTACTTTGATAAATGTGATGGAAAAACTTTACTTTGATCACGTTCGCTTAGGACAAGTAAGGTCAGCTTTTAAGGAAATTGAGCCGATTATTAGAAATGCTGATTTTATGAGTTTTGACCTCGCTGCAATCCAATCTACTGATGCTCCAGGAGCTGTTGATGCCCAACCTTTTGGATTGACAGCAGAAGAAGCTTGTCAGATTTGTTGGTTTGCCGGGACCAATGAAAAGTTAAGTTCCATAGGTATTTATGGATATGAACCTTATTATGATGACGCGCATAATAAGACAGCAAAAGTAATTGCTGTAATGATTTGGTATTTTATAGAAGGGTTTTATTCAAGGAAGGATAGTCTGTCCTTTAAGAGCAATGATTATATTAAATATACAGTTTCATTAGATTCCAAACCCAACACCATAGTTTTCTATAAAAGTAAAAAAAGTGGAAAATGGTGGATGGAGATTCCTCAGAATGAGACTGAAAAGTTTGACAGAGGAAGTACAGTCCCTTGTAGTTATGCAGATTACCAAATGGCTCAAAAGGGAGAAATTCCTGAACGTTGGGTAAATGCTCAGATCAAGCTTCTGTAAATGAAAATCTATACTAGACAGCAGCTCGCTTTACGAAATGGACAAGATAAACCCGAAATTTGGGTTGCATATCAAGGTATTATTTATGATGTTACGAGTTCTAATTTGTGGAGAAATGGAAAGCATTATGAACATTGGGCAGGACAGGATCTGACTGAAGAACTTGTGGATGCCCCGCATAACAATCAGGTTTTCAAAAAATTCACAGCGATAGGTCAATTAGCATAATATGATTTTAATAGCAGATAGTGGGTCTTCCAAAACCGATTGGAGAGTTATTCACCGAGATGGGAAAATAAGTCAATACAGAGGTGTTGGCTTTAATCCGTATTATCAGAGCTCTGAAGAAATGGCGACAAATATGCGTCATGAATTTCTTACAAACTTAGAATCTGAAATCGAGGAGATTTTTTATTATGGAGCAGGATGCTCTGTTGATTCCAGAAAAGCAGAAGTAGAAACAGCTTTGAGAACTATCTTTAAAAAAGCTGATATCGAGGTAGATCATGATTTAGCAGCAGCTGCTAAAGCAACTTGTGGACACAAAGAAGGGATAGCTTGTATTTTGGGAACAGGTTCTAATAGCTGTGATTATGATGGAGAAACTATAATTGATACAAGACCAGCACCGGGTTATATTTTGGGAGATCAGGGAGGTGGAGGATATGTTGGAAGAAAATTTTTAATGGATTTCATTAACGATGAAATGCCTGTTGAAATTAAAGAGGAACTAGAGGAAAAGCTTAAACTTACTCCTTCATCGATTCAAGAACACGTATATAGAAAGCCCTTCCCTAATCGATATATGGCTAGCTTTTGTCGATTTATTACGGAGCATAAATCCAACCCTTATTGCTACATGCTTTATTATAATTCATTTATTGAGTTTTTTAAAGTTCATGTGATGAAGTATAAGAATTATAGAGATAAGCCAGTAAATTTCGTGGGATCTATCGCTTATTATAATAGCGATATTCTTCGAAAGGCAGCCTTAGATTCCCAAATAACAACAAACCTAATTATTGAAAGTCCTATATCAGGACTAACACTTTATCATCAGGAGAAATTATGAAAGTAACCGAGAGTTCTTCCCATTACGATAATCTCGAGAAAATGACAGTTTTGGAACTACTCCAAAACATCAATAAGGAAGATCATGTAGTTCCACAAGCAGTAAAAAAAGTACTTCCAGAGATTAGTAGGTTGGTCGAAATGATTGTGCCACGGATGGAAGCTGGGGGGAGGTTGATTTATATTGGTGCGGGTACAAGTGGAAGGTTAGGGATATTAGATGCATCGGAATGCCCTCCTACTTATGGAGTTCCTCATGAATGGGTTATTGGAATTATTGCCGGTGGGGATTCTGCTATTCGTAAATCTGTTGAAAATGCTGAGGATGATGTAGATCAAGCCTGGGAAGATATCCTAGAATATGGGTTTAATAAAGATGATACAGTAATAGGCATCGCAGCTTCTGGAACAACTCCCTATGTAATAGGTGGAGTGAAGATAGCAAGGGGAAAAGGGTTATTGACTGGATGCATTACTTGTAACCGGGATTCCCCACTTTCAAAAGAAGTAGAGTACCCAATCGAAGTAATAGTGGGTCCGGAGTTTGTCACTGGAAGTACGCGTATGAAATCAGGAACAGCTCAGAAACTTGTTCTCAATATGATTTCCACCACAGTGATGATAAAGCTTGGTAAGGTAAAAGGTAATAAAATGGTTGATATGCAACTTTCCAATGCAAAACTGGTGCAAAGGGGTACTAATATGATCATGGAAGCAACGGGTACAGACGAAGAAACCGCAAAGGAATTATTACTAAGTCATGGGTCGGTAAGATTAGCAACAGAGTATTTTTATAAAAATAAGTAGGCTTGAAGTTCTCTTTTTATTTTCGAAGGCAATAGTTATTAATTTCAAGAATAGGCTTATCTTTGCACCCCGATTAAGCAATTGATAGTCAAGAGCTTATTTTAAACAAAATCCAGCAGTGATGCTGCATACTTATGAAAGGAAATAATCCAAAAAAGCAGTTTTTTAAAGGCGATAATGCCGAGTCTCAACCAAAAGGGAATACCGGAAGTGGTGAATCTAGAGGAAGAGGAAGAAAGTCAGATTCTGGAACAAATGAATTTGACCTTGGAAAAAGGTCTTCTAACACTAGAGATTCCAGAGGAGCAAAGCCTTCTTTTGAAAAGAAGAAGAACTTAAAATCAGATTCACCAAAATCATTTGGAGAAAAAAAGTTTGGAGCTAAATTCCAAAAATCCGATGAAGGTTCTTTTGGAAAGAAGCCTTCATTTGGAGGTAAGAAAGAAGGGTCTTCTGGTAATAAGTTTGAAAAAAGAGAGGAATCTGGGTTTTCAAAAAAAACTGGATACAAAGGGAAAAATGATAAATTTTCTTCTCCTGACAAGTTCAAGAAAGATGAATTTGGTCCAAATAAATTTGATAAAAAATCCGGGGCTAAATTTAAAAAATCATTCAATAAAGACGGGAAAAGTGGAGGTTTTGCATCCAAGGACTCCAACGAAGGACTTGTTTACAAAGGTAGAGGAAGAGACCAGCAACCGGTTTTTGCACCTGGAAAACCCAAGAAATTTGAAGGAAAAATTGATTCCGCTGGATTTGGCAGAAAAAGGTTTAAAGTGGATTCTGAAGCTCAGAATTCAAGACCTGATTATAATTTCGATCAATTACCTGCAAAAAAGGCCAAAAGCAAATCTGAAGATGGTTTGCTTCGGTTAAATAAATACATAGCAAATTCTGGAATTTGCAGTAGGAGAGAAGCAGATCAATTGATCGCTCAAGGCCTTGTATCCGTGAATGGAGAGGTGATAACTGAATTAGGGTACAAAGTCAATCGTACAGACAGAGTTGTATATCAGGGAAGAAAAATTAACCCTGAGAAGCCTGTTTATGTTTTGTTGAATAAGCCAAAGGATTTTATTACAACAACCGAAGATCCCCTAGAAAGGAAAACTGTGATGGCTTTGGTTGGTAATGCCTGTGAGGAAAGGATTTTCCCCGTAGGTAGATTAGATAGAAATACAACAGGATTATTGTTATTTACAAATGATGGAGAGTTAGCTGCCAAGCTTTCCCATCCCTCAAACCAAATCAAAAAGATCTATCAGGTGACTTTAGATAAACCTTTGACACATAATGATGAAAAGGCAATTCTTGAGGGATTAACTTTAGAAGATGGTGAAGTAGAAGTGGATGATATGCAGGTTTTATCCAAAGACAGAACTATTTTAGGCCTGGAAATCCATGTGGGAAGAAATAGAATTGTTAGAAGGATTTTTGCCCATCTTGGATATGAAGTGACTGCTTTGGATCGTGTGATGTATGCAGGCTTGGATAAAAAGGATCTGAAAAGAGGTCATTATAGATTCTTGTCTGAACAGGAAGTCATCAAATTGAAATACTTTATATAGTAAAAAGCTCCCAATTCTGGGAGCTTTTTTTATGCAAATCCTTTTAACACTTTTTCAAGATCTCGTTTTGGAATAAGTCCTCCTTTTCTCCACAGAATTTTGCCTTTTTTAAATAAGATATAATGAGGAATAGATCGGACTGCAAACTGCTGAGCCATTTGAGGGTGCTTATCGATATCTAGTTTCAGGAGTTTGATCTTACCATTAAGTTCTTTGAGTACTTCTTCAATAATCGGATCCATCGTTTGGCAAGGCCCACACCAATCGGCGCGAAAATCTACCAATACGGCATCCATACTTTTGCTGATGATATCTTTTGGCTTCTTTTTAGGCATGCTATAAAAATAAAAAACCGGGTTCTCGAATCAACGAAAAACCGGTTTTTATTATTGAAGATCTTTGATTTAGTTTCCTGCTGGAGGAGTTGGCATTTGAAGGCCTAATTTAGCCAAAACCAATTCAGTGAATTTGTCTTCTTCTTTTGTGTAAAGCAATACTGGAGATTGTCCGGCTGTTTCTGCAAAGATATGCGTGTAGTTGTTTTCTGCAGCCACTGCATTGATTGCATTGATTACTTTTTCCTGAACAGGTTCTAATAGCTCACCAAGCTTATTTTGATAAGAAATCTGAGCATCTTGCTCATATTTCTGAAGGTCTGATTGTAATTTGGTAAGCTCACTTTCTTTTGCTGCTCTAGCTTCTTCTGTCATAGTTTGGGCAGCTTGCTGGTAAGTTTGAACCTGACGTTGAAAATCTGCTGCTTTAGTTTGAATATTCGTTTGCAGCTGGGTTTGGTAGTCTTGAATATCCGCACCAATTTGTTCCATTTCTGGCATCAAATCCATGATAAATTCTACACTGGTATACCCAATTTTGATTTCCTGAGCTTGCGCCGCGAATCCTACGCAAAGCAATGCTACTGCTGAAAGGATAACTTTTACTTTGTTCATTCTGTGTTTGTATTTAATTGTTCTCTTCAATTCCTAATTCTTCCAAGATGAATTCTGAGTAATCATGTCTTGGATCTGTATAAATAATTGCTGACGGTCCTGCTGCTTTATCAAACAATACCGCTAAACCATTTTTTCTGGAAACTCGTTCGATCGCATCGTATATTTTTGACTGAAGGGGTTGAAGCAATTCTGCTTGCTTCTGATAATATTGTCCATCAATTCCAAATATCCGACTATTGAAAGCCTGAGATTCCTGTTGTTTTTGCTTAATGTCATTCAGCCTTTGCTGATACATCTCTTCTGTTAGCAGTACTTCTTCGGCTTTTAATTGGTCATAGAGTTCTTTTATCTCTTTATCCAAATTTTGTGCCTCTTTCTTCCACTCATTACTGAGTGTTTGAAGCTCCTGTTGTATTACTTTATAGTCCGGGTGTTTGTTCAAAATGTACTCTGAATCTATATAACCGAACTTTTGAGCGCTTACAGGCAGTACTTGCAGTGCAAAGAGCAGCAAAAATACTATTTTCAATGATTTTTTCATGGTTATAGGCAAGAATTACAGGCTTGAAAAAAGACTGGACCCAGAAAATTAATTTTACATAAATTAACTATTGCGCCACCTTTTTCCATTTTTATCTGAATTGCTGTCCGATTGTAAAGTGGAATTGGGCTCCGCTTCTTTGAGTTGAGCCAGGGATTGCATCGAATCCATAGCCCCAGTCAACACCTAACAATCCAAACGCTGGCATAAAGATTCTAGCACCTACACCTGCTGATTTCTTCAAATCATATGGGTTGAAGTCTGCATAGGATCCCCAGTTGTTACCAGCCTCAGCAAATCCCAGCAAGAAGATGGTAGCTGATGGGTTTGGAGAAACCAAGAATCTTAATTCCATGACGTATTTGTTGTAAACAACTCCACCATAAGGGTCAGCATTTTCCTGTCCTCTCGTATCTCGTCCCGGAGTGATGGATTGGTTTTCATATCCTCTCAAACCAATAATCTCCTGACCGAGAGCAAAATTGTTGAAAGTCATTCCATCACCTCCCATAACAAATCTTTCTAATGGGATGATTCCTATACTATTGCCGTAAGAACCTAAGAAGCCCATGTGAGCTCTTGCACTCGCTACAAATTTACTAGATCCGAATAGAGGAGTATAAATAGAAGCATCAAACATCCACTTATGATATTCCAGCCATTTATACTTTTCTTGATCAGTTGACTCATCATTAAGATTCTTATTTAAAGAAGCATATGGAGGAGTGAAAGAGGTAGACAAAATGATGTTAGATCCAAACCTTGGGAAAGTAGGGTTATCTACGTTATTCCTTGCAATGGTATTATTGATTGTAATACTATTGGATGTTCCGGTAGGATAACTTAGACCAAAAGAAGTCCCAAATTGATCAAATTCATATACTTGGAACTGCAAGGAGTTACTGATACTGAAATAATCATCGGGCCATGTAACTCGCTTAGCGAGGCCAAGAGTAACCCCGGTTATTTTAAAGAATCCAAGTTCGTTACCAAAATTTTGTTGATTAAAGAAGTCAACTTGTCTCTGAACTGAATGGTTGAAACTAAAGCTCAAAGCTTGAGGTTTCTTACCTCCAAACCAAGGTTCGGTTAGCGAAACAGAATAATTCTGGAAAGATCTACCATTTGCCTGTACTCTCAAAGAAAGCTTTTGGCCATCTCCTACAGGAAGTGGATCCCATTTGGAGAAATCACCGATGTTTCTGATAGAGAAGTTATTGAATACCAATCCAACTGTACCTACGAAACCATAGAAACCACCCCATCCACCTGATAATTCAATCTGGTCATTTGGTCTTTCTTCAAGTTCAAAGGTGATATCAACAGTTGCTGCTTCAAAGTTTGGTCTTAAATCAGGATTAATTTTCTCCGGATCAAAATAACCTAATGTAGAAAGTTCACGAATGGTTCTCACCAATAGACTTCTATTAAATTTCTGACCAGGAAGGATTCTGATTTCACGCATGACCACGTGATCAGAAGTTCGCTCATTTCCTTTGATACTGACACTGTTTACCGTTACCTGAGGGCCTTCAAAGATTCTCATTTCGAGATCAATAGAATCACCAGATACATTTACTTCCACCGGATCAATACTAAAGAATAGATATCCATCATCTTGATACAAAGAGCTGACATCATCCCCTTTTTGAGGGTCATAATTAAGCCTTTTGTCCAGCAATTCTTTGTTATAAACATCACCTCTCTGGATACCAAGCTTTGCTAGGAGCACAGGGTCAGGATGAATGTAATTACCTGTAAAGGTGATGTTTCTGTAATAATATTTCCTTCCTTCTTCTATGTCAATATCAATATTGATTTTGTCTTGGTTAAAATCATATACTGAGTCTTCAAGAATTTCAGCATCTCTAAATCCTTTGCTGTTATAGAAGTTGATTACGTTATCCTTATCCGCATCATATTCTTTGGGAATATACTTTGAGCCGCTAAAGAAATTCAGTTTAAAATTCTTATTGATATAAGATTGAACATCTTCATTGGAAGCCGAATCGGTATGCAGTAAAGTGTTGGCGTAATCAGAGGCAGAAGCATCGGTTAGACGGGAATAGATGTCCTTGAAGACACTTACCCTTGCGTGTTCGTTTGTCTTTTTAAGTTTCTTTTTAACTTTTGAGTCCGAGATTTCTTCATTACCATAAATGTTGATCGCATTGATCTTCACTTTGGAATTCATTTCTACATCAAAGCGAAGTTTTACACTATTTGGAAGTGTTGTGTCTCTTTCTTGAATGATTTTGACGTCCGTATTGAGATAACCTTTATCGAGGTAATATTTCTCAATAGTTCTTTTTGCGGTATTAAGCACATCATCCCGAACTACCCGACCTCTGATATTTACTTTATCTCGTAATTCACCTTCTTGGGTTTTGTTCATCCCAGTAAACTCCACTCTGGAGAATCTAGGACGCTCTGTCAGGTCGAGTAACAAGTAAATGTCATCACCCTCTACCTTTGTGACAAGAATTTTCACATCTCCAATGATTCCTTGCCCCCAGAGCTTTTTTAAAGCACTTGAAATGGATTCACCTGGTACTTCAATGGTATCGTCGACTTTAAGTCCGGAGAGCGAAATAATCGCTATTTCATCTAACGTTGTCAAGCCAACGGCTTTTATTTCTGCGATTCTATAGGACTGAGGCTTTTGGTAATTCAACTCCAGAATATTGATTGGTCTTGAGGACGCATAGCGGCTCTGGCCCAAACGTATTTGAGCAATAGCTGAACTTGTCCAAACCAGACATAACAGAATCAGTAAACTTCTTTTCATCAATTACTTAAGATTTAACTTGCTCACCTGTTTTACCAAATCTTCTTTCTCTTTTTTGGTAATCAAGGATTGCAGCTATCAGATGCTTTTCTCTAAAATCCGGCCATAACACAGGTGTAAAATGTAATTCTGTGTAGGCTAATTGCCATAGCAGAAAATTGCTTATTCTAAATTCTCCCGAAGTTCTGATCATTAATTCAGGATCAGGTATTCCGCGAGTTTCTAAATGGTCAGCAAATACTTCCTGAGAAATATCTTCGACTTTCAATTTTCCTTCTGAGACTTTTTGAGCAATGCGTTTGGCTGCTTGTGTGAGTTCCCATTGACCGCTATAGCTAAGTGCTAAAACGAGTTTGAGACCTGTATTTTTTGAGGTTTTTTCTTTCGCCTCAATTAGTTGATTATATGCTGATTGAGGTAAACTATCTATATCCCCTATACTTTCCATAATGATATTGTTTTTCATCATCATAGGAACCTCATTAGCAATAGTTTTCACTAAAAGTGCCATGAGACCTTCTACCTCATCCTTTGGACGGGACCAATTTTCTGTTGAAAATGAAAACAGGGTAAGATATTTTACTCCTAAATTATTGGCTCCTTCTATCGCATCTCGAACTGCCTTGATGGCATGGTGATGTCCGAAAATCCTCATGGCGCCCTTTTTCTTGGCCCAACGGCCGTTGCCGTCCATGATGATTGCAATATGTCGGGGGATTCTGTTTCGGTCTAATTCTTCCTTCATTCCAGTTTTTTCCGAATACCTTAATTTTTGGAGGTACAAAAATGCTATTTCTTTTCCAATAATTTACCCTAAGGTTCAATTAATTAATAAGCATAGCACTTGTTACTGGACAAAGTATAGCTAATCGTGACTCCTAGGAAGTAGTACCAGTCTTTGTCATTTGGGTTTCCAAAATTAATCCCATATGGAGAATCAGGGTTATTTGGATCTGGAAATCTGGGTATTTCCGGTTCGGTACTATCTATCTTATCCAAATAGTCTGTTAAGGTAGGTCTAAATCCTAATTCTGCAGCTAATGTCCATCTTTCATTCAATCGGTATTTTACTCCTCCTCCAAATGGAATGACTACAGTCCCAAGATTATATCTTGTTGAAACATTATAAGTATAGGTGTTTCCCTTTGCAATAGCATAGGTATACCCCAATCCGAAGAAAGCATAAGGTGAAAATCGGAATTCGGAATTACTTCTCAGAAAATCGAGAAAATTAAATTCCATCACCGCGGAAGCTTCTATGATTCCTGCACGAAATCTTCCATCCCTAGCCTCAGCCAATCGATCAATTGGATTAATACTATCTGCTGCATTCAGATTAGCCAAATTCAGGCCTACTCTAAGCGTCCAAACATTGTCAAAATTTCTCTTGCCAAACAACGTTCCTTGAAGACCAATTTGGCCAGGGTCAATTTTTCGAATTATATCTCCGGAGTAGGCTGCTACTCCTATACCACCACCAATTTCATATTCCTGTGCTTTGGTTTCCAGGCTAATAGCCGAAAATACAAGCAAGAAAATAAATAAGTGACTGAAAATCTGAAAATTGACCTTTTTCAAGACGATGCAAGTTATGAAGTAGCTAACGTATAAAAAACGCTTGCTAGTATTTAACGGGTTAATAATTGTTAAGCTAATTTTAATCGAAGTTACTAAACTTTTGGAAAACCTAGTTTCTCATATCGAATCCCCAATTAAGCTTTTGTCTCAGCGTGTCAAAGAAATGGTAATGCGGTAACTTTACCAATTTCGCTTCGAATTTTTCTTTTTTCACACTCAATTTAATTTCAGAAGAAATAGATGTAGACCTCGAATCCAGTGATATCAAAAATTTCTCAGCCCTTCCTTCAATTTCCAAGCTAATTTCACTGTCATCTGAAATAATTATTGGTCGGACATTCAGATTATGGGGACTCACCGGAGTGATGACAAAACTTTTTGCTTCTGGAGAAATCAAAGGCCCCCCACAACTGAGAGAGTATCCTGTTGATCCAGTAGGGGTGGAAACAATTAATCCATCAGCCCAATAACTGTTTAAATATTTGCCATCAATATATGTATGGACGGTGATCATGGATGAGGTATCTCGCTTGTGAATCGTAAACTCATTCAAAGCAAAGTTAACTCCATTGAATAAGCGTTTATGTGATTGCAAAGAGATTAAACTTCTACTTTCAATCTGGAAATTGCCATTAGCAAGTTGGCTTATAGCCAAAGAAATATCTTTTGTTGCAACAGTTGCTAAAAAACCCATTCTCCCAGTATTCAATCCTAAAATTGGGATTTCTAAACTTCCTATCTGACAAACCGCATCCAATAAAGTACCGTCTCCCCCTATAGAAATCATGAAATCCATAGAGGCCATATCCGATTTACCACCAATGGTTAAATATTGAAGAGATTTATTCCCATTCATTCTTAGCTGCCTATCAAATTGCTTGGTGGCAAAAATTTCAAATTTGAATTTGATTAGCTCTTCAAAGAGAATTTGAATATGCTGGAAATACTCGGACTTCAGTGCCAAGCCATGTAAGGCTACCTTCATGGATTAAATATCTAAAAATCTAAGCAAGTTACCGATTCGGTCTTCTTCACTGCTTACTCCACTTTCTTCTTGATAGTGATCTAAAATTTTATAACCAAAGCGCTCGAGAGTGGCCTTGATATGACGAAGTTCAGGTTTATCCAGTTTAAGCGTAAGTTTGATTTTAGAATCATCTAAAGGATCGCTTGTAATAAATGAACTTAAAACCTTCGTATTTTCAGTTTCAATTATTCTTGATATCTCAGCTAAACTGTAATCAGTCATATATAAAGATAAAATCAAAACACTGCCTTGAGATTGGATCGAAAGACTGTCAGCAAAAGCAGCAATGGAATCTTCCATAGTAACAACACCTAAATAAACCTTCTCTCTGCTTAAAACAGCTACTACATTACTATGCTGCTCAGCTCCTACCCTTAAGACATCATAAATATGCTTGTCAGAATAAACCCAACAATTTTGGTTATCAATTTGAATTTCTTCAATAAGCGTATCAGCATTATTTTGATCAAAAATCATTTCCTCTCGTATCAAACCCAAAAAAGTACCTTTATCCACAACAGGTAAGATATCAGTCCTAATTTCTTCCATCCATGACAAAGCCATCCCAGATTTATCACTGAGTTTTAAGGGAGGAATTAAATTATTTATGAATTCGTAGGCCTGCATTATTGAAATATAGGGAATGAATTTAGATTTTAAAACGCGTAAAGAGCTAAACTTGTTCCTTTTCGCGTTTATTTCGTCGAATACAGTATTTTTTAGGAAATAAATAAATTATAAATGATGCCTAAACTTACTCCACCAGCGATGATTGCAGGGGATGAAATTTTTGTAAACTGAAGCATGGAGTATGTGGCGAGAATAAAAAAAATATTTATTCCATTGGCCTCAAGTGGTTCAAATAATAAATAAGCCGCTGCTATCAGCATTCCGCAAGAAACTGCATTAATACCTTCTAATGCAGCCCTTACTGGTCTATAAACTTTTAATTGGTCCCAAAATCTAATTACAAAGAAAATAAGAAAGATTCCTGGAAGGAAAATACCTCCTGCACCTATTAATCCCCCAAAAATAAATCCTAGTGTGCCACCTTCTCTCATAGATAAGGCTCCCACATAAGAAGCAATACTAAATGTTGGACCTGGAACTCCCTGAGATATAGCATAGCCTGTTAGAAACTCCTCCGAGGTCAAGAAATTTTTGAAATCCACAAATTCAGTATACAAATAAGGAACGAGAACCTGACCTCCTCCGAAAATCAAAGATCCATTTCGATAAAAATTCTCAAATAAAAGAATAGGGTCATTTTTTGTGATACCACCTAGAACCGCAGCAAGGATTAATACTCCAGCCCATAAATAAAAGTTTGCCCATTGAATTTTTAAGGGAGCATCCTTTTCCAACTTAGGCTGTTTTTTGTATTTGATGGATGTACTAACACCACCAATTATCAATAGAATAGGGAAAATATAAGGAGAACTGTAAAAGAAAGAAATAAAAGCCGACATCAGCATTAGGATCATGGCTTCAGTACTCTGAACCATTTTTCCGATAGTTTTTTGCGCTGCGAAAATGATAAAACCAATTGCCATCGGCTGGATGAATCTAGCAAAATTAAGAGCTCCGGGCGTGTTTTCCTGCAAAAAGGAGATCAAAATTGCAGCACTTGTCATTAGGATGGTGGCGGGTAAAATCCAAACGATCAATGCTAAATAAGCAAGGTTTGGTCCACCAACTCTAAATCCAATCGCAGATATTAACTGAGTAGAAGAGGGACCAGGTAGCATGTTACACAAAGCATTCAACTCCCATAGATCATCTTCTGAAATATATCCACGCACTTTTACTATTCGTTCAAGTAGCATTGCCAGAAAAGCTTGAGGCCCACCAAAAGCTGTTAATGAAAGCATGAGGATGTCTTTCAAGAAAAGGTAATATCGTACCTTTTTTACAAACATATTATTTCTTTAATCCCAGTTCTCGTAATCTTTCATCCAAAAACTCACCTGCGGTGGCATCTGAAAACAACTTAGGGTTTTCTTCTGAGACACAGGATGTCAGGCAAGTCAAATCCATTTCAGACCTTGGATGCATGAAGAATGGGATGGAATAACGACTTGAATTCATTTTTTCTCTTGGAGGATTGACCACCCGATGAATAGTGGATTTTAGTTTTTTATTTGTCAATCTTTCCAGCATATCTCCAACATTTACCACCAATTGCTCCGGTAGCGCTGTGATTGGGATCCATTTCCCGTCTTTTCTCAAAACCTGAAGTCCATCTGCACTTGCACCCATTAATAAGGTAATTAAGTTAATATCTCCATGCTCAGCAGCTCTTACTGCATCTGAAGGGACCTCATCCGGGTTTTCAATTGGAAAATAGTGGATTTGTCTCAAAATGGAATTTCCATAGGCCACCTTATCTTCAAAATAATCCTCTGGCAATTCCAGGTTTAAGGCAATAGCTCGCAACATGGCTTTCCCCGCATTTTCTAAAATCCGGAAAGCTTCATTGGCATCTTTTTTTAAATCCGGAACTTCGTCAGGCCATAAGTTTGCAGGATATTCTGATTTTAAAGGGTCTGTATCAGGAATAGTACTTAACTCTTGACCTACGTGATAGAATTCTTTTAAATCCCCTGTATTCCGGCCTTTCGCATGTTCCTTACCTTTTCCGGTATATCCTCTTTGGAAACCTATTTCCGGTTTTTCATATTTTATTTTGACCTCATCCGGTAAACTAAAAAACGTTTTTATAGAGTGATAAAGACTATCCTGGAGTTCCTGAGAGAGTCCATGATTTTTAATGGCCACAAATCCAATATTCTGATATGCATCACCAAGCCTTCTCACGAATTCTGCTTTCTGTTCAGGGGTTCCCGTGGTAAAATGAGCTAAATCCAAGCTTGGGATTTCGTCAAAAAGGATTTCCATATAGTTTCAGTTATTTAGTTAGTTCTCTAATATTTTTTAAAATTAAATATCTTTAGTGTCAAATTTGTCCTACCATGAATAAAATACTTGCTTCATTAATTCTACTTGCAGTTTTGGCATCAAGCTGTTCTGATGAAAAGAAGAAAATTAATGAATCCGCAGTAGAAATTGAGGATCTCTCTGGGGCAGCTGTGGGTGAAACGCCAAAAGTGACTTTTTATCAATATGAGGATTCATCCAGTTATCCAGATGCTATTCTTGAACTCTATACACCTTTGGGAAATCAGATCTTTAAGCCAGGCAAAGTTCCATTCGAATTTAATATAAAGAATTTTGAGTTTGAACAGGAGGGAAACCGGAATTTCAAACTTTTCAATATTCTGAATGGAGGAGATCCTGTAGGGTTTTATTCACCCATTTTTCAAAGGGAATTGACCGAAGGAAGTTATAGAGTTGTTGCGTACTTGGTAGATGATGAAGGGTTAGCCCTAAAAAATTTCGGAAATTATGTGGATAGAGATTTTCAAGTAGGGGAATCACGTCCTTTTCCTTATTCGGCAGAACCATATTTAGCATTAAATTATCCTAGAAACGAACAAATTTATTCTGAAGGGGAAGAAATGATAATTGATTTTTTGGTTTTGGGAGGAGATATGGAATTGGATGATTTAAAAGTGCAGATAAAAGTAAACGATTTCAATTACGAAATTAATAAAATGATGCCGGTGCGGGTTGGAAATCTACCCAAAGGGACTTATCAAGTTTATGTGAATTTGCTAAGGTCTGACGGAAAAGAATTGGCTGGGCCTTTCTCATCTGTTAGTAAATCAGTGATAGTTCGATAACATGCTTATCTTTGGGGCTTCAATTTCCAAGATTTTCAAATGCTTTTAGTTAATCAAATTAGAGACAACTATGCCGGTGTATTAGCCGGACTTCAAAAAAGAAATTTTCAAAATGCGGAAGCGGTATTAGCTGAGGTGTTGAGTTTGGATGATTTGAGAAAATCATCGCAGACACAACGCGACCAAATACAGGCTGAATCAAATTCGATTTCAAAGCAAATAGGTATGCTGATGAAGGAGGGTAAAGCTGCTGAGGCGATGGAGATCAAAGAGCGAACAGCTCAGATTAAAATACAGATCAAAGAACTTGAGGATCAAAATTCCACTGCGGAAGAGTCTTTAAAGGCATTGCTATATACCATTCCTAATGTACCCCATAGCTCCGTTCCTGCAGGCAAATCTGCAGAAGATAACGAAGTGGTGTTGGAGCAAGGAGGAATTCCTGTGTTACATGAAGGAAAACAACCGCACTGGGAGCTGATCAAAAAATACGACATTATCGATTTTGACCTTGGTGTGAAAATCACAGGAGCAGGATTTCCTGTATACAAAGGAAAGGGAGCGAGATTACAAAGAGCTTTGATCAACTTCTTCCTTGATGAAGCGATGGCTCAAGGATATACAGAAGTTCAGCCACCGATCTTGGTCAATGAGGACTCTGGTTATGGTACTGGTCAGCTTCCGGATAAGGAAGGTCAAATGTATTTTGCGACAGCAGATAATCTTTATCTTATTCCCACAGCCGAGGTCCCATTGACGAATCTTTACCGAGATGTAATTTTGTCAGAAGATGATCTTCCTGTGAAAAATGTCGGTTTTACACCTTGCTTTCGAAGGGAAGCTGGCAGCTGGGGAGCTCATGTTCGGGGTTTGAACAGGCTACATCAGTTTGACAAAGTGGAGATCGTTCAGATCACTCATCCAGACAAATCTTATGAGACCTTGGAAAGCATGAGTAGTTATGTTCAGGGCTTATTGCAAAAGTTGGAATTACCTTATAGAGTATTGAGACTCTGTGGAGGCGATATGGGCTTTACTTCTGCTTTGACTTATGACATGGAAGTTTATTCTGCAGCTCAAGAAAGATGGCTGGAAGTGAGTTCGGTATCTAATTTCGAAACCTATCAATCGAATCGGCTAAAGCTTCGATTTAAAGGAGAAGATAAGAAAACCCAATTGGCACATTCGCTTAATGGAAGTGCTTTGGCATTGCCTAGAATTGTAGCTTCCATTTTGGAAAATAACCAGACTCCAGATGGAATCAATATGCCTAAAGTATTACATCCTTATTTAGGGTTTGATAAAATCTAAATTTGAGTTTTATCTAGAAAAGCGTGAGGATTTTTTCTCACGCTTTTTTCATATTCAATAATTATAAGGATTACAGATATAATTTGTAAGAAAGGCACCCAGGAAGAAACTATCTACCTTTAGGCTGTCTTTATAAAAACTATTCTAATCCCATTTAAACCACCAATTTGAATTTTAAAATTCCGTTCCCATGTTTGAAGGAGCAAGTTTTCCGAAATCCTTAGATGAGCAAGTCTTCGAAAATTGGCTGGAAGCTGGTCGCCAAAGTAGGATTCCATACAACTATTTATTGATTATTTGGGATGATATAGAAGGTGAGTACCAGCCAGTCTATGTGGAAAATAGAGAGGAAATTGATGGCTATGATCGATATACCAATACCCCCGGTAGACAACTTCTGGTTGCTGCCTATGATTTGTATTCTGAGTCTCGGATAGTTTAATTTATTCCCTTCAGTTTCGAATTAACAAAAGACTTTTGAAAGAGTGTAAACCGTGGAATTCTGACCGATTCAATTTGAAAGTTCTTTTTAAGATTGCTTAGCCTTTCCAGTTGGGAAGAAATCGTAATAAATTTCCTTTTTTTTGGTCTAGCTTAATACAGCTTCAGCTTCAATTTCCACCATATAACCTTCGCCAACTAGTTTTGCCTCAACAAGCGTGTTTGAAGGGTTGATACCTTTGAATCTCTCACCATGAGCTCGTGCTACAGGCTCCCAATCCGTAATTTGATTTACGAAAATCCGGGTGCGAACCACATCTGATAATGTGCCACCAAAAGAAGTGATTACGCCTTCAATTTTATCTATAATAAAGTGCGTTTGAGCTGCTGCATCATTACCACCAATCATCATCGGTCCGTGCGTGGCCGTAGTGCCTGAAACATGGATTCTATTTCCATCTTTAACTGCACGACAGTAACCGGCATATTCTTCCCATTCCGTCCCACTAAAAATCTGTTCTCTGCTTTTTCCGGTCTTTACTGGTGTAAACGCTTTGGGAATAGTTTCTAAATGATCACTTAAATCACCAGAGGCAGTCAAAAAAGGAGGCTTTCTATATTCGTCTCCACAATCACCGGGAATAGGTGTTAATTGACTTTGTGCATTTTTTATCATTTCAATATCCTCGGCTTTCAAATCAATTTCCAACATCTGCTTATTATCTGCAATATGCTCGCTTTCCCCCAGTCGCGCTCCGACAATTACGGCAGCAACTGTTGGATTTTCTAAAATGTATCTAGTAGCTATGTTGGCAATGGAGGCTTGGTGTTTATCCGCAACTCCTTTTAGAGTATGCAATAAATCTTGAAATGGAGCCCATCCACCAGCTGCATCAATAAAACGCTTGTATTTCATTTGAGACCAAGTGGTCAAGTCTTCATATTTGGGTTCCGGTTTTCCTAGCCATTTGTCAGTCAGGAATCCTCCTGCCAAAGTCCCGAAGGCCAAAAGCTTTACATTATAAGTTTCACATACAACTTTCATTTGTAATGCTGCTCTTTGGTCTATCACCGAATGACAGATTTGATTACTTACTATTGGAATACCGCTTGCACAAGCCATCCGGAGGTGAGCGGAATCAAAATTCGTAACTCCCAAGTGCTTAATAAGCCCTTCTTCTTGCAATTCTTTTAAGTAAAAAAGACCATCAAGCCAGCTTGGATCGGGATAAAACCAAGCATGAAATTGTAGCAAGTCAATAGAGGATTGCTGCATTCTATCAAGAGCAGTCTGCACCGCCCCACGTACATCTAGGCGACTTATCTTTCCCGGTTTAGGAACCCATTTTGTAAATAATTGGACCTGCTCTTTGTTCTTCAGACTATTTTTAAAAGTTCCTGCTATAATCTCACTGGAACCATAATGATCAGCCATATCAAAGGAGGTAAGTCCAGCGTCTAAATATGGCTGCATATATTTGGCAGTGGCAACAGGATCTAAGGTTTTTCCATCCCGCTCCATATCAGCTATTTGCCATAAGCCTGTAACTATTCGTGATATTTCCAATTCATTGGCTAATTCAATTTTTCCTATCATGATTATTCTTCAGGGAGGTTTAAAAATAGTTTTGATAATTCGGGTTCATTATTTTTCAATCTTCTCCAGTTATAAATAAATATAATACTAGCCAATCCCATGACGATAATCCAAATGGGAGTAGAGTGAAAATACCATTCTTCGACTTCCGATGTTAAATCTTTGTAAGTATGTATGACTAGAAAGCCTGTTAATGTAACAATGCCTAGCCAGCCGATACATAATTGCAAGGTTCGGTTTTTTATTACAGAAATGCGTTTTGCTACTTCTTTGTTAACCTTTGTTATAGTAACCAAAGTAATACACATTAAGAGGAAGTTTACCATCATGGAAGTTACCATGATATCAATTCCCAAAAAGAAGTCCCCGGCAAAATGGGAGCCTAAAACTCCTATGCTTGCCATGATTCCAGCTACTATTAGAGCGATGTAGGGCGTGTTGTTTTTCTGATGAATTTTAGAAATAGCTTTTGGGAAAATACCGTCTTTGGCCCAGGCGAACATTAATCTGGAAACGGATAAAAGCATGGCTGGTAAATCGTTGATTAATGCAATTGCAGCACCTGCCAAAATAGCGATCCCCCATCCTGAAGGCAGAACGTAGCTTAAAAGTCCTGGGGCTGTAATGTCTTTTTCCATTGCTTCTGCTGCTACAAAACTCCATGGAACGATGTGATAGACTGCTGTAGCAAATAAAAAGTAAAAACAACCTACGCCAAGAATTGCCAACAAAATTGCCTTTGGAAGGGTTTTGGTAGGATTTTTTGCTTCTCCACCTGCTTGAGCTATGGAGTCAAAGCCAATAAAACTTGAAAAGAGCAAAGCGGCTGCTGAGAAAAATATTCGCCAATCAAAAGCAATTTTTGTGGTGGGGTTAAAAGACCTCCCTTCTTTTTCCTGGAGAGCAGCTAAAAAATCAGAGGAATTAAAGAATAGCCCCGAAATAATCACAATACCTCCAAGTGCAAACATCAAAAACATCATGGGTAAAACTATTCTTTCATAAGATTTTAAACCGCGAATGTTCACTCCTACAAAACCCCAAATGAGACTTAATGCAAGTCCAACTCTAACCCAACCAATTTCAAGGGTTTTAGAAACATTTTCCCAACCAAAACTATAGGTTACATCCCGTATAAAAGGAATGGTTATATAAGCAATGACACCAATAACAATTGATAAACCGAACCACTGCGAAAAGCTGGCTACAAAACCTAAGTATGGATTGAGCCCACGACTTGCATAAATGTAACTTCCTCCAGCTCGAGGCATGGCAGAAGCCAGAATACCATATGCTAGTGCAGCAAATAAGGCTGGGATGGCAGCAAATAAAAATGCAGGCAAGACGTAAGGGCCGATTCCTGGAACATTCCGCTGAATCATAAAAGGAACAACGTTAATGGAAGCCCCTAGCATGGAACATACCCCTGTAGCGATTAAGGCTAATAGCCCCATTTGTCTGGTTAATTTAATAGTACTCACAGGAGGTAGTTCATTTTTAATTAGTTCTAATCACTAGAAATAATTGATTGCAAATCAATAATAAGTTTATCGTTCAATTTTTCTGATTTTTTGCCTTTTCCTCAAAATAATTATGAAAATAGAGCAGTTGATATTGGACTGACTCTCTCCAATAATCCCACGTATGTCCTCCAGGATTTGAGGTAAAACTATGAGGGATATTCAAATAAGTTAGTTCTTCGTGAAGTTTTAAATTCACTTGATAGAAAAAATCATCTGTCCCGCAATGGATTATTAATGGTAAGCTATTTTTACTTAATAAATGAAGTTGACCCATGACTGAACGTGTTTCCCATCTTTCAGGAAATTCAGCTTTGGTACCTAAATAGCTTTTCATATTCCAGTTTTCAGGGAAAGGGCTGATATCAACACCACCACTTTGACTTCCTGCAACTCCGAAAATATCCTGATGACGAATCGCCAAGTACAGTGCTCCATGGCCTCCCATGCTTAATCCGGTGATGGCTCTTCCATCCTTGCGTGCCATGGTGCTGTAATTTTGGTCAACAAAAGATATAAGCTCTTCAGTGATGTATGTTTCATATTTAGAACTTGGATCAACTGGACTATCCCAGTACCAACTATCGAAATTTCCATCAGGACTCACTAGGATCATTTCATATTGTTCTGCCAATCCTTCAATATTTGGAGCATTTTTTATCCAAGAGGCATAGTTGCCAGAATAGCCATGTAATAAAAAAACCACCGGATATTCTTTGGATACGGTATACGATTCTGGGGTAATAACTACTGCTTTAATTTCTTTATTCATCACTTTACTAAACGTTGCTACGGTGTCTACCCCAGCGAAAGATGAGACTGTTAAGAATAGAATCGGTAGGATGAATAGAAGTCGTTTTTTATATGGAAGCATAATAAAGGGATTAGATTATTCAAAGGTGAATACTCCTGATTGGATTACAAGTGAAAAAAGTATTATGGGTCGATAAAGGATTTAGAGAGTTTTTTTCAAATAATAAGGAAGTTTGAAATTAGGATATTCTATGAAATTTCCTCTTGATTTTCTAATTCAGGTTGATGTATTTGATTTTAATTATTAGTTTATGCTTAAAGCTAAATGACAAAACTTAAATGAATTACTAATCAATTTTGTATTTTTTATTGAGTGTTATGAAAAATTATTACTACTTCATTTTCTTATTTTTCTTGCTTTGGAATTTCACTCCAACATTTGCTAGGCAGAATTCTGATTTTGAAATTATTCAAAAGAGGGTATTTGATGAATATCAAAACAGCCACAACACGGATGATTTGGACCAGGAAGCCACTAAACTTTTAGCCTCAATGGACCCAAATGGTAGTTGGGAGGATATAAATTATTCAGATAAGTCCATGACAGGTTGGAAACCCAATAATCACATCAAAAGACTAGGTGTATTCGCAAAAGCATATTCAAGACCAGAAAGCAGCCTGTATCAAAACCCTGATCTTTATGAGAAAATACTTTCTGGAATGAAGTATTGGACAAGTTTAGAACCAGCACCAAACTCTGATAATTGGTGGTGGCTAAGTATAAGTGTGCCGCAAGAAATCGGACGTTTATTAATTGCTCTACGATTTGCTAATCCTGGGATACCAAACGATCTAGAAAAAGCAATGCTTGAGTGGATGAACAAAACTGTTTCAATCACTAAATCTCCGGGAAAAGATGGCTCAAATCTTACCGATATAGCTCAGCATATGATTATGCAAGCAGTTTTGACTGAGAATTCCGAATTATTGGACAGTGCGGTATCTGTAACTTCTAAATCAATAAAAGTATCGCAGGGAGAAGGAATTCAGCGAGACAGGTCTTTCCATGCTCATGGACCTGAACTCTACATGCATGGATACGGTAGAGAATATTTATCTGGAATAAGAAATGTTGCAGTTTTCACCGTTGGGACAAGTTATTCGTTTACTCCGGAACAAATTGCCCTGATCTCTGATTTTGCCCGAAACGGATATCTACAGTCTATGAGAGGTAGGTATATTGACTTCAGCGTAATAGGAAGAGGAATCGCGAGGAATAATGCTACTAGGACAAATTCCAGCTTGGTAAAACAACTAAAAGGGATAGATATCGATGAGCATAAAGAGGAGTACCAATCTGCAATAGAAAGGATAGATAGAAAACAACCGCCTTCCTATCAAATAAAGCCAAGAAATATTCACTATTGGAGATCAGATTATACTGTTCATCACAGGCCGGAGTTTATGGTTTCAGTAAATATTGCCTCATCAAGAACCATCAGGACTGAATCAGGGAATAAAGAAAATCTTAACGGACAGTGGTTGACTGAAGGTGCCACCAATATTGCCGTAAAAGGGGATGAGTATTTCAATATTTTCCCTAATTGGGAGTGGAATAAAATTCCTGGTACGACTACTCCAGAGAACAAAAAATTACGAAAAAGGACCAATTGGGTATCAGAACCAGGGAATGCAGATTTTGTGGGTGGTGTTAGTGATGGCTTAAATGGAGTTACTGTTTATAAAATGGATGACTATAAAACTAAAGCTAAGAAGGCTTGGTTTTTTTTCGAAGATAAAGTGATTTGCCTTGGAGCAGAGATTTCTGCTGACCGCCCTGAAAACATTAATACTACAGTAAATCAATCTCGGCTTCGTGGACCTGTTTTGGTAGCAGATCAAAACGATTTTAGTGAATTTGATGAAGGCTATTCAGAATTCAATAAAGACTTAAGATGGATCTTTCATGACGAGATTGGCTATTATTTTCCAAGCGATCAAAATATCGTTGTTTCAGCTAAGGAACAGCCAGGATCATGGAGAGAAATTAATGGAAACTCATCTGATAAACCCATTCAGAAGGAAGTTTTTAAAGTTTACATTAACCATGGCTTGAATCCTAATAATGCAAAATACAGCTATGTTTTATTACCTGGGGTAAGTACACCTGAAGACCTTAAAGCTAAAGCTGTCTCAGAGATAGCAATACTGGCTAATGACGGGAAAGTGCAGGCGGTGGAGGATAAATCAAATAGTTTGATAGGTTTTGTATATTATGAAAAAGGTAATTTCGAGTGGGAAGGGAATGAGCTATCTGTAAATCAACCTTGTTTGGTTCAAATCCAAGAAGAGAGTGATGGGAAGTGGAAAATAAGTTTGGCAGAACCTACTCAGCTTTTGAAGGGGTCGATAAAAGTAACTTTAAAAATGGATGGTAAGTCCAAATCCATAAATTTTGACCTCCCTAAAGATGATTATGCGGGTTCTACTGTCAGTCAAACAATAGAAATTTGATGCCTCAAAAATTCTTCCAGATTAATAACTCAACTCAAAAGAAATAATAGAATTACTTTTTATTAGAAATAGTCTGTGTTTGCACCTGTTCTATAAATAGTTTTTCAAGCGTCTCAGCAAGATTATTGCTGAACCCAGTATGGGGTCTAGAAGTTTGGATAATGGAACTTCTTACAGCTGTTAGCCACCTAAATCTGGATGCTAGATCCATCTCAGCGATTTGTCCACCGGTCGATTTGCCCAAACATATTTTATGAAACGAATCTAAATTTTTTTGAATCATTTCAAGATCTGCATTCGGATCCAGAGCAAGTAGCTTTTGCTTATCAAGATCAACTTTAGAGTTTAAATATCCGCTTTTCCAATCGCAAACGATGACACCAACGTTAATAAATTCTTCACGCTCTACTCTAGGTACCACCCGAATGACGGCATATTCATATAAGTGATTTCCTTGCATCTTGAGCTTCTTTTATGAATTGATCTGAATTAGATAATCTAAGGCTTAAAAAACTGGAATAGACATTTCTGATTTCATCTGTGTCTTCCGAATCTCCTCCGGCAATTAGCCACTCATCTGGTATAACTGAAACTAATTCCTTGAATATTTCCTCATTAAGTATGTCTTTGAATTCTTCGTTTACTTCATCCAGGTGACTTGCTTCTGGCAAAAGGACATGATTTTTTATGATGGGAAATGTCCCCAATGCATTTTTTTCCCAATTGGTCCAAGAGTGATGAAATAAAAATGCCGCACCATGGTCTATCAACCAAAGTTCCCTGTTCCACAGGAGCATGTTCGTATTTCGGAAGGTCCTGTCCACATTCGTTATAAACATATCAAGCCAGACAATCTTAGAAGCCAAAATCGGATCGATGCTCATTGCCAAAGCATCATAATTTATCGCTCCAGAAAGGAAATGCAGCGCAAGATTTAAACCTTGGCTTCCTTTTAATAAATCTTGAATCTCCTCATCTCCTTCTGATCTTCCAAAGGCCGGGTCAAGGTTCGCAAAGACTATTTCGGGAACTTTCAGTCCAAGAATTCTAGCTATTTCACCACCTAGGAATTCTGAGATTAATGCTTTCTCTCGCTGTCCCGCTCCCCGAAACTTCAAAACATATTTAAATCCGTCGTCTGCATCTGCCAAAGCAGGTAAGGACCCGCCTTCACGTAATGGAAGGATGTAGCGTGTCACATTTATTGTACGAAAATTAACGTTATATTTCATGCGTTGAAATGAAGAAAAATTATTCTTTTATCTATTCTTTAAAAATAAAACAAAAGTTCCTTCTTCAAATTTGTAAAAAAGGAATGATTCATGTTCTACCGATATAAAATACTAAAACCAGATTCCAAATATCATGAAATCATTTTCAATCTTCGTTTTTTTTACCCTGATGATTTTCACAGAGGCGATGGCCCAATCTTCCAATGATAGACAATTAATTTCAGAAACAGTCCAGCTTTATTTTGATGGGATGATGCAACGGGATAAGGCAAAACTTGAAAAAGCATTTATTCCCGAAGCAAGATTGATAGGATATAGGGGAGAAAATTTCACTTTGACCAATTTCGATACATGGGCTGAAGCAACTTCTAAAGGTGAAGCTAGAAATCCTGAATCATATAAAAATGAAATTGTTTCAATTCGCGTTCAGGGAAATGCAGCTTCGGTTGAAACTGAACTATATTGGCCAGGAATTTACTATTATGATTTTCTGACTTTAATGAAAATCGAAGGAAGTTGGAAAATAGTCAATAAAAGTTGGTCAGAAAGAAAGTTGTGATTCGAACCAGACGTTGGTGTACTCGGCTCGACCTATCAAGCGGTTAATGGATATACCAAAATTTAAGAAAGCACAGGAACTTTACTGTTTAGAAAGTAATGTTTCATGAATTTTTAAAACTTGGGGAATCAGAAGCTTATTGTCTACATTTTTGATAATAAAATCAGACATTTTGTTTTTGTATTCATCTGGCAATTGTTGGTCAATTATCTGATTTATATGTTCCTCAGTTCTATATCTGTCCCTCATGAGTACTCTTGCTACTCTTACTTTTAATGGAGAGCTGACGTTTATAACATAGTCCAACTCCAAATTACTACCGCTCTCAAAAATCAATGCTGCTTCTTTGAGCACATATGGACTGTTTTGCTTTGATACCCAGGATTTAAAGTCTCTACCAACTGAGGGATGAACTAATGAGTTTATTTTTTTTACTTTTTCAGGATCTGAAAATACTTCTTTTGATAAATATGTACGATTCACAGATCCATCATTTAGGTAAGACTCAGACCCAAAATTAGATTTGATTTCTAGGATTAATTCCGGCTCATTTGCCATAAGCCATTTTGCTCTATCATCGGCAAAGTAGGTGGGAATTCCTAAGATTTGAAAAATTTTAGCAACGGTGGATTTACCAGATCCTATACCGCCTGTGAGGCCGACTAATAAGGGCATCTTATTACTCATAATTGAGTTTTATTGTGGAGGGTTCCACCCGAACTTGCTCTAAGTAGGGAGGCATTGGTTCAACAGTAACCGTGATTGTACTATCTTCTCTATTTCGTTTGGAATAATTTAAAATTGCTTCAAATTCAAGGTCTTTTAATTCATCAGATTTTCGCTCATCGACCAAGTAATAAATCATGATGACGGCTTCCTCATTTTCCATGGTTACCGTTCTCGGGAAATTCACTTTTTTTACCTTCAGCCTTTTGTTTCCATTTAGGAATGCGATAACATCAAATTGAACCTTGATTGAATTTTGATTTAAAGAGAGTTGATCCTCTAAATTTTTTGGGATTTCCAGTTTTATCTCCTCATCAATGTTATCATCGATTCTATTTTTATTCATTTGGACAGGAAAAACCCCATTGAAGGTTTTCAGTATTGAACTGGGACCGGTCATACTGATTGTCTCGGGGATGAATTTAATCTCATCAAGAATTCGATGATTATTTGCCAATGAATAGCTTAATGAATCTAATACAGGTCTAAGATTTACTGTTTGGATTTCATCTATCTGGAATTTAATAGAATCTTCAAGAACTGAGATAAGCTGAGTTGGGCTCAGAAAATCTCCCAATGTTCTCTTTAGGTCAGAGGTTAGTATATAGTCTTTTTCAGCGGGATTGATTAATTCAATAGGAAATGGACTCTCGTTAATATTGAAGTATTTTCTCAATAAATCCCAACCGTTCCCATTGATCTCAATTTCAATACTAGTAGGTAATTTTTTGACTGGCATGTAAGCCTCACTATTGTAAACCATCTCGATTGGAAAATCTACAATAGTATTATAATCGTCCTTATTCAGGGCGTTTAAAATCCAAAAAGTGGTAGCTGCTGCAATGCAGAGAACTACCACTTTCAGATCAGAGAGTTTTTTAGGAGAAATCCTTTTTGAGGATTTTTTTGTTTCCGGCAAAATTCAATTTATTTACTTGGTGTCGTTTTTTTGGAGAAGTCTAAAGAAATTGCTGATTTCTCAACAGTTACTTTTAAACCTCTGTCTAATTCAAGAACGACTTTATCGGCGTCAACTGTGTTTACTTTTCCGTGTAGACCTCCGATTGTTACTACTTCGTCGCCCTTTTTAATTTCCTCAATAAATTTTTTGCTCTCTTTTTGTTTTTTCTGTTGCGGCCTGATCATGAAGAAATACATGATTAGAATTATAGAACCGAACAGGAAAACTTGTCCGAGAATGCCGCTACCGCCAGCAGCGGCCTGTGCTAATACTGTAGTAATCATACTTATTTTTTAACTGGGCCTACTGGAGCAGAAGCACCAGCTACTTTTGGTGTCACTGTACCCTTCATTCTCAATCTGGTAACAGTTGGGTTTGTATTTGCTTGAATACTTACAGTTGGAGCTTGTGCTCCACGCTTAGAAGTTGAGTTGAATACAACTTTTACAAATCCCTCTTCTCCTGGTTTAATTGGAGTTTTGGTCCAATCCGGAGTAGTACAACCACAAGATGCTGTGATGTTTGATATTACTAGAGGTGCTTGTCCAGAGTTCACAAAGCTAAACTCATGCTCAATGATCTGACCTTCGCTGATATTACCAAAATCATATTCCATTTCAGGAAATTGAAATTGACCTAAAGTGCTAGGATCTGCTGCCTGAGAAGCTTGCGCATTCACAGGAGTTATAGAAGTATTGCCGGTTTCTAAAGCAGCAATTTTTTCTTCAAGAGCTTTTATTTTTGCGTCTTGGTCGCTTTTCTGGCTGCAGGAAGTCCCCAGAGCTATGCATAGGGAAAGTGCTGCAACACTTAACATGTTGATTTTCATATTAATTATCTCCTTGGTTTATTTGATCGATTAATTTATTGACATCATTAAGTAGATTTTCTGCCTTATTTTTAGCTTCAGTGATAACACGCTTGCCTTCCGTTTTTGCTTCATTGAAGTGCGTTTCTTTACCTTCCACAAGTTCACCTACCAGATCTTCTAACTCCTTTTTATACTTCGAAAGTTTGAAAGTCAATCGGTCACGTGTGTTTCCTCCTGCATCAGGTGCAAAGAGTATTCCTATTGCTGTACCTACTCCAGCTCCTATGAGGAATGCTAGAAATGAGTTGTTACTGTTCTTGCTCATAATATTATTATTTATTGTCCAAAAGTCCTCTACCGCTTTTACGGATTTCACCACTTTCGGTTAGCTCTTTTGACATGACATCTAATAATCCGTTTACAAATTGCTTGCTTTTTGGAGTACTATATGTTTTTGAGATGTCAATATATTCGTTTATGCTGACCTTGACCGGGATGCTTGGAAAATTCTTCATCTCAGCCAAAGCCATAGAAATAATGATTTTATCAGTATAAGCCAACCGTTCAATATCCCAATTTTTAGTTTTTTGAGAAATTAGCTCTTTACTTAATTCATCATTTTCGATGGTGAAGTTAAAGATATTTTGAAAAAACTCCTTATCCTCATCCCAGTTCATAGCAATCTCAGGAAGTTGGCTGCTTTCTGACTCATCCAAAAGTGATGAATTCTTTAAAACCTTTGATGCTAGACTTCTAACAACAGACTTGTTTTCTGTCCAGTTCAAATCTTTCTCTGAGAAGTAATTTAGAATTACCTCATTTTTAAAGATGATTTTTTTCAGAAGTTGATCCGCAAGCTCAAAATCCTGCTCTAAGGTAGGGTTTGAGATACTTATATAAGACTGATATTCTTCAGACGGTTTGACATAGTCCCTAAACCACTGACTTATTTCCAATTCTAAGTCGTCTAAATTGGCGTTATTACGCGCTACAGCTGCCATGTATGCATCTGATTCACGAATATGCTTCAGTACCTGGTTATTAGCTAAATTCAATTCATTGGCAAATCCGGCAGGATCATCCCGATTGAATTTTCTCTTTTTGTCAAATTCCTTTGCCACATGTTTTGCAAAAGCTTGCAGTAATTCAATAGCTATTAAATAGAGCTGGGGGATTCTTTCGGCGGAGACAACCATATTTTTTAATAAAAAGTCTCTATCCTTTTTATTAGCTGCATTGAATTGTTTCAAAGCTTCTAAAACGACTTTTTTGATTTTTGGCGAAGCCTCATTGGATTTCAAAGCTTCCTTATTTCCCAGGTTTTCTTCAAATAGCTTCAAAGCAAGTTTTGCTTCCTCATTTAATGCTACCTTATCTTGAACCTCCATACTATTGAGGTCGGGCGAGAAAGACTCCTTAATAAAATCTTTAGCTAGATTTAAATTGGATCCTTTACACTGTTCATAAGCATAAAGATTTTGGAATGCCTTGACCCTAAGTATTCTTCTATTTAACATATCTTCTAAATGGAGTTGCAAATATAGGTAATTTGCATGGGGTATACCCATGGCTTTGTAGACAAAAAAACCACCGAAAATTCCTTATCGGTGGTTCTAAAATGATTTGGTAATTGCTTAGAATGGCAATTTGACACTACCCATTGCCGCGATTCTTGCTTTTGCAGTCTCAATCGCTGCTTGTTGGGCAGGAATATTTTCGTTACTTGATTTTTCCAGAATCACCAAACAGGTATCATAGATTTTTTCGGTTTGCTGGTAAACCATCTCTTTGATATAGTCACCAAGGTATTCTGCACCTACATTAATTACTCCTCCAGCATTGATCAGGAAGTCCGGGGCATATACAATTCCCTTTTTTAGAAGGATCTTTCCATGCTTGGCCTCATCTTTCAATTGATTGTTTGCAGCACCTGCGATAACACTACATTTTAAACGGTCTATGGTTTCATCATTAATGGTTGCACCTAAAGCACAAGGTGCATAAATATCCATGTTGAGGTCATAAATCACGTTAGGATCAACAACAGTTGCCCCGGTATTTTTTGCTACCTGCTTTAGTTTATCTTCAAAGATGTCTGTGATCATTACTTCGGCACCTTCTTTTACTAAATATTCAATTAAATATTTACCAACTTGACCTACACCTTGAACGACAATTTTCTTTCCATTTAAAGAGTCAGATCCAAAAGCTTTTTTTGCTGCAGCTTTCATACCCATGTAGGTACCATATGCTGTTACCGGAGAAGGATCTCCTGCACCACCTTTGATCTCAGGTAGACCAGCTACATGACGAGTCTCCATTCTGATATATTCCATATCAGCTGTACTCATATTGACATCTTCAGCGGTTACATATCTTCCTCCGAGACTTTCTATGAATCGACCAAACCTTCTCATGAATGCCTCATTTTTTAAGGAAGGGTCACCTAAAATCACAGCTTTTCCTCCGCCAAGATTCAATCCTGCCAAAGAATTCTTGAAGGTCATTCCTCTTGATAATCTTAAGACATCTGTGATCGCCTCTTCTTCGCTAGCGTATGGCCACATTCTGGTTCCACCAAGTGCTGGTCCCAACACAGTATTGTGAATGCCGATAATTGCTTTTAACCCTGTGGGTTGGTCATGGCAAATCACGACTTGCTCATGATCCATGGTGCTGATTTGTCCAAAGATGGAGCTTTCTTGCACAGTTTCGGTAGCTTTAATCTCTAACATGTGAACTTAGCTTTTTAGAATGTGTTATATTTGGGACTTAACCTAGATAGAAAGGCTGATACAAAATTAAATACTTTTATTGGCCTTCAAAGAATTAATTTATCTAGTTTCTACAAACATATTTCTCGATTTTAAAATTTTTATTTGGTGAAGCCGCTTTGGAGACTTAATAAGTACCTGTACAAATACAAGGGATTATTGCTTTTGGGAATAATATTTACGGTTATTTCAAACATTTTCGTAATTATACCTGCCCAGTTGGTAAGACTTGCCATAGATTATGTGGTAGAAAGTTTTTCGATTTATAAGCCTTTGGAGTTGGGGGGTGTCGGCGAAAATGCTAGAGAAATTTTTCTTCAGTTTGTCTTCATTTTTGGAATTTTGATTTTGGTAATGGCTTTGCTGAGAGGATTTTTCCTCTTTTTAATTCGTCAAACCATCATCATCATGTCCAGACGAATTGAATATGATATGAAGAATGAGATTTTTGAGCATTATCAAAATCTTCCATTAAGCTTTTACAGAAAAAATAGTACGGGTGATTTGATGGCGAGAATCACTGAAGATGTCAGTAGAGTTAGAATGTATCTTGGGCCTGCTATTATGTATGGTTTGAATCTTTTGATTCTTTTCCCATTGGTGATTTCTTATATGATTTCTGTAAATCCCGAATTGACCCTATATTCTTTATTGCCATTACCTGTACTTTCACTAAGTATATATTTTGTCAATAATTTGATCAATGAAAGATCCGAAAAAATTCAAAGGAGTCTCTCAGGGCTCAGCACTTTTGTACAGGAAGCATTTTCAGGGATTCGGGTGATCAAAGCCTTTGTTAGAGAAGAGGACAGTGCCAGAGATTTTGAAAAAGCGAGTGAAGACTACAAGGTAAAGTCAATTAGACTGACAAGAGTTAATGCCCTGTTTTTCCCTATTATTATGGCTTTGGTAGGGATATCCACCATTATTACAGTTTATGTGGGGGGCATGCAAGTGATCAGTGGCCAAATAGGTTACGGTATAATTGCTGAATTTATCTTATACGTTAATATGCTGACCTGGCCGGTTACATCTTTAGGATGGGTGACAAGTATTGTTCAGAGGGCCGCTGCTTCACAAACCAGAATTAATGAATTCCTAGATCAGAAAAATGATATTATAAGTACTGAGAATTTGGAAAGAGAGATTGATGGTGAGATTAAGATTGAGAATTTGAGCTTTGTTTATCCTGATTCTGGAATTAAGGCATTGGACAATGTAAGCTTTGAAATAAAATCAGGACAAACATTAGGAATCATTGGAACAACAGGATCTGGTAAGTCTACCATTGCCAACCTACTCATGAGAATGTACGATCCTAGTTCGGGATCAATTAAAATCGATAATGAATCCATAGAGAAGTATAATGTGTCGAGTTTAAGGAAGCAAATTGGATATGTTCCGCAGGATGTATTCCTTTTTTCCGATTCCATAGGTAATAATATTGCTTTTGGATTGGATGAAGCAAATGAAGAGAAAATCCATAAAGCAGCTAAAGATGCAGATGTATATCAAAATATTATAGACTTTCCAAAAGGCTTTGAGACTTTGCTTGGAGAAAGAGGGATTACTTTATCAGGAGGGCAAAAACAAAGGGTTTCTATTGCCAGAGCGATTGCAAAAGAACCCAAAATTCTGATTCTGGATGATTGTTTGTCAGCTGTGGATACTAAAACCGAGAATGTAATTCTGAATGCTTTAAAAAAGATAATGAAGAATAGAACTTCTATAATTATTTCTCATCGGGTTTCTTCTGCCAAATTAGCCGATCAGATCATTGTATTAGATGATGGGAAATTAGTAGAAAAAGGAAATCACAAGTCTCTCATGGCCGAAAAGGGAGTTTATGCAGAATTATATGAAAAGCAGACCCAAGCTGGAGAATCGGTAGAAGGCTAGATTTTAGGAGTATTTTCAAAGAGTATACACACTACCGAAAAATTCATTAAATTGATGTGAATCAACGGATTAAACCAATTGAGATATGGAAGAGAAAAAATCAACAACCAAGGATATCGAAAAAGTATTGAGAGAAATTGGTGATAAGATAGAAGAACTTGTTAAGAAAGGTTCCGAAGCAGGTTCCGAAGTAAAAGATGATATTGAAAAGAAAATTCAAGAGCTAAAAGAAAATAAGACTACACTTGAAGCTGAATTAAAAAAGGGGAAAGACCTACTTGAAAAAGAATTTAAAGAGAAAAAAGAGGAGTTGGAGCCAAAGTTAAAGGAGTCTAAAGGCTTCTTTAGGGAAGGGCTCAAACAATTTGGAATGGCCCTTAAAGCACTTTTTGGGAAGAAATAAAATAAACCCGGAAGTAGAATCTTCCGGGTTTATTTCTACTTACCTATCTTGGAGGGCATTACATCGATCATAAGCTGGATCAATATCAATGAATACATCTTCCTTGGCAGTAATAAACCATTCTGACAATAATTCATCTTCTTTCTTACGAAGTGTTGCAGCCTTCATTTTTTCGTAATCATCTTCGAGATTTGCACGGTGTGCAGGATACTTAGATTGATAATAAAGGATTCTTACTTTGGTTCCTTCCCTAGGGTCTTCAAATCTAATAGGCCTTGTAATCGTACCTACTTCCATACTATCTAAGGTAAAGTAAAGCACCGGATCCTCCAGTGTACGAAGTGTTAGCCTTTTCGAATTATTTGCCGGATCTACAAAGAATCCACCATTGTCGGAAGTACCTCTGTCATCCGAGTACTCTTTTGCTGCTTTTGCAAATTCAATTTTACCAGCCTGAATCTCTGTTTTTAAACTATCCAAATATCTTTCGGCTTTCTGCAAGTCCTCCTCAGAGGCCTTTGGAATCATCAAAATATGACGAGTGTTATATGTGCCTGTCCTTTTTTCAAGAAGTTGAATCAAATGAATTCCAAATGCAGTTTCCACAGGATCAGAAATTTCACCCTGTTTTAATTCCATTGCCGTAGCTTCAAATTCAGGGGCAAGTTCTCCACTTCTGAAAAAACCAAGATCACCACCCTGTGCTGCAGAACCTGGATCCTCAGAATAGGCTCTAGCTAAGTCAGCAAAGTCTGCTTTTCCATCTAATATGTCTTGCTTAAATTGACGTAGTTTTTTGAAGATATCCTCTTTAATCTGAGGATTTACGTCTGGTTTTTTGACAAGTTGACCTACCGTTACTTCAGCAGAAAAGAATGGAAGAGAATCACTAGGAATACTTTTAAAAAACTCCCTTACCTCAGCAGGAGATACACTAATACCTTCTGTAATTACACCTCTCATACGCTGAACGACCAACTGCTCTCTAATGACTTCTTCAATTTCAGACTTTAGTTGATCTGCTGTTTTTCCATATATTTCAGCAAGAGTTTCCTCATTTCCGCCAAATTGCTGCATGACCATGTTGAATCGCTGATCGGTTTGAAGCATTACTTCTGCATCAGTAACCATTACTGAATCTATTTCTGCTTTTGCGACCATTAATTTATTGACCATCAAGGTCTCAAATACCTCACATCTAGTAGGAGGAGTAACTCCTTGTTGTCCTTGCGCCAAAGCCTCCAAATAGGTCTTCTGGATGTCTGATTCCAAAAGGATATAATTATCTACTTTTGCGACAATTTTATCCAAAACCTGCCCAGTTGCAGTTGGATTTTCCTCCTGTGCTGCCAAAGATGAGAGCATTGAAAATGCCAGAAAAGTAAGTGTAAATCGGTTAAATATTTTCATTGGTATTCGTTCAAACCTTTTTTTCGGTTCAGTAAGTTTTCAGTCTTTATTATTGATTGAGAGATACAAAAGCTTCTTCTTTTGCTTTTGCATTGATTTCTATTGGATATTTTTCTCTAAGTTCTGCAATCAGCGATTTATCCAATTGCTCTTGGTAATCTTTGATCACCAGCCCCCTTGTTTCATTAAATCTTTTAGGACCTGCTGGAATTTTTTCACCCAATAGTACGATATGTAAATGTCCATTCGCTTCAATTTCCTGATAGCTTTCAGTCAATTCGGCCTGAGAAAGGATAGGGTGCTTTTTGTACTCTATCAAGCCATCTTCAGTTTGGTATGCAAGTGGTGTCTTAGTTTTATAATTAGTATTGAATACCTGAATCAAGTCTTGAGAAATAGTTTGACCCTTCAATTTGGTTCTTGCTCCTTCGAGTTGGTTGATATCAAGTACTTTCACTATGAATGCATTTACCCGATCATCCCATTGATAGTTTTGAATATTTTCCTCATAAAAGGCTCTCTGACCTAGTGAGTCTTGAATTCCTTTTTGCCAAACCTCTTGATTCATTAGAGAAAATAGTAAAATGCCATCATGGTATTCATTCAAAAGCATTTTATAATCTTTATTGTTAGTAAGGATATCAGCATCTTCAGCTTTATTCAAGATAGAAGCAGTAAATCGATCGTACCAAGCATCAAACATTGTTGTTTTAACTTTTATACTTAATTCTTCATCCTCTATAAATTTCACTAAGTCATCCATCGTATAAGTTATACCTTGAAGGGTAAATAACTCATCTTTATCTAACCCCTTTGCTGCAACTGCACCCGGAAGCTGAGATTTGGTGAAAGTTTTTAATTCATTTTCCAGATTTTTTACCGAAACTTCATTTTCGTCAAAGTTATATCTGGATTTTTGGATAGCCATTACTTGTGATTGAATCATGGTGGAGCGGGAATCTCTCATGATTTTTGACCGGATACTTTCTTCTAAATCTTCAAAAGAGTCAATGGATTTTTTATCTTCCAAGCGAAGAATATGGTATCCATATTTTGTACGAACTGGTGGTGAAACTTCCCCAATTTCCGTCAATGAAAATGCAGCCATTTCGAATTCAGGAATCATGGAGCCTACGCTAAACCAAGGTAGCAACCCTCCGTTTTGACTTGAAGATGGATCTTCTGAATAGTTCTTAACAATGTTTTCCCAGACTGTGCTTTCTTTTTGGATTTCGGTATAGATATCAGCGATTTTTCTTCTAGCCAAGTTTTCGCTGGTTGTATCATTCTCATCTATTCTTACCAAAATATGAGAGACCCTCACTTGACCTGGATTCGGTCTTTTATCAAGGACTTTAATAATATGATAGCCAAAATTTGTCATGACAGGGTCGGAAACCTCTCCAGGCTGTAATGAAAATGCAGCATCTTCAAAGGGTTGGACCATTTGCAAAGCTGTAAAGTAACCAAGATCTCCTTTGTTAACCTTTGCCGAGGGATCATCAGAATATTCGACTGCTAGCTCATTGATATCTGCTCCTGAATTTATTTTGTCTCTAATTTTCAAGGCCATTCTCAAGACGATCAGACTATCGTCTTTACTTGCATTTGGTGGAAATTCAAAAAGAATATGGCTTGCTCTGATTACCTCCTGCATTCTTGAGTAAGCTTTGCGAAGTTCGCCTTCTTCTAATGAATTCTTAATCAAATAAGGAGCTTTAAGATTTTCTTTAAATGATTCAAATTCATTGATGAACTCATCGGTTTTATCCAATCCAAGTTCTTCAGCATGCCGAACCTTAAGCTTATAATTGACAAATAGGTTTAGATTGTCTTCGAATTCCTCTCTGGACATTCCACTTGAAGAAGGAGCTGAATCCTGCCCCTTCGAAATGAGGTAGATTAATTCATCTTTTTCAATCGGTTTTCCCCCAATCGACAATAGCGTTTCATCCTGACTTACGGTTTGCATTAATGCTAACGCAGGAAAGGTGGACGCTATAATAAATAGTAGAGAAAGAAGATGTGCCGAAATTGTTCGGTTGTTCATGAACTGGTGCTTAATTTCAGTGCAATTTTACAAATTTATCAGATAATAAAGGGAAATGAATGTTAAGTCTGTGATTTAACAAGAATTAGGATCGAAACCACTTAATGAGTCTGCAGGTATTCTTTCCCTTTTTTGACTCAAATTCTATTTCGTCCATAATAGTCTTTACCAAAATGATGCCTAATCCTCCTTTTCGCTTTTCGCTGACAACTTTTTTTAAGTCAGGGACTTCATAATCGAGAAGATTGAAAGCTTTTCCTTTATCGGTTATTTCAAAAATTAATTTTTCGGGTGTTTCTTGAACTTCAAGTTTTATTTGATCTAAGCCATTGCAGTGATGGGAATGGATGATCAGGTTGGCGCAAACTTCTTCTACGGCTAAGGTCAGCTGATGCTGATCTTTATCAGATAAATTTAGTTCTCTCAGAGTCGTTTGGAGAAAACCTCTGAGATCTGCCAATGCAGTTGTATTGCAATATATTTTTAACTGATATTTCATTCCTAAACTTCTAGCGCTGCTTGCTTTGAGTCATAAATGGACATTAATTGATCTAATCCCAAAATCTTGAAAACTTCAAAAACGCGAGGAGAAAGAGAGAAAATTTTAAGGGTTATTTCTTCCTCTTGAAAATCTTCCAAATAGGACATAAAAACACCTAAACCGGCAGAGGAGATATATTCAAGCCCACTTCCATCTACCAAAATGGATTTTGAACCTGCATTTTTTAAATCCAACATTTTTTGATCCAGCATAACAGAGTTACTGGCATCTATCTCTCCTTTAATAATTAATAGATCGTGATTGTCTTCTTTTTGAGTTTCTATCGTAAGCATGTTTTATGCGGATTTCTTTATTGATCTGAAAATTTGACTACCATAATGGAATAATCATCATCGATTAGACCATCTCCTCCCACATAACTGTGTAAGGAATCGATAATTTTTGACTGGATTTCTTTGGGGCTTAATGTGTGGTATACTTCCAACAAAGTTCTAATTCTTTCAAATCCAAACTGCTGAGATTTCTCATTTTTTGCTTCAACAATACCATCTGTAAACATGACTAAAACATCTCCCGATGAATAAGAGAATGTTCTTTCCTCAACGTGATTTTCGTATTGCTTGTTTCTCAAAATCCCCAAACCAAGTCCATCAATCCCCAGATAATCTGATTTATTTTCATTTACCTGATGCATCAAGGTGGGAACATGGCCAGCTCTGGCATGACAAACTGTTTTTTCTTGTGTATTGATTAGAAATATGGACGCGGTGATAAAATGGTTCCTCTCAAGACAACGGCTTAAAGCGGCATTGGCTTTTATCATAAATTGGGCTGGGCTTAGATTCAGTTGAATGAGACTTTGAAAAATCCCCTTCATCTGTGACATATTGAACGCAGCGGAAGTACCTTTTCCTGAGACATCACCGATGATCATAACGAAACGTTCCTCATCAAGTTTAAAGGTATCATAATAATCTCCTCCTACTTCATCTGCAGCATTGGAAAAGGCTACTATATCGAAGGATTCATTATGATCAAGTTTGGTAGGTAGAAGAGATTTCTGAACTCGCTGTGCAATCTTAAGTTCCTCTTGGTATCGTTCATTTTGAATAGCTTGATTCAGAAGCCTATGGTTTTCCACAGCAATGCATGCCTGACGCACAAATGTACTGATGATATTCACCATTTCTTTATTAAAACCATCTCTTACCTCTTTTAAAAGAACCAACCTTCCTATTGCCAATTTGTTAATCACCAATGGAACTAACAAGATAGATTCGAAACGGGTATGATTGAGCTTAAGCGTAAGTGGATTTAGATTTTCGGGGCGATTGTTTAGAGCCCAATCCTGTGCTGCTTTTTGATTTTGGATCAGCTCACTAAGCTCTTCTCTGAGGGCAGTATCCAACCACCTTTCTTGAAGAACCCCCTTTGAACTTTCCAAATCTCCTAATTCCAACCATGCAGCGTCCGCATACGATGCACTCATACAAGAGTCGACAAGAATATCCAAAACTTGCTCTTCGCTTTCCTCAGGCTGGATTGATTGACTTAATCTCTGAAAATTAATTGCCTCTTTCAGCTTTTGTTCAAATACTGATGAAGTAGGAAGGTTAAAAAGCGTGACTAAAAAGCAAAAAACAGCATAGATGAAAATGAAACTAAAAAGAGAAATCAGGAATAGGTTATCCGTAAGATTTACTACATATAGGGTTCTGTCACTGTACTTTTGAACCTGATAAAACAGATAACCGCAACAGTTGATGATTATAAATAGAAAAAGAAGGGATTTCCATTTTTCTCTGAAAGTAAGGTAGGGAATCCATTTTAAGTTTGCTGAAAGAATGATCCCAAAACCGATTAATAGAACCAGACCAAATAAAAAGCTGTAATCAACCGTATTGTTATTCAAGAATACCAAAAACATCGCAGCGAGCATAGCTATTTCATATGCTTGCCATTGCTTGACTACCCGCTTACTTTTTTGATATAATATCAAATGTTTCCAAAGCAATGCGCTGGAAATCAAAAAAACTGAAATAAGTGCAAAGTTGACGTGATAGAAAAAATTATTTAGAAAGGGATCATTCGCTAGATTGCTATCTCCTAGTAAGGAATAGAACAAATTGATCATTAAAGACACAAAAACAGCTACAATTCCGGTAGAGGCAGCCCTCCAAATCAGATTGAGGAAATTGTTTTGACTGTTTTTACTGATTGAATAGTTATAAAAAAGATAGACGTTCAAGAAAAATAGAATTTCTAAAACCCATGTAAATTCTCTGGCTATTCCTGATTCAAGTTCATTCAATAAACCAAACAACCTGACCAAATCCACAAAAAGCAAAGACAACCAAACCAAAATGGCCAGGAGCATGCTGAGCTTTCCAATATGGATGGATGGTAATTTGATCATAGATTTCGTCCCACAATAATACTCAATGTGAAATAAATTAAGACCGGGACTAATGGCTTGATTACAAAATGGATGTTAAAAAAAGTAAACTTTACAGAGAAGAACTAATTTCTTTCAAAAACATACCAAATCCTCGATAATCCCCTTTCCAAACTTATTCTCAATCAAAGAAATCACTTTTCCTTTATTCATCAAGAGTTCTTTTTTGATTGGACCCGAAGTTAGTTTCACAAAAAGTTTCTTTTCTTTCACAAAGACAGAGGTGGTTCTGTCCGCAATGGTTTTTCCAACTATTTCAGGCCAAGATTGAACCAAACTTTTCTCCTGGAATTTATCCTCCAATCGATAAGCTTTTAACAAATCCTTAAATGCTGCCTCCAATGGGGCAACTTCTTTCTTTCTGCTTAAAGGATTTTTTTTATTCATCATGCTTTGGTTCAGGTAAAAAGTGCTGATGCAATGCTATCTGCAATAAGCTTTCCTTTTTTACTCAAAGATAACTTATTGTTATCCCATAATAGCCAACCCTCCTTATTCATTTGATCTAAAATGGATTTTTTTTTCTCTTTTAGATTAACATGATATTCTTTCTGGATCCTACTAAAATCGATTCCCCATATAGTTCTAAGTCCAGTTAAAATGTATTCGTTTAATAAATCTTCCTCATTTAGATCCTCCGCTTCATATGGGGATTTATTTTCATTTAGGGATTTGATATAGATGGAGTTATTTCTGGGATTTGCACCCCTGTTTTTGCCATCAAAAGAATGGGCACTTGGCCCGACACCTAAAAATGGGACTCCTTTCCAGTAATTTGTATTATGCAATGCAAATTGTTCTGGTTTGCCAAAATTTGAGATTTCATATTGAATATAACCCGTATCTTCCGTGGCTTTTTGTAAATACTCAAATTGCTCTGCCACGAAATCCTCATTTGGCGCCTCAAACTTCCCTTTTCGTACCCAAGTTCCCAAAGCGGTCTTTGGCTCAATAGTCAAAGCATAGCTCGAGATATGTCCGGGGTCCAATGATAAAGCTTCGTTCAAATCATTTTGCCAGATGGAATGGTCTTTATACGGGAAACCATAAATCAGATCTAAACTGAATTTATCAAATCCCATGTCCCTAGATTTCCCGATTGCTTCTCTAGATTCCTGTGCTGAGTGAGCCCGATTATAAAACTTTAAAACCTTCGAATTGAAGCTTTGTATTCCTAAACTCAAGCGATCTATGCCCAAGCTTTTCCAAGCACTTAAATTTTCTTTGCTTAGGTCATCCGGGTTTGATTCTAAAGTCAGCTCCTTCCAATCCGAATTATATTCTTTATGAATGATATCAAGAATTGATTCAATCATCTTTGGCTTTAGCAAAGAGGGAGTTCCGCCTCCAAAATAAACAGTTTCAATCCTCTCCCCATTTAGATAGTCTTTTCTCAAGATGAGTTCCACCTTTATTTTTTCAATCATTTCTTCCATGCTTTCCAAATTGGTGACGAAATGAAAATCACAATAATGGCAAGCTTGCTTGCAAAAGGGAATATGGATGTAGATGCCAGCCAAGGGAATTCTGTTATTTTGCGAATATAATCAATCCTGAAATCCTTTGAAGAGGTACTGTTCTATTCTGGTCATCCTGATATTCTTGATCTCAAATTATTCTTTGGGACAATCGCAGGTGTGGTTTCAGTGGAAAAGGTCTGATTCTTCCAAGTTAATGGATTGGAAACTATTTGTTGAGAAGTCAAAGATGCAGGAGGAATTAGATTCAATCTTAATTGAAGAAAATAATAAGGGTTACCTATCAGCATTTTGGGAGAAAGAATCAGAAAGGAATGATTCATTAGTTTACGAATTACATCTTGGGCAGAAATTTAGTCTTAGCAAAATAAAGACTGGGAATGTCCCTGAGGAATTAATTCAAAAGAAGCCCATTCCTGATTCCGGATTTATGGAATGGAATCAATGGACTTTAGATGTTTTAGAAGATCTAGAAAATAGGGGATACCCATTTGCTACCATTAAATTAGATAGCTTGGAGCGAAAGGGGGATCAGATTTTTGCTTCTATCGATTTAGTTGAAGGCCCCTTAATTACTTGGGATAGTGTACAAATTTTAGGAAATACAAAAACCTCACCTCGGTATGTACAGAATTTGGTTAGAATACAACCAGGAGAACCCTTTTCTCAAAATGATTTTGAAAGTGCAGGTCAAGTCCTAAATAGGTCTCCTTACTTTGGGTTATCTCAATCACCAGAGCTTAGTTTTCAGACAAAAAATGCCAGACCTATATTTTATTTAAGTGACAGAAATGTCAATGTGATAGATGGAGTAATAGGATTGCTTCCTAATGAAAATGAACCAGGAAAGGTATTGATTACTGGCCAGTTAGATTTAGAATTATATCATTTAGGAGGGAAAGGAAGGGATGTCGCTGTTCATTGGCAAAGGATGAATAAAGAGTCCCAGACTTTGGATATAAGCGCAAAGGAATCCTTTATATTCCGATCTCCCCTAAGCATCAGTATAGGTTTCAATTTATTGAAGCAAGACACTACTTTTCTAAATCGATTTTTTAGTCTTGATTTTGGTTATCAGCTTTCGAATTATTCTTCCATTCGATTTTTCACCAACAGAAAAGCGAGTGATTTGATTTCAACTTTTGCCTATAGAGAAATTGAAGAATTGCCTGATGTAGCTGATTCCCGATGGAATGTTTATGGGATTGGAATTGATATAAATTATTTAGACTACCCCATTTTCCCGCGCAAGGGAATGCGTCTGAAGTCGGAATTTGCTGCAGGAAACAAAAAAATTATTCAAAATACTGGAATCCCTGAATCAGTTTATCAAAATCTTGACTTGAATACGCCTCAGTTTACAGCGGAAATTGAAGTTGAAAAACATATTTTCCTGAAAAAATCTTGGGGGATGTGGTTAAGAGGAAATGCAGGTTTTATGCAAAATGAAAACTTATTATTAAATGATCTCTTCAGAGCAGGTGGTTTGAAAACATTTAGAGGGTTTAATGAAAACTTCTTTTTTGCTAAAACTTATGCCTATTTGAACATGGAACAACGATTGTTTTTTGGAGGTAATTCTTACTTAATGGTATTTTCTGATTTGGGTTTTTTTGAAAATCCTTATTATGAGATCAAAGAAGATTATCCGGTTTCTTTCGGTGCCGGAATAAATTTAGATACAGGTAATGGAGTTTTTAGGTTTATTTATGGATTAGGAAAATCTAATTTGCAACCTTTGTCTTTCTCTTATTCCAGAATTCATTTCGGCTACCTGGCTAGATTTTGAGTATGAAAATAACCTATTTCAAACTACTTACAGTTTTCTTGATTTTTGCCTCCTTTACAAATCTGGCTACTTCACAGGTATTACAAGATTACAATAAGGAATGGAGTAAAGGCACACAAGAGACTTGGATACGTCCTAACGACAGATTGGTCCTAAATCTAGATTTAAATACCTTCCCATTAGCTAATTTTTCATTTGAGTTTCCAGAAAAGTCGGTTGTTTTTATTGGTAAGAAACTCTGGGTTTATTCGGAAGGAGATACAACTTTTAACAAACCCATTTCTGAACTTTCAAAGGAATTTGGAGCGGGGGAAGTAGAATTAATAGTCTTCAAAAAAGGAATTGATTTGGGAGATGCTTCTGTAAAAAAAATTTTAAAAAAGACTTCATCGTCAGAAATACGCACGGATTCGAATGAGATTATTGGAAAAGAAAGAAAACATGACAGACAAGATTTAAGAGATTTCTTTTTTGTAGCGGTTTTTATTATTCTTCTAATCTTAGCATTATATAAACTAGCATATCCTTATTTGTTCATTGCGATGATTCGCCCGGAATCTTTGCTAACTGCTGAGGATTTTTCTGATTCTGGAAACCTACAGAAATTTTTTTCAGTAGACGTGCTATTTTATATTTTGATGGTGAATTTAATGACTTCACTTGTTGCTGTTTTAGGCTTATTCTTTTATAGACAAGAATGGCTAATAACCTGGATAGGAATAGATTTTAATTCACTCATGATATTATGGTTATTGGGAGCTTTTGCTTTTTTGATAATTACGGTTTTAAAATTTATTGGAATCAGAGTTGTTGCCTATTTATTTGATCTTGGGAAACTTGAATTTGCCCACTTCTTTTATCTATTAAGACTTGTAGTTTTGGCAATTGCAGGATTAGTATTAGTTATTGCATTTTTTTTAGTGAATGAATTTTCCTCTTCCAGAGAGGCTATAGGGCTCTCATTGTCAGTATTTTTCTGGCTTTATATAGCCGGCATAATAAGTTTATTCTTAATAATGATGAATAGATTGAGCTTTAAGAAATACCATTTATTTACTTACCTTTGCATCGCAGAATTAGTGCCTTTCTTAATCATGGCTAAGTGGGTCATGATTTTAGGTCAATAGATTTGAATGATCAAAGCATAATAAATAGTATGAGTGCAATTAGCAAAGACCGATTTATTCCTGTAAAAAGTATTCTTGTCTCACAACCAAAACCAGCGGGTGAAAACTCTCCTTATGTGCAGTTGGCAGAGAAGTATAATTTAAAGATTGATTTTAGACAATTTATCAAGGTAGAACCAGTTCCTCCTAAGGAGTTTAGGAAGCAAAAAATTGATATTTTAAAGCATACTGCTATAATTTTTACCAGCAGAAATGCGATTGATCATTTTTTTGCTATTTGCAAAGACTTTAAGATAGAGATGCCTGCAGAAATGAAATATTTTTGTATCTCTGACCAGACTGCTCATTACCTACAGAAATATATTGTGATCCGAAAGCGTAAATTATTTGTGGGTCAAAAAACTGCAGATGATTTATTCGATTATTTCAAAAAGCACAAATCTGAAAAATATTTATTCCCTTGTTCAGATATCCGAAAAGATGTAATTCCGGATTATATGGAGAAAAATGGGATAGCTTTTACAGAGGCTATTATTTATCATACTTTGGCTGCAGATTTATCTGATTTGGCAGATGTGAAATATGATATTCTTGCTTTCTTTAGTCCATCTGGGATAAAATCTTTGAAAGTAAATTTTCCAGACTTTGAGCAAGGCAAAACGAGAATTGCAGCATTTGGACCTACTACTGCCCAAGCTGTTCGTGAATTAGGGTTGATTTTGGATATTGAAGCACCTCTTCCGAATGCACCGAGTATGACAGGAGCATTAGAGCTTTATATCAAAAAGGCGAATAATTTGTAAAACTTAGAATCAATTTCTGTGGTTTTTCAGTTTAAATCATTACAATAGTTTTCAGATCAGAAAAAACCACGCTAAAATGAATCAAAGCGGCTACTGGAAGTACTTTTTTAAGAGCGTTATAATTTTCACCATAAGTGTAGGAAGTATTCCTGTATTGGCTCAGCAAGATGCCCAGTTTACACAGTACATGTATAATGGCATGTATTATAACCCTGCATTTGCCGGGAAAGATGGAGGCTTTAGGTTTTCTGCACTTCATAGAACTCAATGGGCAAATTACAGTACCTCCTCTGGACAAGGTGGTGCTCCGGTCAGCCAGTTACTAACTGCTCAAGGAAGGTTAGAATCCAAAAACATCGGATATGGACTGACCTTGATTAATGATAACATAGGAGCAAGTTCAAATCTGGAAGTTAATCTCCAAGGATCGTATCATAAAAAAATAAATCGAGCGAACTTAAGTTTCGGGGTTTCTTTGGGGATGTTTTCTAGTTCTTTAGATTATGGAGATCTGATAGTAGTCAACCCGGAGCCTAATCTTCCATCCTCTGGTAAAGAAAATCAGATTAATCTGAATTTTAGTGCAGGATTGTTATTTGATAGAGGTGACTATTATATAGGACTAAGTAGTCGTCATTTAAATGAGCCTAATTTTGATTTTGGCAATGAGTCTTACGCAAATCAGCTTAAAAATCACTCCTATTTATTAATGGGGTATCGGTTTCGGCCAATTGGACAATTGGCAATTGAACCTAGTTTTCTAATAAAGTCAGTTTCATTTAATAATTTTTCTTATGATGTTAGCGTTATTGCTACACATCAGAATAAGATCAGTGGAGGAATTGCCTTTAGAGGGGAAGAATCAGTTTCTTTAATACTTGGTTACAGTCTTTTAAGAGATAATTCCCTAAAATTAGGCTATGCTTTCGATTTGGTTATTGGTGGAGTGGAAGCGAAAGCCCCAACAAGCCATGAATTGATGTTAAGATATACCTTAGCAGATGTCAGTAGACAAATCGAAAGAGTAATCCAAAGGACACCAAGATTCAGATTCTGACAAAAAAATGGAAACTAAGAATTAAAATAAAGTTAATTGAACCATAAACTCTATTTTACCGTAGAACAGAAATTTGGCAAGTTATTTGTATTTGTTAGTCAAATTCAGCTAAATTTCGAGCTTGAGGCTATTTTAAAGTGGACATTATTTTGATGAACTCAAAAAAGTCATTTATGTATAAAAAAATGAAAACTCGCTTATTGCCAATTACTTTAGGCTTGGCATTGGCGACACTATTACCAAGTTGTGGGCTTTTTAATAAAAAAGGTACTGCAAGTGAAAAGGCAAATAGAAGAGGAGAAGTAACTGGGGTACCAAAAAGAGAAAGCTGGCAGCAAAACCTACCTATTGATATGGTTCCTGTCAAAGCAGGTACATTTTGGATGGGGCAATCTGATGAAGATATTGCTTATACCCAATCTTCCATGAATAAGCAGATTACCATCTCGGAATTTTTCATGGATAAATATGAAGTTTCAAATAATAAGTACCGTCAATTTTTGGAAGCTGTAAAAAATGGCCAGCTTGAAACAGGTACTCCAACAACTTTGAGAGAACCTCCAACTTTTAATTTAGATGAGTTAAAGCCTGATACCACTGTTTGGTCTACAAGCTTCTCCTATCATTACGGTGATCCGTTGATGGAATTTTATTTTGATCACCCTGCCTTTGATAATTACCCAGTTGTCGGTATTTCATGGGATCAAGCAAAACAATATTGTGAATGGAGAACCTATCACATGAGAGCTAATGATGAAACTGAGTTTGATATGACTCCATTTAGGCTACCCTCTGAAGCAGAATGGGAATATGCAGCAAAGGGAGGTAAAGATGTAGCTAAGTATCCTTGGGGAGGTCCTTATCTCAAAAATAAAAGAGGTTGCTTAATGGCAAACTTTAAGCCTGGAAGAGGTAATTATATAGATGATGGCTTCCCATATACAGCACCTGTAGATGTTTTTGCACCAAATGGATTTGGGTTATACAACATGTCAGGAAATGTTTCAGAATGGGTCCTTGATGCGTATGCAGCTACATCAAGCTCAATTACTTGGGATTTAAACCCGGTTTATGACGATCCTAATGAACCAAGAAAAGTAGTTAGAGGTGGTAGCTGGAAAGATATTGCACACTTCCTTGAAACAAGTACCAGAACTTATGAATACGAAGATGTGGCTCAAGCCCATATTGGATTCAGAACAGTAATGACATTTATTGGCAGATCAGGTTCTATGGACGTGAAATCTGCAAGAAGAAGAAAAAGATAATACTACACTTAGTAAAAATCCAACGATAAAAAAACCTAACACCTTAATTTCAAATTAACACATGGCTAGTAACAGCAATTCATTCAAGTCACAGTTTTACGGCAGTATAATGCCCAAGATTTACGGGATCGGTGCCTCAGTAGTTATTCTCGGTGCGATGTTCAAGATTTTGGATTGGGCCGGAGGTAATTTAATGATTACCATAGGTCTTACTACTGAAGCTGCGATCTTTTTCCTTTCCGCATTTGAACCACGCCATGAAGAGGTTGATTGGGCAAAAGTATATCCCGAGTTATCTGGTGGCGATCCTGCTAACAAAAAAACAGCTAAATCAGGAGACAATGTTTCTCAGAAACTTGACGATATGTTGGCAAATGCTAAAATAGGCCCTGAGTTAATCGATAGTCTTGGAAAAGGAATGAAAAACTTGGCGTCTTCAGCAGAAAAAATGGGAAATCTTTCCGATGCAGCTGTTGCTACTAACGAATATGCTACCAATGTAAAATCTGCGGCAAAGACTCTTGTTGACATGAATGCATCTTACAGCAAAACTGCAGCTGCTTTGACAGAAATGTCTGCCGCTTCACAAGATGCTAAAGCTTATCATACACAAGTGCAAACTGTTACAAAAAATCTTTCAGCATTGAATGCTGTTTATGAAATGGAACTTCAAGATGCAAATAGTCATGTGAAGACTTTGAATAAATTCTATTCAAATATGACTGCAGCTATGGAAGGACTTTCTGAAGCAGGAAAAGAAACTGAAGCTTTCAAAAATGAGTTGGCTAAGCTTAATCAAAACGTAAGTTCATTGAATAAAATCTATGGTGGAATGTTATCCGCTATGAAAGGTTAATTTCACTCAAACATCTAGAATAGAAAAAAATAAAGATGGCAGGAGCTAAAGAGACACCTAGACAGCGGATGATCGGGATGATGTACTTGGTATTGACAGCCTTATTGGCTCTCCAAGTAAGTAACCAGATTCTCCAGAAATTTGTATTGTTGAACGACGGTATGGAGAGAACCTCCAAAAATTACATTGCAAAGAATGAGTTCGTTGTGAGCTCAATCAAATCTACCGTAGAGCAACAAGGGAATAATGAAAAAGATGTTCCAAAAGTAGGAGCATCCGAGGAAGTTAGAGAGGCTACTAAGCAAATCTATTCTTATTTAGAGGATTTAAAGCAGCAATTAATAACTCAATCAAATGCTAAAAATGAAGAAGGAAACTTCGTCAGTGCAAGTTTGAAGAATACTGAAATTCCAGGAAATATGTTTGCCAACAATGGCAAAGGGGAAGAAATGAAGGAGAGATTAAACTCTTATCCTACTCAGATTTCCCAGATTTTAAGTGGAATTGGAATTGATATGACGTTCCAACCAATTGCAAAAGATGCCGGAGATATTCCTCTTTTTGCTAATGATAGTGAAGTAAGAAATAAGGACTTTGTGGCTTTAAATTTTGTGAAATCACCAGTAGGAGCTGTAATGGCTTTGATTTCTCAATATCAAAACGAAGTTTTAAATATTGAGAGTGAAGCATTATCACAAATATTAAGCGGTATTGGTACTTTCTATTTCAAAGCGGATATTTTGGAAGCAAGAATCGCAGCAACATCTAATGTGGTAGCGGCAGGAACAACATTTGAAGGTGATATGTTTATTGCTTCAAGCTCCTCTTCCGCAGCGCCAGAAATGACACTTGATGGAAGACCTGTTTCTGTTGAAAATGGGTTTGGAAAAATTGAATTTACCGTTCCTCCAGCAAGCGAATATGACGATAGAGGTCTTGCTAAAAGAGTATTAAATGGTGAAATCATTACTAATGTCGGTGGTGAAGATCAGGTCCTTCCTGTAGAATATGAGTATTATGTTGCTCAGCCAGTGATTAAGGTTTCTTCAGAAGTTGTTCAGCAGCTTTACGCAGACTGTGCAAACGAATTATTGATCGAAGTTCCTGCTCTTGGTAATACATATTCTCCAGATTTCTCAGTGAGTAATGGTCAGTCTATCAAAGGTAATAGACCTGGTCAATTAACTGTTGTTCCTGGAGCTTCCGGTAAAGTTACTATCGGGGTAAGTTCTGGAGGCAATAAAATTGGAGATGTAGCGTATGATATTAAACCAGTTCCTGCTCCAAGCTTGGTTCCGGTCGCTTCCAATGGAAGTGAGATTGATTTAAGTCAAGCTCAGGCAATTGGGACATTAACTGGAATTAAATTGCTAGCAAAGCCAGAGCCTACGTTTGGTAGAACCATGGCCAGAGACGCTAACTTTGAAGTGACGGGTGGTGAAATGCGATTACTTAGAAATGAAGTCCCAAGACAAACTGTTCAGATTTCAAATGGTAGTAGTCTTGCAATGCGTTCTTTATTAGAAAGTGCTAGAGCCGGTGATGACATTGTTTTCGAAATCAGACAAGTCACAAGAACAAATTTTAGAGGAAATAAAATTCCTACTGAATTAAGACAAATTATCCGTATTCCTGTAAAATAATTCAGGGTTAAGGATTAAGATAAAAGAATAATTATGAAAAAGTTTCTTCCAAAATTGATCTTAACCCTGCTATTTGCAGCGGCACTTTCTCCTTTAGTGAGTGAAGCTCAAATTGCAACTAGTGTTAATCCTTCTGGTTATGGGGATCGAACCTTTGATATGGATACAATCTTCTCTGCGAAAAGAATTCGTGAGGATGATAAAATGTATCAAGTTGCGGTTTGGAGAAGAATTGATCTAAGAGAAAAGTATAATCTATCTCTATATGGATCTGGTGATGCTAAAAAGAATGGAATAATAAACCAAATCTATAAGGCTGTAGTGGATGAAAATGCATTGGAAGTTTTTGCGGATGAAGATTTTACGCAACCATTATCCATTGCTGAATTCCAAGATAATTTCTGGTTGAATGCTACAGGTGATAGTATTTTTGTGAAGCAACTTTATTACTTGGACTTCAAAGAGGATTTTGTATTTGACAAACATCATTCTGAGATGGTTTTCGATATCAAGTATTTGGAATTGGTAATGCCCTCTCAGACTAATTCAAACGCAGGCCAAAAAACAATTGGATTCATTAGGTATAAAGACTTTTACAATTATTTCAAAGATCATCCAGAAGCAAGGTGGATTAATTTTAGGAATCTTTCAAAAAGTCTAACCTATGATGAGGCTTTTGAATCCAGATTATTCCGATCTGTTGTGAGGAGATTTACAAATCCAGATGATGCTTTAATAGCAGATTTGGTGGATGCAGATAATCCTAATCCGGAGGTTCAGGCTTATTTGAATTCTCTTGAATTTGAGTATAAACTCTTAGAATACGAAACTACACTCTGGGAGTGGTAATAATATTAAAGGGGCTTTCAAGCCCCTTTATTTTTTTCTATCCAATCAAATAATGCGGTTGCTCTGCTTTTTCCAATCACCTCTGCAATCTCCTTTTGACTTGCCAGACTTATTTTTTTTACTGATTTAAAATGAGACAAAAGTTTTTCGGCAGTATTTTCTCCTATACCGGGAATGGCTGTCAATTGTGTTCCAAATGCATTTTTACTTCTTACCTTTCTATGAAATGTTATCGCAAAGCGGTGTGCTTCATCTCGAATTCTTTGAAGCAACCTAAGACTTTCGGATTTTTTGTCAATATGAATTGGGTATGAATCACCTGGGAAATATATTTCTTCTAACCTTTTTGCGATGCCTATAATGGGCATTTGTCCATAAACACCGAGTTCTTGTAAGGCTTCTACGGCTGAGGATAGCTGCCCTTTTCCACCATCAATAACCACAAGCTTTGGCATTGGTTTATTTTCTTCTAAAAGGCGTTTGTATCGCCTCTTAACGATCTCTTTCATACTTGCGAAATCATTAGCGCCTACAACAGTTTTGATATGGTAATGCCTGTATTCTTTTACAGCAGGTTTTCCATTTAAAAAGCAAACCATACTTGCGACAGGATTTGTACCTTGAATATTGGAATTATCAAAACACTCGATGTGATCCGGAATATCAGGGAGGCTTAAATCCTTTTGAAGTTGTTTTATTACTCTGTCTTTTTTATCCTCATTGAGGCCTTTGAGCAATGCTTTCTCTTTTTTATAGAATAAGGCATTCTTGAGTGAAAGCTCAATAAGTTTTTTCTTGTCTCCAATTTTCGGTAACGTCAGATTTAGGCCTTCAATTGGTTCATCTAACTCAATATTTATCAAAACCTCCGAAGCATCACTTTGGAACTGATCCTGAAGCCGCACTAGGGCAGTGATTAATAATTGCTCCTCACTTTCGTCTAGTCGTTTTTTAAGCTCAACATTTTTTGAAACGTTTAATGCTCCATTTTTTATCCTTAAATAATTAACATAAGCCGCCTTTTCATCAGTTACAATCGTACAAACATCCAAATTGGTAATACTAGGACTGGCAATTAGGGATTTGGCTTGATACTTTTCTAAGAGGTCTAGTTTCTCTTTTATTTTGTGTGCTTTTTCAAATTCCAGATTTTCAGCATAATGCTGCATTTCATTCTTGAAATGCGTTTTCGCCAACCCTAGATTACCTTTTAAAATATGTTTTGCATGCTCTAGATCTTTTAAATAATCACTTTCTTTTTGAAAACCAACACAGGGACCTTGACAATTTCCAATATGATATTCCAGGCAAACCTTATATTTTTCTTCAGCTATTTTATAGGGAGATAGATCCAGCTTACAGGTACGAATCGTAAAAAGCTCTCTTATCAAATCCAGCACATTGTTCATTGCTTTAACACTTGCAAAAGGCCCAAAATAAGTACCTCGCTTAGGAATCATTTTTCTAGTCTGAAAAATCTTGGGGAAATGTTCCTTTGTCAGAAGTAGATAAGGGTAAGTTTTATCATCTCTGAGAAGGATGTTGTATTTTGGCTGTGTTTTTTTTATCAGATTATTTTCTAGAAGTAGCGCATCAAATTCACTATTCACAATCGTAATTTCTATCCTTACGATTTCTTTGACCATTCTTCTGGTCTTTAAGTTAACCCCTGAATTCTTGTTGAAATAACTTGATACCCGCTTCTTCAAACTTTTTGCCTTCCCTACATAAATAAGCTCATTTTCTGAATTAAAATAGCGATATACTCCAGGTTGATTTGGGAGAGATAAATGTTCTTCGGGTCTATAGGAAGATGCCTGCATGGTCTAAAATTAAAAAAACAGCCTTGGATTTAGGCTGTTTTTATTTTTGAGTTTATTAAAATTTAGAAATCATTCTTTTTAGCATCATAGTCAAAATCTGCAAATCGTTGACTTTCTTTTTCATAAACATCACAATCAATTTCTATACTTAAAGGTCGCTCCGGTCTTGGGAAAGGGCCTTTGGTATATCCTAAACTTTCATCAGCATATACCTTTTCCATGTATTTTACCCATATAGGTCTTGCGGTTCGGCCTCCTTGACCAGAAAGCCAACTTCTGAAGTGAATAGCACGATCGTCGCCACCTACCCAAGTTCCACTAACGAGATCCTTACTGATACCCATATACCATCCATCCGATGCGTTTTGGGTAGTCCCTGTCTTGCCTCCTAATTCGTTTCCTTCTCGTAAAGAATAAGGCACACCTTGGCTAGTTCCACCACCTTCTTCAAATCCACCTCTCAACATGTAAGTCATTAAGTAAGCATGCTCTTCACTCATTGCCGGACGTTTTTTAGCAGTGAATTGCTGAATTACATTTCCATTTTTGTCCTCAATTCTATCTATGTAGAATGGAGTGGTGTGTTCCCCTCTATTGACAAAAGTTCCAAAAGCTCCTACCATCTCATAGATACTTACATCGTTTACACCTAGGGCCAAAGCTGGTACTTCTTCTAAATCACTGGTAACTCCTAATCTCCTTGCAGTTTCTACAACAATCTTTGGACTAATTTTTTTCATCATATAGGCAGTCACAGAATTCACTGACTGAGCCATTGCCTGGCGAATGGTCATTTTTTCGTACGTAAACTTTCCATTGGCATTGGAAGGACTCCAGGTAGGTTGTCCCGGAATATAAACTTCTACAGGTTGGTCAATTACAGAGTAGCAAGGACTATAACCATTTTCTATGGCAGCAGCATAGACAAAAGGTTTAAAGGTAGATCCTGGTTGTCTTTTGCCTCGAATTACATGATCAAATTTGAAATATTTATGATCCATTCCACCTACCCAAGCTTTGATTTGTCCTGTATGTGGATCCATACTCATAAACCCTGCCTGAAGGAATTTTTTGTAATACCTTAATGAATCCATTGTACTCATCAACGTATCGATTTCTCCTTTTTCCCAGGAGAACACCTTCATTTTTTTCTTTTCATTCAGCTTCAAATCAATTGAATCTAAATCATTTCCATATCTGATTTTTAACAATCTGTAAGCTTCTGTCCTTTTTACGGCATCTTCTATGAAATTTGGAATGACACGATTGTCTCCATCCACCCAAGGATCCCTATTTCCCATTTCCGCATAAAATGCTTTTTGTAAAGAAGCCATATGTTCAGCAACCGCTTCTTCTGCATATCGTTGCATCCGGCTATCGATTGTGGTATAGACCTTTAGTCCATCTCCATATAAATCGTAAGAGGTACCGTCAGACTTTAGGTTTTCTTTAGCCCATCTCAATAAATCTGCCTTTACTATCTCCCTAAAATAGGTTGCGAGACCTTTGTTTTGATTGGCTACATTGTAATCTAAATCAATCGGTAATTGAGATAGTGAATCATATTCTTCCTGGGAGAGTGCATCATTTTTTACCATTTGGTATAAAACTGTATTTCTTCTCCTTAAAGAGTTTTCCGGATTATAAACTGGGCTATAGTAGGTTGGCGCTTTAAAAAGTCCTACTAAAACAGCTGATTCTTGTACTTCTAATTCTGCGGGTGTTTTGTTAAAGAAAGTTTTTGCGGCAGTTTTTATACCGTAAGCATTAGATCCAAATTCAGAAGTATTTAGATATAAAGTTAATATCTCATTCTTGGTGTAGGACTTTTCTAATTGTGTCGCAACAATCCATTCTTTCGTTTTTATGATTAACATTCTCAAACCTGGAACTGAGCTCAAAGTACCCTGTGAGGCATCTGTTCTAGTTTTAAATAGGTTCTTCGCCGTTTGTTGACTAAGAGTAGAACCTCCTCCGGCATCTTGACCCAAAAGGATAGATTTCACAAAGACTCGCATCATTGCAATCATATCTATACCGGAGTGATTTTCGAATCTTACATCTTCTGTTGAAATCAGAGCATTTACTAGATTTGGTGAAAGTTCCTCATAGGTCACAGGACTCCTATTTTCTCTGAAATAAGTTCCTAACAAGACACCATCTGCTGAATATAGCTCTGAGGCTAATTCACTTTCTGGATTTTCCAATGCTTTGAAGTCCGGCAACGATCCAAATAAGCCAAGGAAATTGACGCTTACCATCCAAACAAAGAGGATAAAACCAAAAAATCCAGCCAAGAAGGCCAGCCAGATGAATTTGACCAATTTTTTGGCCCAGCTAGATGATTCGGGTTTTGAATTTTTACTCATAATTACTTATAAACTGACTTAAAGAAAGTCCTGTACTCTTCTAAATTTTTCGTTTTATTCAACTGCTGAAAATTCTCTATAGAGATGACAAATGAGTTAGATTTTATAATGTCTGTAATTCCATCGGATTTAAAATCACTCAAAAACATTTTATAATACTCTTTTGCTTTTTCAGCATTTGTGAAAGGAGAAATTATATAAATAGCATTTTCGCTGCTCATATTCATGTTTCCAGTCCTTAATCTAGCATTCGGGAAATTTTTTGAATGAAAATTATCAATATCTCCCAAAAGTCCCGAGGCTTCCTCCATTTCTTCCGGACTCATCACCAAAACAAAGATGTGAGTATTTGATTCATTTACTTTATAAGGCGATTCCGAAAGATTTTCATCACCTTCATTTTCCACTAAATCAGCATCTGCTAATTGTGCGGAGTCTAAAGCAGAATCGTCAGGTTTTTTAAGAGCCGCTAACTCTTCACTTGACAACATGGGTCTAAGCATATTTCTTGCCAATTCTATCAATTGCTCCTCTTTTGAATTCTCAATAAAATCTTCAAGCCTTTGTCGGTATTGCTGACGACTTTCTAATTTGCCTGTCACCATAATGTCAAGGAGTAGAATCCTCTCCGTATTTCTCGTAAGAGGATATTCTTCCAGCGTTTGTTTGATAATGGACCTGGCTTCGTTATAGTTCCCCTGATAATAAGCATTATAAGCGATTTCATAATTTTTTGAAGAAGCTAAATAGGCTAAGTTTCCAGAAGCTGCATCTGGATTATTTACTGAATAGGTATATTGGGAATTGGGGAATTCATTATTAAGTCTTCCTATATATTGCTGAAAATTTCCTCCCCGGTCTTTTTGAGCAAGATATAATAAATAATAAGCTTCAGGTTTTCTTGATGAATTGGGGTATTCTCGTATTAGAATTTCAAGATTGTCAATACTGGTTTCTATTTCTTCTAAATCAAAATATAAAAGCTTTCCAAGCTCAAAATATGATTCTTCCAGTTCAAGATTTAGTTTGGAAAGCTCTTCCTCCGAACTAGGTATTTTTGCCAACAAAGTCTCTATGTCAGGAAGTTGATTCAGTGGGTTGGCAGATTCATCCAAAGCAGTGGAATCTGCTTCTACCGTAGCGGCAATCGTAGGTTCTGTACTTTGAAAGCTTGCCGCACTCCTTCTCCAGTTATCTTGAAGCGGTCTATTTCCCCATTCTCTGTAGAATTCTATAGCACCCTGCTGCATTGCAACAGAATTATCGAAATAAAATGTAGAGCCTGACCCTCTATCATTAAATGCAAGTAAATTATCAAAAATACCAGTGCTTTTAGGTTCTTGTTTTGCGGCAGCTTCTGCTAATAGCCGTTCTTCTTCTTTTTGAATATAGGATTCAGCAATCAACATTTGTTCTTCAGGACTCATTTTGGAAAGACTAATCAAACTGTCGTTTGAATGAATTCTTTCTACGTGAAAAACATATTGATCAAGGGTTTCCTTCTGCTCTTTAATTTGTATTGATACCGGATCTGTTTCTTTGATAAAAGTTAAAGCACTATCCAAATAATATTTAGTAGCTCTGTAATCCTTAAATTCATCTAGATTGATCTCAGCAAGTTTTTGATAGATATACCCCTTTTGTCTGGGATTACTTCCAGGCTCTTTGGCTGCTTGATGAAGCAATTTTAGCGTTTTTTCAATATCCCCTTGTTTTTCCTCAAACAGAGCCATTTCATAAACTACCACATCTTTGAGATCTTTATTTTTAGGATCTTTATACAAATCCTCATAATAGTTCCTCACCTTTCTTAGGTCTTTGGAGGCATTCAGCTCAGCAACTTGTTGGGCATATAATTGTGCAAAGAAACTTCTTTCGTATGGTGGATTTCCTGCCAAGGAATTATTATAGAAATCAAAAGCAAGGGCATCAAGCCCTTCTCTTTGGTAGCGTTGAGCAAGGATGAAATTAATTCGGGATTCTTCCTTACTGTCATCCACATATTCCAAAGCTTTTACTAAGGCACCTATTACTCCATTTTTATCTCCTCTGGTTTCATAGTAATAGGCCAAGGTACGGTAAAGCTCATATCGGTTTTTATCGTTAATTCCACTTTCTTTTGAAAGATAATCGATGGTGAAATTGGCATTCTCATATTCCCCCAAATCAACATAAAGCCTGAGTAAAGAAATTAGGGTTTTGTGTCGAAGATCTTTATCCTTACTGTTTACATTGACGAATTTGAATGTGTTTTGGGCATCATCAAAATGTGCCTGGAGATAATCAATTTTGCCTAATAAATAATAACTATCATCTACCCATTTGCTGATTTTATGCCATTCAATTGCTTTGGAAGCAAGTTCTCTTGCAGACTGAAGGGAATCTATCCCAGTTTCGATTGAGGCAGAATCGATGGGGATGAAAACCGGTAAAACCTGAGTATAGTCTTCATTGTAGTTGGATTTAACCAGTTCTTCTACATTATTGATTTTTACATCGGCTAAGTAATACGCGTTGAAATGGGAGGTAATATTGTGAAATGTACGATTTGTAAAGGTGTTCCGCTCAGATGAACAGGCACAGATAAAAATAAATAAGCCCAATGCTAACCTCGAAAATTTAATCATAAATCAGTATTCCCCAATTAAAGTACCAAAATAGGTTTTTTGGCTTACTTAAGGAACGATGTGGACATTCAAATATTTTTTTTAAAGGACCTATTCAAATTTATCAATTCAGAATTTTATTAGTTTTATCCATCAATACCTTCGTCTATGACAAAAGAGTCCTCCCAAAATGAAGAGCAGAAAAATAGTGGAACACCCGTTTACGTTAAGTACATCGGGCTTTCTTTCCAGCTTTTTGGGGTGATAGGAGGTGGAACTTATATTGGTTGGTTGATTCAGGAGCAAAGCAATATCAAATTCCCTGTTTGGCTTCTTTTATTTTGTTTTTTGTCAATTGGAATAGCTTTTTACCAGCTGTGGAATTCTATGAAACAGGATGGGTGAGTAAACTTTTAGGAAAATGGGTATTTTTGCAAAAAAAATGTAATGTCTCTTTTTAAAAATATCCATTTTAAGTTTCTGTTGTTATCAGTTTCGGTCGCCATTTTGATTTTGGTCTTGACATGGCTTTTGCCTCAAGTAATCCACGAAAAGATTTGGGAGATTTACATTTTCATGCTGGTAATATCTTTTTTGATCAGTTTGTTGAATGGTTTTCTTCTAAAATCTTTTGCTGATAATTTCTTTAATATCATGGTTTTGGCAATGATTTTAAGATTTATTGCCACTTTAGTGTTCATTGGGATAGAGGTTTGGCCCGGAATGGAAAATATTATTCTGTTTATTGCAGACTTCTTTATCATTTTTTTATTCTACTTAGTTTTTGATATCTACGCCTTTCTAGCTAATTTGCGCCCGATTTCAAAGTAGCCCCTCAAAAAGAAGAGTTGATGACGCGTAAACTATTGGTTTTAAGTCTATTATTGTCAGCATTCCTGTTGACGTTCTCCACTGCAACATTTGCAGCAGAATCTGAAGAAGACAAGACAAGTTTTATAATGCATCACGTGAAAGATTCTCACGAGTGGCATTTTGCAACTTTTGGGCATACGCATGTGACCTTGCCATTGCCGGTTATTGTTTATTCTGGAGACCAAGGACTAGAGTTTTTTAGCTCTTCTGATTTTCAAAATCATGAGACACATGCTTTTGGGGAGGAGTTTGCACATGAAGGATATTTCATTGACGAGCATGATCATTTAGGAAGAGTAGATGGCGCTAGCTTTGTTGATCTGTCCATCACCAAAAATGTGGTCATGATGTTTATCGTCATGATTGTATTGGCATCTTTGGCACTCTCTGCCGCAAATCACTACAAGAAAAATGGAGCTGTTGCTCCTAAAGGTGCGGCTGCATTGATCGAACCAATTGTAATCTTTGTTAGAGACGAGATTGCGAAAAACTCAATTGGTCCGAAATACAAAAAATTTGTCCCTTACCTGATTACATTATTCTTGTTTATCTGGTTTGGTAATTTGCTCGGGTTATTGCCTGGAGCAGCTAACATGACTGGAAATATTGCTGTTACCATGGTTTTGGCAGTATTAACTTTCATAATTACTAATGTGAATGGAAATAAGGATTACTGGAAGCACGTGTTTGCTACTCCTGGGGTTCCTATTCCTATGTTGCTTATCATTGTACCGGTAGAAATTATTGGTCTATTTACTAAGCCTTTTGCTTTGATGGTTCGACTTTTTGTAGCGATCACAGCAGGACACATAGTCATCTTAGGCTTTATAGCTTTAGCCTTTATCTTTGAATCTTACTCCATTGGTATCGCAAGTACGCTGATGGTAACATTTATCAATATAATCGAATTGTTAGTGGCAACTATCCAAGCTTATGTATTTACGCTGTTTTCAGCGATGTACATTGGTGGAGCGGTAGCTGAGCATGCGCATGACGATCATCATTAATTAGTAATTTCTTTGTTCAATTTATAAATCTAACTCTTATGTTAACTTCTATTTTGTTGACTGCTGGTTTCGCTCTAATGGGAGCTGGTATCGGTGCAGGTATTGTTGCGATTGGCGCAGGCCTAGGTATCGGTCGTATTGGTGGTCAAGCTATGGAATCTATTGCTCGTCAGCCTGAGGCTGCTGGTAAGATCCAAGGCGCTATGTTGATCATCGCTGCTTTGATCGAGGTGGTTTCCCTGTTCGCAGCGGTAATCTGTTTGTTGATCGCGCTTAATATCGCGGAAATCAGCTAATCAAATTTTGAAGAGGGATTGGCGCTAGGCCTTTCCCTTTTCTTTCTTTTATTGAACAATCCGAAATAAATTATTCCACCATGGATTTAATCACACCAGGTTCCGGTCTTATTTTCTGGCAATTATTTGGCTTTTTGGGCCTTCTTTTCATTTTGATCAAGTTTGCTTGGAAGCCAATGCTTGCAGCGCTAGACGAGAGAGAAAGCAGTATTGAGAATGCCCTGAAAGCAGCAGAGACAGCTAGAAATGAAATGGCTAATCTGAAAGCTGAAAATGAGAAACTTCTTGCTGAGGCTAGATTGGAAAGAGATACAATTCTGAAAAAAGCGCATGATGCTTCTGCCAAAATGATTGAAGATGCAAAAGCGGAAGCTGTGAAGACAGGGGCTCAGATGATCGAAAATGCGAAAGCCGTAATCGAAACTGAAAAGAAAGCTGCTTTGGCAGATGTGAAAACTCAGGTGGCGACACTTACACTTGAAGTAACAGAGAAATTATTGAGAAAGAATTTGTCTGAAGACAAAGCTCAAAAAGAGCTTGTGGATGAATTTATCAAAGATCTTAAGCTAAACTAATCTACCTCCATGTCAAATCATAGAGTAGCATCCCGCTATGCCAAATCTATTATGGAGCTAGCCCTTGAAAAGGGACAGCTTGAGGAGGTGCATGCGGATTTTCAAAAATTGACTGCAATGGCCAAGAGCAATTATGACCTTGTGCTTTTGTTGAAAAATCCGATTGTTAATTCAGAAAAGAAACTGAATGTATTGAAGGCTCTTTTTCCAGAGAAGACTTCTCAAAAAATGACTCTGACCTTTTTCGAGATTATTTCCCGAAAAAACAGAGAAGAAATTTTGATTGATGTCGCTAAGGAATTTGAAATTCAATACAATATCTATAAGTCTATTCAGGTAGCTGAATTGACGACCACTACTAAAATAAATGCAGAACAAAGAAAAGCATTTATGGATGTGGTGAAAGAAATTTCCGGCATGACTGACGTACAGCTGGTAGAAAAAATCAATCCAGACATTATTGGTGGATTTGTTTTGAAAGTAAATGATCGTCAGCTTGATGATTCCTTGAGTAGCAAGTTGAGAGTTTTAAAGTCTCAGTTTATTCAAAATCATTACGAAAAACAGTATTAAATCAATAAGCAATAATCATAATCTTATCATATCATGGCAGAAGTAAGACCAGATGAAGTTTCAGCAATCTTGAGGGAGCAGCTTTCAGGAGCAAGAACTCAAGCGGAACTTGAAGAAGTGGGTACAGTCCTTCAAGTGGGGGATGGTGTAGCACGTATCTATGGACTTTCTAAGGCTCAGGCCGGTGAATTGATTGAGTTCGACAATGGTCTGAAAGCAATGGTGCTTAACCTTGAAGAAGACAATGTGGGTGCCGTACTTTTCGGTGATTCTAAAGAAATCAAAGAAGGTGATACCGTAAAAAGAACCAAGAAAATCGCGTCACTTCAAGTAGGTGAAGGGATGTTGGGAAGAGTTGTGGATACCTTGGGTAACCCAATCGACGGTAAGGGACCTATCACTGGTGAATTATATGAAATGCCTTTGGAGCGTAAAGCTCCTGGTGTAATCTATAGACAACCAGTTACTGAGCCTCTTCAAACAGGTATCAAATCTATTGATGCCATGATTCCTATCGGAAGAGGACAAAGAGAATTGGTTATCGGTGACCGTCAGACAGGTAAGACTGCTGTAGTTATTGATGCTATCTTGAACCAAAAAGAATTCTACGATAGAGGAGAAGCAGTATTCTGTATCTATGTCGCTATCGGTCAGAAAGCTTCTACTGTTGCTAACGTGGTAGCAGCCCTTGAAAAAGGTGGTGCACTTCCTTATACAGTTGTTGTTGCTGCCCCTGCTTCGGATCCAGCTCCTATGCAATTCTTTGCTCCGTTTACGGGTGCTGCCATCGGTGAATTCTTCCGTGACACAGGACGTCCAGCTTTGGTAGTTTATGATGATTTGTCTAAGCAAGCAGTTGCGTATCGTGAAGTTTCTCTTCTTTTGAGAAGACCTCCGGGACGTGAAGCATATCCAGGTGACGTATTCTACCTTCACTCAAGATTGTTGGAGAGAGCTGCGAAAATCAACAAATCTGATAAAATCGCTTCTCAAATGAACGATTTGCCTGAGTCTATCAAGCATTTGGTAAAAGGTGGTGGTTCATTGACCGCTCTTCCAATTATCGAAACGCAGGCAGGTGACGTTTCTGCATATATTCCGACAAACGTAATTTCTATTACAGATGGTCAGATCTTCTTGGAAACTAACCTTTTCAACTCTGGTATTCGTCCAGCGATTAACGTGGGTATCTCTGTATCACGAGTAGGTGGTAACGCACAGATCAAATCCATGAAGAAAGTAGCAGGTACATTGAAGTTGGATCAGGCTCAGTTCCGTGAATTGGAAGCATTTGCCAAGTTTGGTTCTGATTTGGATGCAACTACCAAGAGAACGATCGAAAGAGGTAGAAGAAACCAAGAGATTTTGAAGCAGCCTCAGTATTCTCCAGTATCTGTTGCACATCAGGTAGCAATCATCTACGCTTCAACAAAAGGCTTGATGGATACTGTTCCTGTAGAAAAAGCGAGAGCATTCGAAAAAGAATTCTATGTGCTTCTTGACGCTTCTTACCCTGAAGCTCTTGATTTGATCAAAAAAGGTGACATTGATGGCGCAGGTAAGATTCTTGCCAAAGCAGCATCTGAATTGGCTCCTAAATACGCATAATTTAATATTCAAAATCCGGTAGGCTATAACAGCCTATCGGAATTTCTATAGCTTACAAAGCAATCACTGATGGCTAACCTCAAGGAAGTAAAGGAAAGAATTAACTCGGTAGTTTCTACCCAGCAGATCACCAAGGCAATGAAAATGGTGTCTGCAGCAAAGCTGAGAAGAGCACAGGACAAAATCATCCAGATGCGTCCCTATTCTCAGAAGTTGACGAATATCCTGAATAATGTTTCTGCATCATCTGATGGTGCAGCAGATATTGTTTATGCGGAGAAGCGAGAAGTTAAGAAAGTACTTTTGATCCCTGTTACTTCGGATAAAGGTCTTTGTGGAGCTTTCAACACCAATATTATCAAAGCCACGAATGCTGTTATCAAAGGGCAGTTTTCTGGAGCTGATATCACCATTCTTCCTCTTGGAAAAAAAGCTAACGAATACTTCAAAAAGTCCGGACACGCTATTGTTTCTGATTATTTCCAAGTTTTTCAGGATTTGAATTTTGACAATGTTCGTCAGGCTGCTGAATTTGCTATGAGCTCATTTGTTGCTGGTGAATTCGATCAAGTGTTTTTGGTATTCAATGAATTTAAAAACGTCGCTACCCAGATTGTAAGAACAGAACAGTTCTTGCCAATGGCAAAGGAAGATTCAGCAGAAGAAAAAACGGCTGAAGTTGATTATATCCTTGAGCCGTCAAGAGCATATATCATCGAAGAATTGGTTCCAACTTCTTTAAAAATTCAACTTTACAAAGCCGTTTTGGAAAGTAATGCTTCTGAACATGGAGCAAGAATGACAGCGATGGATAAGGCGACAGAAAATGCCGGTGAACTGTTGAAAGAACTTAGATTGATGTACAATAGAACCCGTCAAGCTGCTATCACCAACGAAATCCTAGAGATTGTAGCTGGTGCAGAAGCACTTGGGTAATTATTAATTGCAATAGATCCAACCCAACCACAGCTCGTAAGAGTTGTGGTTTTTTTATTAAAAGAAATGGCTACCACATAGCCGCTTATAATTCTCTTTGCTACAATGAATTTTATTTTTCCCTGAAATGAATCTTATAGTTTACGAGTCATTTCGACCAGAGGGAGAAATCTCTTCAAAATTTCTATATCCTGCTTTTTATGTAGCTTAATAAGATTTCTAAAACCGAATGAGTCTCTCCAAAGGAAAAAATCATTTCCTTGACTGTATTTCTTTTGATTGCCCTAAATTAGTCAACAAATACCTTTCGGTCCTTTATGAAATATTGTATTCCTCTTCTTACCTCAATTCTTCTTTTACAGATTTTTTCCTGCTCCCCAAAACAGCCGGAACAGGAAAAATTACCTAATATCATTGTGATACTTGCTGATGATTTAGGCTATGGAGATATTGGAGCTTTTAATCCTGAAAGTAAAATTCCTACTCCATATATTGACCAATTGGCAAAAGACGGGATGAAATTTACCGATGCGCATACTCCGGCGGCAGTTTGTACCCCAACTCGATATGGATTCTTGACGGGCAGATATAATTGGAGAAGTAAGTTGAAGAGTGGTGTTCTGACAGGAAAATCCAATGCTTTGATCCCTGACGATAGAACGACCATTGCTGATGTACTGAAGAATAAAGGTTATGAAACAGCTTTCATCGGTAAGTGGCACTTGGGTTGGAATTGGGGGATCAAAGATGGGCAAGAGAGCCAGGGTGAAGGTTGGAATCCCCAGGATTTTGATCATATAGACTTCTCCAAAGCGATTACTCATAGCCCAAATGATTTAGGCTTCGATTATGCCTATGGACATTCTGGTTCGCTGGATATGGCCCCTTATGTCTATGTGGAAAATGGAATGGCGACTGCAATTCCTGAAAAAGTCACAGTGGATAAAGGAAAATATTCCTGGTGGAGAGAAGGACCTACGGCTCCGGATTTTGATCATGAGGAAGTTACTCCTAATTTCTTCGAAAGATCCATTCAGTACATTGAGGAGAATGCGAAAGATGAAAAACCGTTTTTCCTGTATTTAGCACTTCCTTCTCCCCATACTCCGATTTTACCGACTGAAGAATGGCAAGGTAAGAGTGGGGTTCTTCCTTTCGGAGACTTCATGATGATGATCGATGACTATGTTGGAAAAGTAACTGAGGCCATCAATAAGGCTGGTATTGAAGAAAATACCTTGGTGATTTTTACCTCTGATAATGGGGGATCCCCAGCTGCCGGATTGGAAGAGTTGGCGGCTTTGGGACATTTGTCTAATTATATATTTCGGGGTCACAAGGCTGACTTATATGAAGGGGGACATAGGGTACCATTTATTGCCAAGTGGCCAGAAAAAATAGAGAAAGGAACTGCTAGTGATCATACGATTTGCTTGACAGACCTGATGGCAACAAGTGCTGAAATCGTGGGATATGAACTTCAGGATCATGAGGGAGAGGACAGCTATAGCTTATTGGGTTTGTTTAATGCAGCGAAGCAAGTGGACCAATTTCGGGAAGCAACAGTGCACCATTCCATCGATGGGAGTTTTGCTATCAGACAAGGAGATTGGAAATTGCTGATGGCAAAAGGTTCGGGCGGATGGAGTTTTCCAAAGCCGGGTGACCCTGCAGAGGCAGAACTTCCGGACGTACAGTTATACAATTTAGCTTCCGATCCGGGAGAGAAGATCAACCTTCAGGAGGAAAATCCTGAGAAAGTAGCTTCTTTAAAGAATCTATTGATCAAATACATCAAAGAGGGTAGAAGTACTCCTGGAGTGCCACAGCAAAATGATCCCATCGAGGGCGAGTGGAAGCAGATTGGATTTGTAGAGGAGTGATATCAAGCT
>NZ_JBCLWJ010000017.1:0-105761 GCF_039563885.1 Algoriphagus sp. SE2 | reverse complement strand
GTTTCAACAAAATTGTAGGATTGAAGTATCTTATTTACTTCCCTTCGTTTTTGAGTGATGCAAAGGTAGTTTTTTGAATCATTAATACAAAAACAGAACAATAAAATTGATTCAACAAATTGTATTAAGTTCTGATTCAAGGAGATAAATTTTAAAAAAATGACTCTATATGAAGTTTAATCAGGTTAAAATCACTCTTTTAAAGATTATGTTTCTAGCAGACACGTAAAAAATATTATTTGGCTCAACCTAATCTTTGAAAATTTAAATCCCTCCATTTTAATTTCTTTGAATCTGATCCATTTAGTAAAAAGTAAGTTAAACGCTTTGTTTCTTTTCCCAAAATTGAAATCCTTTCCGTACAAAGCTTTAGAGAAAGCTCAACCTTTTTTGTTTATTTAGTATGAATAGATCCAAAATCAAACTTCAATACCAAAGGAAAATGAACATTCGGATTATCCTTTTATTCATTCTAATTCATGTCAATTCCCTCACTCATGCTCAGAATGTAGTCAAACCTGTTGATTTAGTCTATCCATATGTAGATAGTAGTAATTCACGATGGTTCTTTTTTAATTCTGCTTCCAGACCTTTTGGTATGGTGAATTTAAGTCCGGATACAGACATCGATGGCGCTTGGGGAAGCGGGTACCGATATAATAGTGATACCATTAAAGGTTTCAGCCATATTCATGCTTGGCAACTTTCAGGATTGTCTGTATTGCCTTTGTTGGATTTTGATCTAAAGGAATCTAAGGTGTTTGGATCTCCTTTTAATCATTCATCCGAAATTGTTAAACCTGGATATCATCAAATATTTCTTGAGAGATATGGTGTAAAAGCCGAGCTGACCTCCACTTTACGCACAGGTTATCATCGGTATAATTTTGAAAATGAAGGAGATCAGCAAGTATTAATTCGTTTGGGTGGAATGCTTGGACCATCTGCCATTGTCAATGGTTCTATTTCACAAAAAGCGGATACCGTTTTTGAGGGTTTTATTATGAATGGCTCCACATCAAGACGGCCTTACGAAACTCCGATTTTCTTTGCGATAAAATTTAATAGACCAGTTCAAACCCTTACAGGATGGAATGAATCTGGGATTCAATCAAACCTACAAGAAATTAATGGTCCTGATTCAGGAGTGATTTTGTCTTTTGGGAAGGAATCACCTGAGCTCCTAATGAAAGTTGGGATTTCATATGTCAGTTCAGATCAGGCATTACTAAACTTAGAATCAGAATTGAATCACTGGGATTTCGAAAAAGTCATGGAGGATTCATTTGAAGAATGGGACTCGTACCTCTCCAGAATTGAAGTTTCTGGAGGTTCAGAAAAATCCCAGAAGAGGTTTTATACTGACTTATGGCATGCATTACAAGGCAGACGAACGATTAGTGATGTAAATGGTAAATATGCTGATATGACTTCTGGTAAGCACCTTACTAAGCAAATCCCTCTCGACAATTCAGGCAAACCTAAATTCAGACATTTTAACTCGGATTCTTTTTGGGGAGCCCAATGGACCATTAACACGCTTTGGCATTTAGTATATCCTGAGATAACAGAGGAATTCGTCAATTCTATGCTGCTCTATTATCAGGATGGTGGTTTGATCCCACGCGGCCCTTCAGGAGGAAATTATACTTATGTGATGACTGGAGCTTCAAGCACTCCTTTTATCGTAAGTGCCTACCAAAAAGGAATTCGTGGATTTGATATTCAAATGACTTACGAAGGGTTACTGAAAAACCATAAGCTAGGAGGTATTATGGAAAAAGCTGGATACGAGCATAAAACCAATTTAGGTGGAGGATTTAAATATTATTTGAAGAATGGTTTCGTTCCATGGCCAATTCCAGAAGGAAGGTTTGGGGCTCATCAAGATGGGCCAAGTCTTACAATGGAATATGCCTATCAAGACTGGACTTTGGCTCAGCTTGCTAAAGCACTTGGGGATCAGACTACCTATTCCGAAATGATGGAAAGGTCTAAATACTATAAAAACACATTTGATCTTGAGACTGGCTGGATGAGACCACGGAATGTTTCAGGTGAATGGAAGCAACCTTTTGACCCGTATGAATATAATGCTGGTTTCAATGAAGCGAATGGAAGTCAAGCCACCTGGTTTGTTCCCCATGACTTGGACGGACTTGCTTCTCTGATGGGAGGACAAGACAAAGCGATAGAGCGATTAAATGAATCATTCAAAGTTGCAGAAAAGCAAGGTTTCACATCGGGAACCTCACATTCACAGGAAGCTCACCCTGAATACCGAAGAATCCCAATCAATTATGGAAACCAACCATCTATTCAAACAGCATTTATTTTCCAAAAATTGGGTAGGCCTGATTTGACTCATTATTGGACAAGAGCGATAGTGAATAAAGTTTATTCAGAATTAAGTCCTGATTCTGGGTATAATGGTGATGAGGATCAAGGCTTGATGGGCAGTTTAGCTGTTCTGATGAAAATCGGCCTCTTTCAAATGAACGGAGGAACGGAAGAAAACCCTTCTTACCAATTAGGAAGTCCAATCTTTGATGAGATCAAAATCAACCTGAATCCTGCCTATTATGCAGGAAGGCAATTTATTATAAAAACAACAAACAATTCCCCTTCCCATTTTTATGTAAATTCTGGAAAATGGAATAATCAGATTTTAAGAAATCTTGAATTAAGACACGATCAGATAACCAGAGGAGGAGAACTTATTTTAGAAATGAGTGAGGCTCCAAATAGGTAAGATTACTTGATCAGGTTTTTTTGCCAATTCCAGGAATCCCTCAAAGAATCTTCTAAAGTATATTTTGGATGCCAACCGAGAACTGTATTTATTTTTTTAGTATCAGCCCAGATTTTTACCACATCGCCAACTCGTCTTGGTCCAATCGCATAATTGAGTTTGATTCTATTAACTTTCTCAAAGGTTTTGATAATTTCTAAAACGGTATTTCCGTTTCCGGTTCCTACATTAAATACATCGTAAAAATCATCATCCTGCTCATTCAAATAACTTAATGCTTTTACATGAGCATCTGCTAAATCCATGACATGAATAAAATCACGGATACAGCTACCGTCCTCCGTATCATAATCATCCCCAAAAACTGTGATTTTTTCCCGGATACCAGCTGCAGTCTGAGTTACATATGGGACCAAGTTATTAGGAGTACCATTTGGTAATTCCCCGATCTTTCCACTTGGATGAGCTCCAACAGGATTGAAATATCTAAGTGAAATAACTTTTACTCCAGCTTTACTTTTGACGAAATCGACCAAAATATCTTCGCAGATTTTTTTTGTATTCCCGTAAGGACTTTCGGCATCCTTTCTAGGCGTGGATTCTGTTACTGGTAATTTATCCGGCTGGCCATAAACGGTACAGGAAGAAGAGAAAACAATGTTTTTAATGCCTTTTTCTTTCATAAAATCTAAAAGAACAATCAACGAACCGACATTATTTCTGTAGTATTTTAAAGGTTCTATCGTACTTTCTCCCACTGCTTTAAAAGCTGCAAAATGAATAACACCAACGAATTTATGCTCAGAATAAACTTTTTCAAGGATGCTTTTATCATTACAATCACCCTCATAACAAATCACATCCTTCCCAATAATTTCTGCTAATCGATCAATTACACTTGATTGAGAGTTGGAAAAATCATCCAAAATTACAGGTTCATAACCTGCTTTTAATAATTCCACAGCTGTATGAGAGCCGATATATCCTGCTCCTCCCGTAATTAAAATCTTTTTCATTTCATCAAAAATTTAGATCGTAAAGCTATTTAAATCTGTCAGGTTAGAATAATTTAAATTCAAAAATCACTGAATTAATGTAAAAAAACCTGTCATGGAATCAGTACCAAACTCACCTTCTAGAGGGTATTCATAGGTGATTTTGTAAGTAAAAGTGCCTGGAATTCCAGGGTTCCCGAATTGATTTCCATCCCATCCCTCACTTCCAGCATAAACTAGTTGCCCCCAACGATCCCAAATCAATAATTCATAGGTGATAGTACAGTTAAAAATAGGTTCGTAAGGTCCATCCTTTGGATTAAAGCCGGTTGGCATCCGAACCTGTGGTTTAGATTCAGTTACATTACCGGTTCCATTTACAGAACAACCATTTGCATCCGTCACAGTCACACTAATCTGGCCTGAGGATAAGCCAGATATTCTGGAATCAGTTAGCCCATTCTCCCATAAAACTGTATAGGGTGCGGTTCCTCCTGAAGGAATAACTTCCAAAATACCATCCGATCCGCCTGGACAACCCGGGTTTTCTTCAAAAAAACGAATTTCCAACTGTTCTGGTCCTAATATTTCCCCCTCGACCACAATAGTACAAGATCTGGAATCTATTAGCGTTTCTGCAAAGGGTCCTTTTGGCAATCCGCTTACAGTAAGAAATTCTCCATCCCACTCTGAATCATATCCTAATACTTCATAGGGTGCTGTTCCCCCTGTTACTTTCATCCGGAATAAACCGTCCGAACTGTCTACACAACTTACATCTTGTATGATTATATCAGATGAATAAGATAAGGGATCCAAATCTTCTATTTCAATGGAAAGGTTTACCTCTCCACATCCGGAAAGATCCGTGATTTTTACTTCATAAATCCCAGAAGACAAATCAGATGCTATTTCAGAGTTAAGATTAGGGTCATGCACCCATACATAATTAAATGTTCCCGACCCACCCACAGGTTCAAGTTTGATCATCCCATTGGCTTCGCCCGGGCAAGATGGAGCGAGTGTTTCCATAACATTTACCTCAAAATCAGGATAAATTATCACCTCTAATTTCTTTGAAATCCCCGAACATTGGGAAGTTGAACTGGCCGTCACCTCATAGTTTACAAATCTACCAGTAGCATTAAAATCCCATATAACCTGGATTTCCTCTGTTCCCTGACCCGATTGGATTGTACCCCCTTCTATTATCCAGTTATAATTATTCTCACTAGATGGAAAAGGAACTGAATAGGCTAAACTTTCAGTTTGGACTCCACAAATTCCAACAGGCCCCTCAGGCAAATCCGGCTCAAATAGATCAGATACCGTTACTTGAATTTCTTGAATCTCACCCTGACATCCGTTATCCGAATAAGGGATCGCTCTCACGACACCTTCTTCAGTTGGATTTTCCCATCTTACAAGTAATGTAGAATCAGTTTTTGAGATTTCAATTCCCCCCTCAATCTCCCATTCCACTCTATCAAAATTCGAAGTATTTTCGAAAACATAAAGGATCTCTTCCTCATTGGGACAAACCGAACTAGGACCCTTCAACTCCCCTTCAATTTTTTTCACGTCTACTTCAAACCTAAATTCTTCCTCATTATCACAACCATCTTCTCCTGTTGAAGCTAGAACAACAACTTCAAATATTCCTTCTTCTGAAAAAGTATGAGCAACTTCTTGACCTGATTGTTCTTGACTTCCATCACCAAAATCCCAAATAAAGCTATTAAACAAAGGGCTATCAGGAATAATTTTCCAAATCCCCTCTTTCTCAAAACAAGCTATTTTATCCCCTTCAACCTCAAAATCATAGGTCGTTTCAGTTTCAAATTGAACATTCTGCAAATTTGCCGCTATGGCATATGCGAAGGATTCTATAAATCCAGAGCCATAAGCATATCCAATGAATCCTTCCGGATTTGATAGAGAATTTACTCCTTCAGAAACTGCCAGTTGTGCATACTCAAAACCAGAGTTACCCGGCACAGGTTTAAACTCAGCCCCCATATTTTGACCATTCAATATTGTTTTTCCGGAAGACCCACTGGGAACAATTACATTTATAAAATGTCTCTCTAAACTAACTCTACTAAAGATTGAAAAAACAGCTGACTTAAGTCGTTGATTAGTTGAACTATAGGTGATTAGAGAAGGATCTCCCTGACTTGACTGTGTACTTGTAATCAAATTACAAGCTTGACTTTTCCCCAAAGCAGTAACGGCAGTAGGTTTAGAAGTTTCAATGGTTGCCAATTGATCTTGCCCAAAATCAAGTTTAAGAAATTTACCTGCATTAATTGTCCCAACTAGGTTCCCGTCTACTCTTACCTCAGTATCATTTGAAGAAGCAAGAACTTTCACAATCTCTCCGGAAGTTCTATCGATAAAAGGAACATGAATATATGATTTTCCCCAAGTATTTATTGGGTAAGCTTGTTGGAAAAGATGATCGCCTGTTGTGCCACAATCTCCTGCACTCGTTAATTTATTACCGCCGAAAACTGCAATATTTTTACAATCACCTTCCTCGCCATTTACTACCCGAATCCTTGATCCTGTTAAATCCCCTACAGCTTTGATTTGATAGGTCTCACCCGCATTCAAAGTTATATATAGTGGTGCATTTGCTGGAATGGTATTTACCGTTGTGGTTGAAGTAATGATCTCCACTTCTGTGAAATCTTCTACCGCTAAAATCAAAAGGGTACTCTCGAAATTTGTATTTCCCCCAGGTTCTTGCCCAGGTCCAAAAACATCAGCATGCGCTGTCACATAATAATCTTTACCTAGGGCATTAACCGGTAATAAAACCGTCCCATCCCCACTTCTTTGTCGATGATTAAATGCATGAACAGCTACTTTCCCACTAGAATAGATGTAAGCACTCTTTTTTTCCTTTTCCCCTGATGTCCTGTGAATAATATCTTCACTAAACTCATGGACGAATTGTTCTCCTGCCTTAATCGAAAAGGGAATACTTGTATTTCCTTGTTGAATATATCCATCGCTATCCTCATTTGCAGTAATAATGATCATAGCAATGTCAGGCTGAATTTCCCGAAAATAATTCTCCATAAAGCCCACATAAAACTCATTCCCGATTGTACTGATTTGAGCCAAAGAATCCTTCGCAATCAAAAAAATTGCCAGCGTAACAAACAGATAAATAGACTTAATATTATTCATCAACAAAACTTACCTAATAAGGGTAAATGCTCCTCTCTTTTCAACGGTTTCAATTTCTCCTTCTAAAGGAAAAGTATATTGTATTAAATAGGTATAAGATCCAGAAGGCGCCTCATTTCCTGATATCAATCCATCCCAACCTGATGGACCAGAATAGATCAATTGCCCCCATCGGTTATATATCCAAAGTTCAAATTCTATTTCACAATTCGATACCCCTTGGAATAGGTTTTCATTGGAATTAGGATTAAAACCTGTGGGCATCCTTATTTCCGGTGCAGCCTCTTTTACTACCCCAACCCCTAAACTAATACACCCAGAAAGATCTCTAACTGAAATGTTATAATTCCCTCTTGGAACACCGATTAGCTGATTTCCAAGCCCCATCGGATCCTCCCAAGAATAAACATAAGGGCCATTTCCTCCTTCAGGAAAAGCAAATAATTCCCCATTACTTCCACCTGGACAAGCAGGTTTTTCCAATCTTACTTCCACTTCTAAAGCCGGTGGCGAAGTAATTTCAAACTCAATAGGAATGACACAACCATTTGAATCTTCTATCTCCCAATTAAAAACACCCTGTGGCATATCTGTTAAATTCAAAACGCCCATAAATGTTTGTAAACCTTCATATTCAAAGGTATAAGGAGCTGTACCCCCGGCTATTTCAAGATTTAATATACCATCGGCTTTTCCGTAGCAGGAAGTTGCTTGGGTATTAATTGAGCTAACTTCAAGTAATTCGGGTTCAGCCACCTCAATGTTATCCAATGACACCTCACATCCAATCTGATCTATAACCTTCACAGAATAAATTCCAGCTGATAATCCACTTACATTTAATTGCTTCAATTCAGGGTCATGTGACCAGATGATATCATAAGGTTCTATTCCTCCTTCAACTCCCAATTCTATCACGCCCCCACTTTCTCCAAAACAAGAAATTGAAGAAATGTTCACAATATTGATCTCAAAAGAATCTGCAACAGTCACCTCTAAAGCCGGAGAATCTCCTGCACAAGAATTATCAACCAAACTTGAAACTGTATAGCTAATTTTCCCAGTTACTCCTGGCTGGTCCCAAATGACCTCTACCATTCCATTTTCTGGAGAAACGACTATTGTACCTCCACTTATATTCCATTTATATCCCCTTCCCTGTGTAGGATTTGGTACCGAATAAAAATGAGAAACATTAGCATCGAAACAAACTTGTTGTTCCCCTACTGGAGATACAGCTTCTAGCCTATTATTGATTACAACTTCTTGGGAAATTGTTTCTCCCATGCATCCATTTGATGAAAATGGAACAGCAATTATTTTAGCAGAATTATTTGCTGGCCCCCAATTTACCAAGATCGAATCTCCATAGTTTTCAATTATTTCCCCTCCTTCAACCGTAAAGTCAATTTTTGAAATACCTGTCATGTCGGAAAGCTTATAGATTAATTCTTCAACATCAGGGCAAACACTAAAAACGCCTTCAATTTCTGCATCGCTGGATATTTCCAAAACCTCAACTTCAACGGTAATTTCTTCCTGTTCCTCGCATGAATTTGGGCTTAAGGATGCTTTTACAAGTATCTCATAATCCCCGGGCTGGGTATAAGTGTGTGTCACCTCATTACCGATTTGAACAGCCGACCCGTCTCCAAAATCCCACTCAAAATAGGTATAGTTTGGGTTTTCAGATTCAATCTCCCAAGTTCCTTCCTGATTAAGACAAGCCACATTATCTCCTTCCACCTCAAATTCATAGGTTGATTCTGTCTCAAAATTGAGATTATCTAATGCTGCTCCAACTGCAAAACCATAAGACTCTATAAACCCAAAACCATAGACATAAGCTGTAAAACCTTCAGAATTAGTAAGCTGATGAATTCCTTGGGAAATGTTTATTCTAGCATAAGAAAAAGAGGGATCACCCGGAACTGGCGAAAATCTTGTACCTACATTCTGCCCGTCTAAAAAAGTTAAGTTTTCAGTCCCAGCCTTAACAACTAAGTTCAAATAATGCGCAACTATAGACGGCAAATTCAATGCATTAAATCGAATTTCTTTCAATAATTGCTCACTTGGACTGTAGGTAATCATGAAAGGATCGCCATTATCATAATTAGGGGCATTGGGCTCATTACATTGCTGACTTTTTGCAAATACAGTGACGCTTGCAGGTTTAGAAGTTTCTATTTTAGCAGATTCATTGATACCGAATTCAATACTCAGAAATTCCCCGGCATTGATAGTCCCACGATTTTGTCCAGTTACGAAGACTTGGGTATTATCTTCAGAAGCAAGTACTTTAACTAATTCACCAGAGGTTCTTCCAGAAAGTGCTACATGCACAAATGAAGTTCCCCAGCTGCTGGTAGGATAAGTTTGTTGGAAAAGGTTATCAGGAGCTCCTCCGCAGTTTCCAACTGTTGTCCATTTGTTCCCTCCAAAAACAGCTATTTTCTTACAATTATCTGCATTTTCCTCTAACACTCGTATACGGGTTCCCGTCAAATCAGCTTTTGCTTTCAACTGATAACTTTGTCCTCGATTCAATATTATTGAGAAGGGAACACCCGCATTTTTGCCGCTGTATGCATCTACTGAAGAAGTTATTTCTATCTCTGTATCATCTTCGGTGGCAATAACCAATAGCTCACTTTCATCATTGACATTAGCTTGGAAAGAAACAGGAGCTGTCAAAAATTCATAATGCGAGGTAATTAAATAGTCTCTTCCTAAAGCTCCCAAGGGTAAAACAACCGTCCCATCTGCAGAACGAAAACGTTCATTAAAAGCATAAACTGCAATTTTTCCATTGGAGCTGATATATATTCCTTTATTCTCGACGACCCCGGAATTCCTATGATGCATATCCAAATCCTGCGAAGGAATGGTATGTGTAAACTGTTGACCTTGGGATAAATTAAATGGAATAGCTCTGCCCCTATATTCAATTACACCGGTAGCATCTTCATTAGCAGAAATTACAATCACAGCCTGATCAGGAGCATCTGGTAAAATTCTATTATTGTCCATAAAGCCTACCCAAAACTCTTTTCCTACAGTAGAGAGTTGAGCCTCAGCCAAATGGGAATAAAAGCAGCACAGAAAAAGAAATAAAAACAGGTGTAAAATTTTCCTCATATACCCCTCAGTGGGTGATCAGCTTTCAATATAAACATCCTACGAAACAATAGTTTAAATAATCTGGAATTGTATTCTTTTTTAACAACCAAAAGACATTTGAATCATTACCCAAGAAAAATTTAATTCCTATCTTTGCGGCTCAAAAAAAGAAGCGAAGCCTAATGATTTCAGTAGATAACCTTTCCCTTAAGTTTGGTAAAAGAACACTTTTTGATGAAGTAAGCGTAAAATTCACTCCAGGAAATTGCTATGGTGTGATAGGTGCCAATGGTGCCGGTAAATCGACATTTTTAAAGATCCTTTCCGGTGAAATTGAAAGTACCAGCGGATCGGTTAATATCACTCCAGGTCAGCGAATGGCTGTATTAAGTCAGGATCACTTCAAATTTGACGAAGTAGAAGTTCTTAAAACCGTCCTTATGGGACATAAAAAACTCTATTCCATCATGGAGGAAAAAGACGCTATCTATATGAAAGAAGACTTTTCTGAAGAAGATGGTTTAAGAGCCTCTGAACTAGAAGCTGAATTTGCTGAAATGGACGGTTGGAATGCAGAATCTGATGCTGCCTCTCTCCTTTCAGGATTGGGTATCTCGGAAGATCTACATTATTTACCGATGAACCAGTTAGCAGGTAATCAAAAAGTAAGAGTATTATTGGCTCAGGCGCTTTTTGGTAATCCAGACATCTTGATTCTCGATGAACCTACCAACGATCTGGATTCCGAAACTATCGAGTGGCTGGAAAACTTCCTGATAGATTTCAAAAACCTTGTGATTGTGGTTTCCCACGATCGTCACTTCCTTGATACAGTTTCTACCCATATCGTGGATATTGACTTTTCTAAAATAAAAATTTACTCCGGTAACTATACCTTCTGGTACGAATCCTCTCAGTTAGCACTGAAACAAAGATCTGATCAGAACAAAAAAGCAGAAGATAAAAGGAAAGAACTTCAATCTTTTATCGAACGATTCTCTGCCAACGTAGCGAAATCGAAACAAGCTACCTCTAGAAAGAAAATGCTTGAAAAGCTTAATGTGGATGATATTCAACCGTCTTCAAGAAAGTATCCTGGGATTATTTTCAAGCCAGAAAGGGAAGCAGGAGATCAGATTTTTATGTCAGAAAATCTGGAACTGAAAGCTGATGGAGTGACTTACTTCACAGATGTCAATTTGATGGTAGATAAAGGAGATAAAATAGCTTTCATATCAAGGACCAAACAAGCTGTCAACAAATTCTTCCAAACCATTATGGAAGAGATTCCAACCCAAAAAGGAAGCTTCAAATGGGGTGTAACAATAAATAAGGCCTATTTACCCAATGACAACTCCGACTATTTCAAGACTGATATTCCCCTAATCGAATGGTTGAGACAGTTCTCCAGCAACCAGGAAGAAGCCTATGTGAGAACATTCCTTGGAAGAATGCTCTTTACAGGAGAGGAATCCTTGAAAAAGTCTTCTGTACTTTCCGGAGGAGAAAAAGTTCGTTGCATGATTTCTAAAATGATGCTTCAAAACCCGAATCTCTTGGTACTTGACGAACCTACAAATCACTTGGATTTGGAGTCTATCACTGCTTTTAACAATGCAGTAGTTGATTTTACAGGTACAGTGATGATGTCCTCTTATGACCACACTTTTGTTCAATCTTCTGCTAATAGAATCGTGGAATTCACTCCAAATGGGACGATTGATAGAAGAATGCCATATGATGCTTATTTGGAATCAGAGGAAATAAAAGCTATCAGAGAAAAAATGTACGGAAACAAATAAGTTTTAGGACTTGCTGCTCACCTCAATTATTATTTATCTCGCTATTACCGTCGGAATTGGCGTTTGGTCAACAAGACTGGTAAAGAGTTCCAATGATTTTGTATTAGCAGGAAGATCCCTTCCCTTATTCCTATCAGCATCGGCTTTATTCGCAACTTGGTTTGGCTCCGAAACGATTTTCGGAGCCTCTTCTGTTTATTTAGAGGATGGTCTTCAAGGGGTAATTGAAGATCCTTTTGGAGGAGCGCTCTGTTTGGTGCTTTTCGGAATGTTTTATTTACGCCCCATGTACCGAATGGGCGTATTGACTATTGGGGATGTTTTTAAAAAGATCTTTGGAAAGAGGATTGAATTCTTTGCCTCAGTATTTATGGTACCTGCATATTTTGGTTACGTCGCTGCCCAATTAGTCGCTTTAAGTTTGGTTTTGGGCTCCATTACAGATCTGACTTTAACAGAAGGAATCTTGATTTCATCGGGGATTGTCGTTTTCTATACATTCCTTGGTGGGATGTGGGCAATTTCAATCACCGATTTCATACAAACAACTATGATTGTTATTGGATTGCTTTGGGTAGCAATTATGATAGCTAAAGAGGCAGGAGGTGTATCTGAAATAATTTCTCAATCTCCTCCAGAAAGTTTTCAATTCTTTCCAGATTCGAACCCGATTTCTTGGATCAATTATTTTGGAGCATGGATTATTCTTGGTTTAGGCAGTATTCCGAGTCAAGATATTTATCAGCGGGTGATGTCATCAAAATCCGAAAAAGTAGCCGTACAGTCCACTTACTTAGCAGGAGGGTTTTACTTGACATTTGGCTTATTACCTTTATTTATCGCATTAGGAGCAAAAGTCCTATATCCGGAGTTATATCTGGAAAACAGTCAGATGCTTTTACCTACCATGATTTTGGCGCATGGAGGCCTTCCTGTCCAAATTGTATTTTTTGGAGCCTTGATTTCAGCAATCATGAGTACTACGAGTTCAGGTTTATTGGCTCCGGCAGCGATTATTTCAGAAAACCTCATCAAACCTTATTTTGGTGAAAAGCTTAAAGACAAAAGCTTGCTTTGGATATTAAGGGCCAATATTGTTTTCGTTGCCGTTGTAGCCACGTTGATTGCTACAATGGAATCGAATATTTATGATCTGGTGGCCGGTGCTTCGATTTTGATGTTAGTTTCTTTGTTCGTTCCATTAACCGCAGGGTTGTATTGGAAAAAAGCCTCAGCAACAGGGTCATTGCTGGCAATGATTATTGGAATGATATCATACTTAATTGCAGATCAACTGGAACCTCCAATCGGATCACATATTATCGGATTGGTTTTTAGTATTTTAGCCATGATAATCGGAAGCTATAGTTTCCCTACACGAATCTTACAAAACGATGAATTATCCTAAAATTATTCTCAAAAAAGGCAAAGAGATTTCTTTGAAACGAAGACATCATTGGGTGTTTTCAGGAGCTATTTATCAAATGCCTGATGATCTAAAAAATGGTGATTTAGTTTCTATTTTTTCTTCAAGGGATGAATTCTTGGGAACAGGTCATTTTTCACATGGCTCCATCATGGTGCGGATTATATCTTTTGAAGAAAGAGAAATAAACCAAGCCTTTTGGAATGAGAAAATAGCTTCTGCTTATTCTCTAAGAAAAAATCTGGGATTAATTAAAAATACACAAACCAACGTTTATCGGTTAGTTCATGGTGAGGGAGACTTAATTCCGGGCTTAATCGTAGATTACTATAATGGAACAGCCGTAATTCAGGCCCATCATGTGGGAATGCATGCTCATGTCAAGGAAATCGCTTTCGCAATCAAAAACACCTATGGAGAAACCCTTGCTGGAGTATTTGATAAAAGCGCTGAAACACTTCCTAAAAATCTTGGTATTTCCTCTAATGAATGGATTCTTGGAGAACCAAAAACTAACTTGGTTCAGGAGTATGGGGCCACTTACAAGATCGATTGGGAAAAAGGTCAGAAGACGGGTTTTTTCATAGATCAACGGGAAAACAGAAAACTCTTAGCCTCCTACTCCTCTGGAAAAAAGGTTCTTAATACCTTTTGCTATTCGGGGGGATTCTCTGTGCTGGCACTAAGAGAGGGTGCCTCTGAAGTGCATTCGGTTGATATTTCTCCAAAAGCTATTGAACTAACGGAAGAAAACGTAAGTCTAAATCCGGATATCAAAGGCAAGCACGAATCTAAAGTTGCCGATGTGGTAAAATATATCCGTGAAATTGGAGATGATTATGATATCATCGTTTTAGATCCTCCAGCTTTTGCTAAAAATATGAAAGCACGGCATAATGCCGTGCAGGCTTATAAAAGATTAAATGCTGAGGCTTTAAAAAAAATAAAAACAGGTGGGATACTTTTCACGTTCTCCTGTAGCCAAGTCGTTGACAAAGCCTTATTTACTAATACCATCACGGCTGCGGCTTTAGAAAGTGGTAGAAAAATCAAAATCCTTCATCAAGTCACGCAACCAGCGGATCACCCCGTGAATATTTTCCATACAGAAACTGAATATTTGAAAGGTTTGGTATTATTTGTCGAGTAATTCCTAGGAAACCGACTTATCATATCTACTTTTCAACTATTTTCACCTATCAAAATCAAAAAACATGTATACAGGATTACAACACTTACATTCAGGCCTAGCATATTTGGTGCTTTTGGCTCTTATTTTAATCGTTTTATATTCCCTATATGGCTCCCTGTCCAATAAAGATTTCACAGATAAAGACAGGAAAATTGCCTTAATAGGTTTTATTCTTTCACATATTCAGTTAACAGTAGGACTGATACTTTATTTTGTGAGTCCACTTGGATTCGAGTTGTTAAAATCTGGTTCCGCGATGTCAGATTCCGCAGCAAGATTAACAGCTGTAGAACATCCACTAGTCAATATCATTGCCATTGTTTTAATTTCTATTGGCTACATCCGGGCCAAAAAAGGATCTATATCTAAAGCAAGATTCCGTAGTATTTATATGATGTATGCCATAGGAATTTTACTCCTATTATCAAGGATTCCTTGGTCATCCTGGTTGGGATAAAAAATTCAAAATCTTCAAAGTCCAGCAACTAAATGTTGGACTTTTTATTTTTCCAGCAATAGAATAGACATTCTGTCATTTGATTTTGCCACTTGAATAGTCATATTAAACCTATTTCACATTTTTGCAACTTTGTTTCATTTACACTAGTTTAATCTAGAAATGGAATCTATTTTTGTTCTGTGAAATACTTGAAGCTTTCCACATTTTCTATAATTCTTTTTCTAGTAGGTGCATTTTCTGCCTATGGGCAAAAATGTGATTTATCTATCCGAGGTAAAATTTTGCACCAAGAAAATAATGATCCTATCGTAGGTGCTTATATATGGATTGTAGAAAGTGCAACAGGTGCTGTTTCTAATGAAAATGGGAATTTCGAAGTCAAAAACCTCTGTGCAGGAACTTACACGTTAACGATCCAATATTTAGGCCATAAAGAAATAAGAGATAGCATTCTACTCAATTCTAACAATTTCAATAAAACGTATCGATTAGAGGAAGAATCTATGGATCTGGGGGGAGTTGAAATTCATGGTCATAGGTTTGATGTACAAACGACAACTTCAGTTTCTGCACTCTACGGGGAAGCATTATTAGAAGCAAGAGGTGAAAATTTGGGAGAAAGCTTAAAACGGATATCAGGAGTCACTACTTTTTCTACAGGTAACAGTATTTCTAAACCTGTGATTCATGGAATGCACAGTAATAGAATAATGATTTTGAATAATGGAATCCGACTCGAAGGCCAACAATGGGGTGCTGAACATGCACCTGAAATTGATCCTTTTGTAGCAGATGAAATTACTGTTATTAAAGGTGCTGAAACTGTTCGATATGGACCCGAAGCAATGGGTGGTGTGATTCTGGTAAACCCTGCTCCTCTTCCAACAAAAAAAGACCCAAAGACGAATCTTTATCTAACTGGGGGAACCAATGGAAGAATGGGAAACATCTCTATTTCACATGCCAACGGCTCAAATAAAATAAAGGGCCTGGGCTATCAGGTTCAAGCATCTGCTAAAAGAGCTGGAAATATTAAATCTCCCGATTATTACCAGGGAAATACCGGACTTAGTGAACTTAACTTTTCCGGATCTATAGGATACAGCAGTTCAAAACTTGGGATTGAAGGGTATTATAGTTATTTCAATACCACCTTGGGAATTCTTCGAGATTCACATACCGGGAATCTAGATGATCTTACCAGCATAATAGAAAATGGCCGTCCCTTTTCAGACCCTGGATTTACCTATGATATAGTTAATCCAAAGCAAGTTGTATCTCATCATTTGGGAAAAATAAAATCTCACTATCATCTTTCCGATACTTGGAAACTCAACTTTCAATATGGATTCCAAGCAAATAATAGACAAGAATTCGATAAAAGAAGAGGAGATTTAAACGAAAGGGCAAGTCTTGATTTACAGTTGTTCACCAATACTGTAGACTTATTTTTAGATCATAATCTAAAAAATGAATGGAGTGGAAGTTTTGGGCTTAATGCTATTCAACAAGCAAACAGCAATATCCCAGGAACTGGAGTTACACCATTGATCCCAAATTACGATATGCTTAATCTGGGAATTTATGCTATTGAAAAATACAGTAAAGGGCCATTAGAGCTAGAGGGAGGGTTAAGGTTTGATACAAGATCTGTAAGCACAGCAAGATATGTTGGATCTGAACTTCAGGAAGCTGATTTAAGCTATAATAACTTTTCTGCATTTATTGGTGGTTTATACCAAATCAACCCTAAAATCACTTTCAATTCTAATTTAGGTACAGCTTGGAGACCCCCAAATGTCAACGAGCTTTTCAGTGAGGGGCTACATCATGGAGCAGCAGCAGTAGAAATTGGAGATGCTGACCTTAATTCAGAAAATTCTGTTAAGTGGGTAAATGCATTGGAGTATGATGGAGGAAGGACTCATTTAGAGGTCACAGCCTATGCAAATCATATCTCAGACTATATCTATTTAAATCCAACCGGCGACACTTATGTTTCATTAAGGGGTACTTTCAATGTCTATGAATATCTTCAGGCAAATGCTTTCTTCTATGGTTTAGATTTCTCTGGAAGCTATGTCTTTACTGAAAGGTTAAGCGCCTATGCAAAAGGGTCTATTATTCGGGCAAAAAATACTGATGAAGGAAATTATTTTCCTTTTATTCCTTCCGATAGAATGGACTGGGGGTTGGCATACCAATTTGGATCTTTAAGTAATTCCAAAACTAATAAACTAACGCTCAGCAATTTACTTGTTGCCAAACAAAAAAGAGAGCCTGATTTTGATTTGGCTCCCGCTCCACCGGCGTACGCAATTTTTAACATTGCTTATCAAAAACAAATTGCTCTTGGGGAAGATAAATTAAACCTGGGTGTTCAAGTACAGAATTTATTCAATAGTTCTTATAAGGAGTACATGAATCGATTCCGCTATTTCACTGATGATATGGGAAGAAACATTTTATTAAAAATCAATTATCAATTCTAAACTTTACCAACAAAATGAAGCAATTCAAAAATCTTTACGTTCTTTCAGCAATTCTATTCTCCATGGTTTTAATATCCTGTGAAAGTGATGATCCTGTAATGGAAAATGATGAAGAAGTTATCACTGATGTCACATTGCGATTCACTGAACTGGATAATTCAGGAGCAACAGTTGGGGACCCATTCGAGTTTTTGGCATCAGATCCTCAAGGTATTGAGCTTGGAACTCCAACCATAGAAACTGTCAATTTGACTAAAGGTAAAACTTATAAATTGGAAATATTACTCTATAACTCTATCGCGGATGAGGATATTACTGAAGAAGTTCAGGAAGAATCTGATGAGCACCAGTTTTACTTCTTAGGTTCAGCCTTTGTAGGTTCACCAATTTTAACTTATTCTTACAATGATTTAAATGGAGAAGCTCTTGGTCTGGTTGGCGAGGTTATAGTTGCTGAAAACCCCAGCTTTAACAATGCCAACATGAGAATAGTTTTAAGACATGATTTAGATAAAAATTTTCCAGGAGCTGATAATCCAAATTTTGAAAATTTTGTTTCTGCAGGCGGCGAAACGGATTTAGATATAACATTCCCTCTGGTAGTCAATTAAAAAAGTACAACTGCTATAAAGGGCAGCTATAAATAGCTGCCCTTTTTTTGATTCTTCTCTGTGACTGATAATTTAAAAATCTAAACTTTTATATTATTCTGTAGCATTCGCTCCTACATTACCGGCAACCAATATTACATCATAATCCGGGCCTTCGCTAGAAAGATGAACTTTGATATGACCATTGAAAGTCTTGAAGCTTTCATAATTTATTACGTTTCCATTTGCTAATTCCTTCAATATTGTTGCCCCTTCCAAGGAACTAGCATAAATAGGGTTTAACATAGCCGCCATGGGTGCATCTGAAGTACCATAAGGCCCATAGTGCAAATGTGCAGGGTAAGTTACAGCTTTACTTCCTTTCTCACCTTTTAGGGTAATCACTAATTCCAATTCTCCTGTTGGCAGCTCTCCTGCCTCTAATTGTCCTGTATAATTATATTCACTGGTTTGTTGTAATTCATATATGGTTGATTGGACATATCTTGATGGACGTTCTGTTTCAGTACAGCCATAAAACAAAACCCCAATAACCAGCGCTAAAACTATTTTTTTCATATGTAAATTATTTACAAAGTGAAACGATTTCACATGATGTATGTTTTGTAAATTCTAAATTGGATTAATCTAGTAGAAATACCAAAAGCTTGAGAAGTAAAAATTTTTGAATTTTGAACTGTGTAGAAATTGAAAAGAAAATTTGTCAATCACCTTCAAAAAGTAGAATTCTTGATTGAATTTCGGCATTTTGAATTGGTCAATCCCAATTTCTGATTCTATGGAAGATGTAAGGTTTAAGGTTGCGTTTGAATACTTTCGAAAGAAAGGTTGGAAGCCTTTTCCCTTTCAATTGGAAACTTGGAAAGATTTTCTTAATGGCAAATCAGGTCTCTTGAATGCCCCTACTGGGTCAGGAAAAACATTCGCCTTATGGTTTCCTGTGATTTTAGAATACATAAACCAGAATCCTGACACCTGGAAAAAACCTAAGAACAATGGGATTCAATTAATTTGGGTTACCCCGCTAAGAGCTCTTTCTAAAGACATTCAACTTGCAATGCAAGAAGTTTGTGATTCTATTGGATTACCATGGAAAGTAGCGGTTAGAAATGGTGATACTGATGCAAAAACTCGTGCGGCAATAAAAAGAAGGCCTCCCGAATGTCTTATCACTACTCCAGAAACTCTTCACATTCTTATTTCGCAAAAAGATCATGTTAACTTATTCCAATCCGTAAAAGCCATTGTGGTTGATGAATGGCATGAATTAGTAGGAAATAAAAGAGGGGTTCAAGTTCAATTAGCTTTAGAATACATCCAATCGATTTGCCCTGAAACTTTCCGAAGATGGGCGGTTTCTGCTACTTTGGGAAATTTGGAAGAAGCAGCGGCTACTCTACTCGGTAAGAAACTTCCGATTCATATCATAAAAGCAAAAGTTGAAAAAGAGATAATTTTGAATTCGGTTTTTCCTAATGAGATCGAGAAATATCCCTGGGCAGGACATTTGGGGATTAGGATGCTGGATAAAGTAATTCCGATAATAGAATCCAGCAATACTGTATTACTTTTTACAAATACCCGTTCACAAACTGAAATCTGGTATCAAAAAATCCTGGAAGCAAGGCCTGACTGGGCCGGTTGGATAGCGATGCATCATGGGTCCTTAGACATGTCGGTCCGAGCTTGGGTAGAGGAATCCTTGCATGAAGGAAAACTTAAACTTGTCGTATGTACTTCCAGTTTGGATCTTGGAGTTGATTTTAGACCAGTGGATCGGGTAATTCAAGTTGGAAGCCCGAAAGGTGTTTCTCGTTTTATCCAAAGAGCTGGAAGAGCAGGTCATCAACCTGGAATGCCATCAGAAATATTTTTTGTTCCTACCAATTCATTGGAACTAATTGAAGCTTCTGCTTTGAGAGACGCGATAGAAAAAGAGGAAATGGAGTCTCAATTCTCCCCTGATCTCCCCTATGATGTATTGATACAGTTTTTAGTGACCTTGGCTGTTGGAGATGGATTAGATGCAAAAAAAATCTATCAGGTGGTAAAGCGGACAAAGTCTTATGAAAAGCTTACTGGGCAGGAAATGAACTGGGTAATGGATTTTATCACCAAAGGTGGTAACTCCTTAGGAAGCTACGAAGATTTTCTAAAGATAGAGTTGGAAGAGGATGGACTTTACAAGGTTAAAAATAAACGAATAGCAATGAAGCATAGACTCTCAATGGGGACAATTGTTTCAGATGCTCTTCTTAAAGTTAAATTCAAAAACGGAGCCTATTTAGGAAGTGTTGAAGAGTATTTTATTTCGAAGATGAAAATTGGTGATCGCTTTTTCTTTGCCGGAAGGAGTTTGGAATTTCTCCAAGTAAAAGGCTTGACCGCAACCGTAAAGGTGTCTGATAAAAAGACAAAAAATGTGGTCTCTTGGATGGGAGCTCGCATGTCCTTATCATCAAAACTTTCAGATAAAATCAGAGAAATTCTTGAGCTATATAACCAAGAAAAATATATTTCAGAAGAGATCATTCGAGTTTTACCTATTCTGGATCTCCAGAACAAACTTTCGATTGTTCCAAATAAGGATACTTTCCTTATAGAATCCCACCAAAGTAAAGAGGGCTATCATATTTTTTTCTATCCTTTTGAAGGAAGAATGATTCATGAATTAATGAGTGCTTTGATTGCATATCGAATAAGCGTGAGTTATGCTGTAACCTTTAGCATAGCTATGAATGATTATGGTTTTGAACTGTTATCAGATAGCTTCATCCCAATTGAAGAACTTTTAGAAGAAGATCTATTCACATTGGATAATATCCACGAGGACATTAGACATTGCGTCAATGAAAGCGAAATGAGTAGAAGGAAATTTAGAGAGATTGCAAGTATTGCCGGACTTGTCTTCCAGGGTTATCCAGGAAAACCTACCACTTTTAAACATATTCAGGCAAATTCAAGCTTGCTTTTTCAGGTTTTTGAATCTTACGATCCTGATAACCTGCTACTCAAGCAAGCACATTCGGAAGCTATAAATCAACAGATGGATAAGGAGAAAATGATTAATTCAATGAAAAAAATAAATCTTCAGCAGATTAAGGTATTACATCCAATCCAGTTTACGCCATTTTCTTTTCCAATCATGGTGGATAGATTAAGTCGAAACTCTGTTTCTTCCGAATCCATTGAGGACCGAATTGTCAAAATTCAATCTCAATTTGAAATATTGGATTAGTTTGCTCTCCAGAAGAAAGGAGTAAATAAAATCAGAATAGTGAACAATTCCAGTCTTCCCAATAACATGATAAATGAAAGGAATATTTTTGCTGTTGAAGATAAAAATGCAAAATTATTTACAGGGCCGACTTTCCCAATCCCTGGCCCGACATTTCCTAGGCAAGTTGCGACAGCCCCTAATGATGTTTCAAAATCATAACCCATAATGGAAAGTACAAATGCACCAAAAACAAAAATCAAGAGATAAATCAAGAGAAAATTCATGATATGAGTTACAATTCTCCCTGTTACCCTATCCCCATTTATCATCAATGGGACGATTGCACGGGGATGTACCAATCTTTTGAATTCCAAATAGGAATTTTTGAAAAAAGTTAGATGTCTTACAAACTTTATCCCACCTGCCGTAGATCCAGCTGATGCTCCCACAAATAAAAGAATGAAGCAAATAAAGGTGACCCCTTGCCCATACTGAGTATAATCATCTGATACAAAACCAGTTGTTGTAATCAGTGAAACAACCTGAAATGCGGACTTTCGAAAAGCCAATTCAGGATCACTTCCCATGTTGGCAAAAATGGGAAAGAATATAACTATTGAGATGGCAAAAACAACAAATGCATATGCCTTAAACTCATCGCTCTTAAGAACTCTCCTGAATTTCCCCACTAAACCAAAATAAATAATTGTAAAGTTGGTACCGGCCAAAAACATAAAGAATATAGCTGTGTATTGGATAAACGCTGAGTCGTAGTGAGCCATACTCGCATTTTTTGTAGAAAACCCACCTGTGGCAAGTGTAGTTAAGGCGTGATTTATCCCATCATAAAAAGTCATTCCCCCTACCCAATATAATAAAGTAGCTGCGACGGTTAAGCCCACATAAACATACCAAAGTCTTTTTGCCGTTTCGGAAATTCTTGGATGAACTTTGTCGGAAGTTGGTCCAGGTGATTCTGCAACAAAAAGTTCAATTCCACCAATTCCCAATAACGGGAATATGGCAACGGTTAACACTATAATTCCCAGGCCACCTATCCACTGAAGCATACTTCGCCAAAAAAGCAAACCTTTAGGCATCGCTTCAATATCATTTAGTATAGAAGCACCGGTTGTGGTAATACCTGAGGTGGTTTCAAATAGTGCATCTGCAAAAGAAATGATCTCATGACTTAGAATAAAAGGAAGCATTCCAAATCCAGCCATAAAAAACCAACTCAGAGATACAATGAGATATCCTTCTCTCTTTCTGATATTCTGATCTTCCTTGGAAAATGAGAAAAACAAAATCCCGCCCACAATCATTGTGATCACGGAAGAGCTCAAAATAGGCCAGGGATCCTCATCAAAATAAAGAGAAAAACCAACTCCAGGAAGCATTAATAGTCCTATCAGCACTAAAAGTGCTCCCATGATTTTGGCAATTTCTTTAAAATGGATCATTCTTAATGAAAAAGTTTTTCTAGAGGCATTTTAGCTTCCGGAAGTGCTAAAACTATTGCTTTATCATCCATTTGAAGCATAAAATCTCCATCGGGAATAAACACTTCCTCTCCCCGGATTACACCTGCTACAATTGCAGAGTCAGGAAAATGTAATTCTCTGAGCGGCTTCTTGATTAATCTATTAATCTTAGAAACAGAATATTGAATAAATTCTGCATCAACACCATAGATTCCTGAAACAGCATCAACAGTACCCTTTTTCAAATACCTAGAGATTTCATTTGCAGCAACAAGCTTTTTATTAATTAAGGAATCGACTCCAATACTGTGTGAAATATGAATATATTCCCTTGTATCCACATGGGCAATCGTTTTATACACTCCATGATTTTTGGCGGTCAATGAAGTGATAATATTTGTTTCAGAGGATTCTGTCAAAGCCAAAAAAGCATCCATCTGTTCAAGCCCCTCTTCAACCAATAGTTCAATGTTTTTATAGTCCCCATTGATTACCAAGGTGTTCTTCAAATTTTCAGCAAGCCATTTACATCTTTCCTTATCCTTATTAACAAGAGTGACTCTGAAGTGATCCTCTAATCTTAATGCCGTAGTCAAAGCCATATCATCACCTCCAATGATCATTACATTTTTGATGATCACTTTCTTTTGACCAAGGACCTCCATGATGCTCTCGGTATTCTTTTTATTCGAAATAAAGAACACATGGTCATTATTTCTAATGATCGTACTTCCTCTCGGAATAATTGTTTTTTGATCCCTAAGAATGGCTATGATCCGAATATCTTCAAATATTGGGTTTGTTTTGGTATCCATAATCCTTTGATTAACCAAGGGATTATATTGATCTAAGGTGATGCCTACAATATTTAATTTACCTCCACCAAAGTCAAAAACCTCTGTAAAGCTGGAGTTTTCAATCATATTGAAAATCTCACGGCTACAAAGCATTGTAGGAGAAATCAGGTTATCTATACCAAGATTATTAAAATAGTTTACATTCTCGGGATTTAAGTAAGAGTGGTTTCTTACTCTTGCCATTACACGTTTTGCACCAAGTTGTTTCGCCAAAACTGCTGTAACAATATTTGTTTTTTCGGAAGTTGTTACGGCCAAAACCATACTGGCACGTTCGACATTTGCTTGTTGAAGGACTTCAAAAGAGGTAGAATCCCCTTGAACTGTTAATACATCTAATTTTGAAGCAACATATTCTAGCACTTCTCTATCCGTATCAATCAGTGTAATATCCTTATTATCAAAACTTAATTGCTCAGCTAGGTGATATCCCATATCTCCAGCACCAGCAATCACAATGTTCATCCCCATAGAGGTAATTCGAGTGATTTAAACGACTGCAAAACTAACATCTTTCTACATGGTTTTCAGTCATATAGATTATTTCTTTTGCGATTAAGTCGAAAAGTAGTTAATCTGATCTTTTATGATAAATTTTTGAAGATTTTTTTTATTGAAATCAAAAATAAAGAAATCATTCTTCTAATAATTTCGAGCTTTCAGCTTCTGTAAGGGCTTCTACATCCTTTAGTTTCCTTTGTATCGCCCTAGTTCTAGAACCCACCAATTTGTCCAATTCAGAGTTGGCTTCACCCAATTTCTTTTGAGTTTTCTCTATCAATTGTCCAAATTTCCCGAACTCTGTTTTTATTGCTCCCAAAACCTGCCATACTTCTGAACTTCTTTTTTGAATCGCTAAGGTTCTGAATCCCATCTGTAAGCTATTCAAAATAGCAGAAAGGGTCGTGGGTCCAGTTACTAAAACTTTATATTCCTGCTGTATCTGCTGCGAAAGCCCTGGTTCCCTTAATATTTCTGCATAAAGACTTTCCACAGGTAAAAAAAGAATGGCAAAATCTGTTGTATGTGGAACTTGGATGTATTTATTCCTTATGTCGGAGGCAGCCTTTTTAACTGCTTTGATCAATTCTGCCCTTGCAAAATCAATTTCCGGTTTATTTACTTTTTCGTTTGCATCCACTAATCTTAAATAAGACTCTTGAGGGAACTTCGAGTCAATCGGTAGTAAAACCTGTGTATCATTTCCAGGCATTTTAACGGCAAACTCAACACGCTCTCTTCCTGAATTTCCAATGGCTGCATTTAATATATATTGATCAGCAGTTAGGATATTTTCCAAAATAGCCTGCAATTGATATTCTCCTAGCACGCCTCTACTTTTCACATTGCTCAAAACCCTTTTTAAATCCCCAACCCCATTTGCTAAACTCTGCATTTCGCCCAGTCCTTTCTGTACCGCTTGCAGTTGGTTGCTAACCATTTCAAATGATTGACCTAGCCTAGTTTCCAATGTTTTTTGAAGCTTTTCATCAACCGTCTCACGAATCTTTTCAAGTCTCGACTCTGTAACTTTCATCAACTCCACCTGCCTTTTATTCAATTCTTCAAATTTGTCTTTCTGAAGAGAATTAAAGTCTTGAACATTCCTTCTAAATACCTCACCAAAATTTTTAAGCGCCTCATTTTGATCTCTAGAACTAGCCCGTTGATTATCAAAAACAAGTCTGAATTGGGAGGTCAGGTTTTGACTGGCTTCTTTTCTAGATTCAGTTAAAGTTAACTCAATCTCCTTAGTCATTCTATTAAGCTCCGATTGTAATATTTCCTTTTCTGCTTTTCCACTACGGTTCAAAAAAATAAGAGCTAGTATAATCGTTTGAAATATTAAAACTAGACCGATTAAAATCTCAATGGACATGGGTTAAATAATTTGGCTCTTTAATGTAATCTTTCCTTATTTCGACACCTAAAAAGGAAAGGTATTCTGCGACAGTCTCAGTCGGTATTTCTTCCATGGGTACATGCCCCGCTTCTTCAAAAACAACAAGTCTAGATCCCGGAATGGCATTCTCAATTAAATATGCCTGCTTTAGAGGAATCCATTTATCTTCTTTTCCCCACATAATTAATGTTGGCATTTTCACAACATTGAAATCAAAATCATATTCCCTTGGAATTGACAATCTGTCCAATGTTGCCTTTCTATTTCCGTCCCTCAACATTAATTCATAATACCTATCAATCTTATCGTTCGTGATCTTATCAGAATCATAATACACCTCTTTCATATTCATTGCAAATAGAAACTTTGGGGTACATTTGAGCAATAATTTTGCGAAGATAGGGTTCGAAGTAATTTTAAAAATCAATCCTTTATCAGATGATCCCTCTTCCTCTTTCTCTAAAGTCCCTATAGAAGGTATTGGTGCGCCAGACGCATCAATAAGATTTAAGCTCAATACTTTATCTGGCCTAGTCGAAGCCATTTGCAAGGCTACTGCACCTCCCATGGAGTTTCCTGCTACATGAAATTTTTCCAGCCCAAGATTTTCTGCTAATGTCAAGGCCAAGTGACTGTAATCTTTTATGGAATATCTTTGTAATTCATCCGGACCTGTCAATCCATGACCTGGAAAATCAAAGGAAATGGTCATGAAATAAGGACTCAATTCTTCCTGCCAACTCTCCCAAGTATGAAGTGAAGAAAAACTTCCGTGAAAGAGCAAGATGGGCTCTCCTTGCCCCATGATCCTAACATGGATATTTTGACCATTAACTTTTATAAAATGGGATTGAGGAGTAGCATATTTTTGATCTATTTCTTCTTTGGAAATATCGTTCCTGAAGAGAAGCATCAAAAAGAAAATACATGATAGTACAAGAGTTGCTAAAACCTTTACTATTCTTTTGATCCAAATCATATATTAATTTAATGCTTTCAAATGCTTTCAAGTAAAAACTACAAAAAATCTCTTAAATCTCTATTTTGCATAAAAAAATAGAAATTGTCATATAGAAACTTTTTAAGAAACCTAGGTCCAGGCCCGGTCATTGCTGCAGCCTTCATAGGACCAGGTACAGTAACAGTTTGTACACTGGCAGGTGTTAATTTTGGTTACTCTTTACTTTGGGCTTTGGTCTTATCCATTTGCGCAACCCTTACCCTTCAGGAAATCTCTGGGAGAATAGGCATTAGCACTGGACAAGATTTGAGCCAATTACTTAGAAAAGGAAAATCAAATCTTTTCTTCAAATATGCATCTATGGTTTTGGTTTTATTAGCCATTGTACTTGGTAACGCAGCATATGAATCAGGCAATATCACAGGAGCTAACCTTGGGCTAGAAATTTTCTGGAAGTCGCCGGTCTTCAAAATAGGATTTATAAATATTCAAACGGGAAACTTCCTTATAGGAGCTATTGCTTTCATCTTATTATACTTTGGAAACTACAAAAGTCTTGAGAAGTTATTAGTAGCCTTAGTTATTTTGATGTCTATAGCATTTACAATAACTGCATTTCTTACGAAGCCTGACTGGACAAGAGTTTTAGAAGGTTTTATCCCTTCATGGAATAATAAAGAATTTCTAACCATTGTTTCACTAATCGGCACCACAGTAGTCCCTTATAATTTATTTCTCTATGCAAGTTTGGCCAATAAACGTTGGAAAAAATCAGATGGCATATCATGGATGAGAAAAGATATAGGTATATCTGTAATCTTAGGAGGTATAGTTTCAATGGCTATTTTGATGGTTGGAGCTGCTAATACCAGTAGCGAAGTCAATAATGCTATTGATGTATCCAAAGGTCTGGAACCCTATTTTGGGTCTCTAGCCAAGTATTTAATGGGAATTGGTTTTTTAGCAGCTGGACTTACCTCTTCTCTTACTGCTCCTCTTGCAGCGGGATTGGTTGTTTGTGGAATTGCGGGCTGGAGTCAAGATCTAAAATCAACTTCCATGCGAAGATCCATGAGTGTGGTCTTACTCTTAGGGTTGATATTCGCATCCTTTGGTATTAAACCCGTTCAATTAATCACGCTTTCTCAGCTTGCTAATGGAATTTTATTACCTCTCATTAGTGGCTGGATTATTTGGATAGGAGCTCAAAAATCAATTATGGGCGATCTGAAAAGCAGCCTAAGAGCAAATATTCTTTATTTGGCAATTTGGTTAATTACCTTGGTTCTCGGGCTTAAAAGTATAGGGGCAGTTTTTGGAATCTGGTAATTATCTTTTATAAATCAGAAGCACTAAACGTGTCACCCTGACTTATATCTCCTGTATCAAACCCTTTTTTAAACCATTTCATTCTTTGTGCAGAAGTGCCATGTGTAAATGAATCAGGTACTACTCTACCACCAGCTTGTTTTTGTAATCTATCATCCCCAATGGCATTCGCAGCATTTAATGCTTCTTCTAAATCACCTTTTTCCAACCAACCACTTGATTCTTGACTGAAATGCGCCCAAACACCAGCTAAGAAGTCAGCCTGTAATTCTAATCTAACAGAGTATTGATTATACTCCTTCTCACTTACATTTCCTCGTAGACTATGAATCTGATCTGTAATCCCCATTATTTTCTGAATATGGTGACCTACCTCATGGGCAATAACATAGGCTTGAGCAAAATCACCTGGAGCATTTAGCTTCCGTTCCATGTCTTCAAAAAAACTAATGTCAAGATATAATTTTTCATCCGCTGGGCAGTAAAATGGCCCAGTTGCCGAAGAAGCATTTCCACAGGCAGAGGAAACTGAATTAGTAAATAAAACCAAAGTTGGGTTCCTGTAATTATCGAGCTCCTGATTCCAAACGTCCTCTGTATCGGCTAATACCGTTGAGCAAAATTCTGCCAGTCTATCTTCTTCCGTAGTCGGCTGATAATTAGATTCTGTGGTAAAACCCTGACCTCCACCACCCATCATTCCACCGATGAGCGCTAATGGATTCGTTCCAGTGGCAACTGAAAAAACCACCAATATTCCGATTATGATTAAACCAGTTTTAGAAAATAAAATTTTCAACAATGGTCCAATCAACAAGGGATTAAAACCTCCTCCACCCATCCCAGAACCACTTTGGCGCCTTCTATCATCTACATTACTACTTTGTCTTTTTCCTTGCCATTTCATATTGGAATTTTTTACTTATTACTTTACCTTTTACAACAGTAAAGCTAAATCAGAATAGTTTTTCTCTGATATAAAATTTTGTTTGATAAAAATTGAATGATTAAAAATAGCTAATTTTCGTAACCAGCGTATTTCTTACGTTTATTTTAAATAAAAAAAGCCCAAAATCTATGTTCCAAAAACTAAACACAGAATATTCCATTCTAAAAATCAGCTTATTAGTAGCTATACTTTTTACAATCTCCATTTCTGGTTATTCTCAAACAGGAGTTGGTGTTAAACCAATTAAAGGTGCGAAATTAATGCTTGACGGAACTGAGAAAATGCTTCATAAAAATTGGAAGTATTGGGAAGGACCAAGATTTTCTAGTTCCATGCCAATAAAATGGCCTTCAGCAACGGATCCAATTGATGGGGGTCCTGTGATTAGCAGCAATGATCCTGCAGGAGCCGGAGGAAAATATGGAGCAGCAGATATAGTAACAAAGAAAGAATATAGAGACTTTCGAGCTCATGTAGAATTCTTAGTCAAAGAGCCCGGAGGAAACAGCGGAGTATATTTACAGAACCGATACGAAATCCAAATTCTTGATGGAGATAATACAAACCATGGGATGGCCGCTATTATCAACGAACAAATACCTACTTCAGATGAATACAATGGAACTGGGAAGTGGAATGCTTATGATATAAATTTTAAGGCTGCAAGATTCGAAAATGGAGTATTGACTGAAAAAGCCCGGGTAACTATATACTTCAATGGGGTAAAAATTCATGAGGACCAGCCTATTCAACAAGTTTGGGGAGGGCCAAACTCCGGAATGGATGGAGGTAACGATGGAGGTAAAGGAATTACAGATAGACCAGGAGGTTTAAAACTTCAAGCAGAAGGGCATGATGTCTATTACAGGAATATTTGGATTAAAGAATTGAATTTAGATGGAAAAAGCACCGATTTTTAAGAATTATAGAAATCAAAAAAAACCTGAGATAGACATCTCAGGTTTTTTGCATTTTAATCAATAATCAAACCCATTTTTATTATCTGCTTTCAGCAGAACTATCTTTTAAATTCTTTTCCTCTAAAAAAGGAATATCAATTTCTATATTCCTAAACCAAGAAATGACTCTGGGCAATATCGGAAGCGATATCATTGCCCCACCAATAATGAATAAATGGCTTGGCACAGTAAAATATGCTCCCGAGCTAAATACACCTAAAATCAAGGCAGTACTAAAAGGGAGTGAAACTGCCAATATATTTATTCCTAAATCCAAATCGAATGTTCCTTTCTCAGAGTCTACACCCTTGTCTCTTTCCAATTGACGAATAGCAGACATATGCGCAAATGGCCAAAATGAGCATGCTGATAATGGAAATACAACAGCTAAAAGAACAGCCGCTTCATTTGGCAAATCAAAAAGCGCTACAAATCCTCCACTAAGCACTAAACTAAAGCCGGCTCTTAAGATCAATACAGAAGCAATGGTCTGAATTTGACTCCACTTAAGTATCACCGAAACACCAATAAATAAGAGCACTAAGGGAGTCATAATATCTTTAAGCATCAAAACTGATTCTCCAATAAAGCCAGGAAGATTTTGAAGTTGAAAGCCTAAAGCCAATAGTACTAAAGCAACTATGATTACTAGATTGATAGGCTCTTTAAACATCGATAAAAACAACTCTTTTACTTTTTGCCCATTAGATCTTGACCCCATTTTAAAATGATTGTAATACCAATTCATGGCCAGCAAATAAGAAAATATCAAGACATATACCTTGTTTCCAATATCTCCCAAAGCTCCCCAAGCCAAGGCATCATCTCCTAAATACTCCACCAAGAATGGAAAACAGGACAATCCAGGTGCTAAAGAAGGAATCATTAAAAGCCAAGTTCTGGTTTCGGAACTATCCTTCCTAAACCCTAATAAAGGCAACATGAATTTGCTTGTAAGAAACATAGTCACGTTCCAAATCAAAATCAAAAGTGGCAGAAACATTAATTCAGTATCTACCTCAATTTTCAACAAGGCAACGAAAATCATGGCTGGCAAAGCCAAATCAAGAATAGTAGTTTTTAGGCCTTTTTTATGATCATCCTTTATCAATCTGTTTTTCAGCAAAAAGCCAATCAGAATGAGTAATAGAAATGAGCAAGTCTTTTGTAAGGCTAAGGGCATATTCTAAATTCTTAAGCTGTTACCCTCTTGAAGGTCTCGACAAAAATTTCCATTTCTGTTTTAGTCCCCATACTTACCCTGCACCAAGGCTTATCATAAATATCAAATACTCTAATACCCACCCCAGAATCATACATTGACTTTAAAAATGACTTACCATCCATATCAATTGGGAAAATCATAAAGCTGGTATAAGATGGAATTATGTCATAACCTAGAGAGGAGATGGCATTTTTTGTGAATTCTCTGCACTCTGAATTATATCCTCTACATTCTCCCATAAATTGGTTTTCCTTCATACTGGCAATCGCACCCTTTAATGAGGTGGAGCAAAGTCCCATGGTACTTCTTACCATGCTTGTAATGCTTTCTATTCTTTCAGGAGTACCAACGATATAGCCAATTCTCAACCCTGCCATTCCATGGATCTTGCTAAATGTCCTTGCAACGATCACATCTTTTCCTTCGGCAACCAAACCTACCATACTTTGGGATTTTGGGTTTTCTAAAAACTCCAAATAGGCCTCGTCAACAAAAATTGGAGTTTTTTCTGAAGCACTAATACAGAACTTCTTCAATTCCTCGGCATTGGTAATTGATCCAGTAGGATTATTTGGGTTACATACATAGATCAGTTTTGTATCCGCTTCAATTGCATTTTCCATTCCCACTAAATCATGAGCATAATCTGCTGTCAATGGAACAGGTTTCCAAGTTCCTCCCATTGCTTGCGCCGTATTGATTAAAGACATGTAAGAAGGATCGGCAGCAATAATATTCCCTCCATTTTTGAATCGTGTAATCGCTACTTTTTCCAAAAGATCGGTAGAACCAGGGCCTAACATGATATGGTCTGGAGTTACACCCTCTTTTTCTGCAATCATTGATATCAGTGTATTTGCATCTGCATGTGCATAACGATTCCCCATACTAGCAGCCTCACCAATTGCTTTTATAACTTGAGGAGCTGGTCCATATGGATTTTCGTTAGCATTTAATCTTGCAACCATTTTAGGTTCAGCGATAGGGAAATCCGGTAAATATTCCCCTAGAATACTTTCTGGAGAATAATAAAATGCTGAATTGACAGCTTTCTTTGGAAGTGCAAATGATGGAGCAGCTAATAATGAACCCGCTGATAGCAAGCTCGTTTTCATCCAATCTCTTCTATTCATCGATTTCAACATAATTTTAATGGTTAGGATAGATAATTCTTCTAAGGATAATGAAGGGGGTACCCCTTACTGTTTGTTACTATTTAATCAAAGCGAGTTTCGCTTTCCTTAGGCTATTGTTACTGATCGGTAAAAATGATCAATAGTATTGGGTGGGTTTATCATTAAAAATCAGAAATAAAGTAAAATCTAAAACATGGTTTAAATCAAACCCTATTCTTCCTAAATTTTTGTTAATGTAAATAAATTAGGTTTAAAATAAAATACAGGTTTTTCATTTTTATGTAAAAAATTAAAAATTAGGTTTTTATTAACCCGCCTTTGAAAAGACAAAGAATAACAAATTGGGTTTTATTGAAAAATCTCCTTCAGTATTCCAGAATTTAAACCAATCAATCTCCAATCATCAATTTCCAGCTGTAAATAGGCAAGCATACCAGGCTGCAGATTAATATAATTTTCTCCAGAAAGATGCGCAACCAAAAGGCTCAGGATTGGATTATGTCCAATGATCAAACAAGAATTAGCCTGAAATGGAACATTTTCTAACAATTGAATCAAATCCCCAAGATTGCCCCCATATATCTCCTTTAAAAAAATTTCTTCTTTAATTATTAAATAATTATGGATAATAGAGGAAGTTTCCATGGTTCTTCGTGCAGTAGAACAGTACATCAAATCCACAGAAAAAGATCTGCTTTTTAGTTCTGCCCCCATCCTAGTTAACCTTTCAATCCCTTTTTTAGTCAATTGCCTTTGAAAATCCGTTCCTTCAGAAAATCCTGCTTCTCCATGTCTTAATAAAAATAATTGCTTCATAGTGATTGGATTAAATGACTTTATTAGACAAATTATTTATCAAAAATCCCTCCAATTAGAGGGAATGAATTTTTATTTATTTGGATCAAAAAACAATGCCATCTATTTTTAGCAATCCAAATCGGGCATAACAGCCCAAAAAAAATTGATTTTTATGTCGAAAAACCTTGTCATTGTCGAGTCCCCAGCCAAAGCTAAAACCATAGAAGGTTATTTAGGTAGCGATTATAAGGTTGTTTCCAGCTATGGGCACGTGAGAGACCTCCCAAAAGGAGATAAAGCAATTGATGTCAAAAACAGATTCGAACCTACTTATGAGGTTACAGCTGATAAAAAGGAAGTGATCAAAAATTTGAAAGCATTGGTTAAGGATTCAGAAATGGTATTCCTTGCCAGTGATGATGACCGTGAAGGAGAAGCTATTTCCTGGCATCTAAAAGAGGTTTTGAAACTAAAGGATGAGCAAACCAAGAGAATTGTATTTAGAGAAATCACAAAGAATGCAATTTCAAAAGCAATTGAAAACCCTAGAGGAATTGATATTGATTTAGTCAATGCACAGCAGGCAAGAAGAATCCTTGATAGACTGGTGGGTTTTGAGCTATCCCCAATCCTTTGGAAGAAAATTAAAACTGGACTTTCAGCTGGAAGGGTACAATCTGTAGCTGTACGTCTAATAGTTGATAGAGAAAGAGAGATTGAGCATTTCAACTCTAAATCAAGCTTTAAGATTTCGGCGATCTTTGAAGTTGAAGGAAAAACATTTAAAGCGGAGCTGCCTAAAAAGTTTGAAACAAAAGAACAGGCGGAGACTTTTCTCAAATCCTGTTTAAAAGCAGATTTTTCAGTTGGGAATCTAGAAAAGAAACCAGGAAAAAAATCTCCAGCTGCTCCTTTTACAACATCTACTCTCCAACAAGAGGCTAGTAGAAAACTTTATTTCTCTGTAGCACAAACCATGTCTGTAGCGCAAAAGCTTTATGAAGCTGGGAAAATCACATACATGCGTACAGACAGTGTCAATCTTTCTGATGATGCTATGAATTCTGCGAAGAACGCGGTTCATAATTCTTATGGAGAAAATTATCATAAATCCAGAAAATACGCCACAAAATCAGAAGGTGCTCAAGAGGCCCATGAGGCAATTAGACCTACTGATTTCTCTGTAAACCATATCAGTGGAGATAGAAATGAACAGCGGCTTTATGAATTGATCTGGAAAAGAGCAATCGCATCACAGATGTCTGATGCAGAACTTGAGAAAACTACTATCACTATTGATATCTCTAATTCTGATTTAAATCTAATAGCCACTGGAGAAATCATCAAATTTGATGGATTCTTAAAAGTATATTTAGAAGATACCGATGATGAGCCGGAAGAGGAAGATGATACAAACAAATCCCTACTTCCACCTTTGAATATAGGGCAAGAACTTGCTTTACAGCAAATGAGAGGAAAGGAGACATTTACCAGACCTTCCCCTCGTTATACGGAAGCCTCTTTGGTGAAAAAATTAGAAGAGTTAGGTATAGGGCGACCTTCTACTTATGCCCCCACTATTTCTAAATTCAAAAAAGGGAATACGTTATCAAAGAGTCCAGAGATGGTACTCCGAGAAAATATGTAGAAATGAGTATTTCATCAGGAAAATTCAACGACGAAATAAAAACTGAAATAACAGGAGCAGAAAAACAGAAACTATTCCCAACCAATATAGCAATGGTTGTGAATGATTTTCTAGTTGAGCATTTTCCAAATGTTATTGATTTCAATTTTACAGCTCGGGTTGAAAAGGAGTTTGATGATATCGCCACCGGAGGTCAAGTATGGCAGGATATGATTGACTCTTTTTATGGTAACTTCCACAAGAGCGTAGAAGAGACAGAACAAGTTTCAAGACAGGATATTAATACGAGTAGAGAAATTGGAGTTCATCCGGAGAATGGAAAGCCAATTATAGCTCGATTGGGAAAATTTGGTCCACTTGTACAAATCGGGGATAGCGAAGATGAAGACAAACAATTTGCAAGTCTGAAAAAAGGACAGTTCATCGAAAATATCACTTTGGAAGAGGCTTTAGAGCTTTTCAAACTTCCAAGGGAAGTAGGTACATTTGAAGATAAAAAAATGGTTGCTGCAATTGGTAGATTTGGTCCCTATATCAGACACGATGGTGCCTTTTTCTCTTTAGGCAAAGAGCAGGATCCTCTAAGTATCAACGAGGAAGAAGCTATTCAGCTGATAAAAGACAAAAGAGAAGCTGATGCTAAGAAACACATCAAATCATTTGATGAAAACCCGGAAATCCAAGTATTGAATGGAAGATGGGGGCCTTATATTAAAATGGGTAAAAACAATTATAAAATCCCTAAAGACAAGGTCGCTGAAGACCTTACTTATGAGGAGACTATGCATATCATAGAGAATCAACCGGAGCCTAAAAAGAAAGGGAGATTTTCAAAAAAGAAGACTTAAGATCGTTTAGTCTAAAATCAGCATTTATGAATTTTATAAAGAGACCAAAATCAGTCATTTTAAACCTGTTTTTGGTCTTTTTTTTATTCGTTTTAAAACCAAATGTGTTTGCCGAAAATATTTTAAAAGGAAGGGTTACAGAAGAAGAAACCGAAATTCCTGTTCCATTTGCAAGTGTGTTTTTAATAAATACTACTTTAGGTATTACCGCTGATAAAAACGGGCAATTTAGCCTTTCAATACCAGATGGGCAATATGATGTAATTGTTAGAATGCTCGGATATGAACCAGTCACCTTTACTGTAAATACGAATTCTCTTCCTGCAAAAGGATACAAAATCCAATTACTAACTTCGGATCAAGAACTAGAACAGGTAGAGGTAGAAAGAGAGCGAGACCCTGTTTGGTACAAAAATTTTGAAAAATTCAAGGAATTGTTTTTTGGGACATCTAAAAATGGGCGTGCTGTTAGTATTGAAAATGAGGAGGATTTGATTTTGGATTCCGAAACAGTACCTAACTTGCTTCAGGCGCAAGCGAGAAATATATTAAAACTTGATAATCCCAACCTAGGGTATGAATTGGAATTTTCACTCGAGGAATTCCGATATGATATTGAGAACAAAACTATTTACTACAAAGGGTATCCGTTTTTCATACCTTACAAAGACCTTTCTTTATCAAAGGAAAAGAAAATCGAAAAAAATAGAGATGCAGCCTATCAAGGAAGTTTACAGCACTTTATCCATTCATTATATCAAGGAAATTCGATTGATGAGGGTTTTATCATTAAGCGGATTATTAAAATCCCAAACCCTGAAAAACCTACAAAGAAGCAATTTGAAGAGGCGAGATCAATTTTTAGAACTATTAAGAGCCAAATAATCAGGGATTCTATTCAAATTAACGTATTATCAAAAGCTGATCTTGAAGATGAAATTGAAAAAGTAGAAGAAGCCGAACTAGACCCTGAAACTCTTTTAATCAGGAATGAAGATGGTAGGGTATTATTAAAATATAAAGACCAATTTCAAGTTACATATACCAGGGAGCCAATGGCAAGGGAATATCCCAGAACTATAGGAACCCAGAATAAAAAAAATCAAATTTCGAAGGTAACCATCAGTGTTCCTGACTTAGAAATATTTTTTAGTGGTACAGCTGATGATCCTTTTGGCTTATTGGTTGAGGGATACATGGCTTGGGAAAGAGTTGGAGATTTAATGCCTTGGGACTATGTACCCATCAAGTCTAGCAATCAATAATTACAAGCATGCAATTTATATGTGGTTCTTAAAATAGCAGAGGTTAAGGATGAATAAAAAAAAGTTAGTGGTTTTATCAGGAGCTGGAATTTCGCAAGAAAGCGGAATAAAGACCTTTAGGGATAGTAATGGCTTATGGGAAAATCATGATATTTTGGAAGTTGCATCACCTGAAGGATGGAGAAAAAATCAAAAATTAGTTCAGGAATTCTATAATAAAAGGAGAAAACAAGCTCAGGAATGTCAACCGAATGAAGCTCATAGAATATTAGCGAATTTGGAAGAACAAATGGATGTAACCATAATTACCCAGAATGTAGATGACTTGCACGAGCGTGCCGGATCCTCCCAAGTAATTCATCTACATGGAGAATTATCAAAAGCCCAGAGCGGTATTAACCCTGAATTGATATACCCCATTAAAGGATGGGAAATTAAAGAAGGAGAGTGCTGCGAACTTGGAAGCCAACTAAGACCCCATATTGTCTGGTTTGGAGAGCCTGTACCTAAAATGGATGATGCTATCCAATTTGCTGGAATAGCTGATTATTTTTTGGTAGTTGGAACTTCTCTCCAAGTCTATCCTGCTGCTGGTCTAATAAATTATGTTCCGAATGAAGCAAAAAAATTTATCGTGGATCTACAAAAACCCAACTATCATTTATCCAATGATATGATTTTTATAGAAAAAAAAGCAAGTGAAGGACTGAAGCTTTTAGAAAGTATTATTTTAGGAGAATTATAGCAGTCCGATTTTCCAAATTCATATCTTGAATAAAAATTTTTACTATGGCATCTAAAAAGTCAACATGGCCTGTTTTTCAATATGATGATTGTAAGGATACAATTACGTTACTTCATCAATGGACACAAATCGTAGGAAAAGTACGACTTAAAAAATCCCCTTGGCAAAACCATTCTTGGCACGTTTCACTGTATGTTGACCATCAAGGATTAACCACTGGGGTCATCCCTTATGAAAACGGACTATTTGAAATCATGTTTGATTTTAATCATCATGAACTGAAAATTAAAACTAGCTCAGGAACAAGAGACAGGTTCCCTTTGGGTGGACAAACAGTAGCTAGTTTTTATGAAATGCTAATGGAAAAACTTAAGTTTTTGGGAATTGCAGTCAAAATTCATGGAATGCCGAACGAAATACATGGAGCTATCCCATTTATTAAGAACACTAAAAGAATTCCATACCAAGCGAATCAGGCTCAAACTTTCTGGAAAGTATTGGTTCAAATCCAAAATGTCTTCGTGACTTTTAGAAGTAAGTTTACTGGAAAACATAGCCCGATTCATTTCTTTTGGGGCTCATTCGATTTGGCATACACTAGATTTTCAGGAAAAAAAGCTCCAGAATTTCAGGGGGAAATGCCAAATATTCCACTAGAAGTCATGCAAGAAGCCTACTCACATGAAGTTTGCAGTTTTGGCTTTTGGCCAGGTAGTGTTGCTTTTCCAACGCCTGTATTTTATTCTTATATATATCCAAATGATCCAGCTTTTAAGGATCAAAATATATTGCCTAATGAATCTTTTTGGAATGACGAAATGGGTGAATTTATGTTGAAATATAGTGATATTCAAAATGCAGAGAATCCCTCAGAAAAGCTTCTATTATTCCTCCAAAGCAGTTACGAAGCAGCTTGTAAAGTATTAGATTGGGATAGAAAGAATTTGGATTTTGATTTTTCATATTTTGAGAAAAAATAAATTTGAATTCATCTAGCAATAAAATATTGATTAAAACCGGCTTTATTAGAAATCTAATTCATATCACAAATCTTTAATAAAATGAAGTTAAAGGACTGAATATGAATAAGAAGTTGAATATTTTCCTGACAATTCTAGGAGTTTGGTTCGTACTTTTTTTATTTCTTGATTGGTGGAATAGTTTTCCCAAAATAAAGATAGTCCAGGTTAAGAATTCTCAACAATTTTCAGATAAAATTGATTCTATTCTTCAAAAATCAATCGTTGAATATACCTTACCAGGAATAGGACTGGGTATTGTAAAAGAAGGGAAAATCATATATCAGAATTCCTTTGGTTTTCAAAGCTTAGAACCATTGGACTCATTTTCTACAGATAGTCAATTCCCAATCGCTTCTATCTCAAAGATTTTGACGGCGATTGCTTCAGCAAATCATTGGTCATCAAAAGGAATCGTTTCTAAGGACTTAATTTCAATGATAAAGTCACCAAAAGATCCAGAATCAGAAATCGGTCAACTCAAAATAGAAAATCTCTTAAGACATACTTCAGGAATCCAAAATCCGGGATTAATAGAAAAAATTATTTTTTTTCGCTCTAGCATCTCTTTAGATGAATTTGGAAATGAAATATTGAAATCCGATTATAAAAAACCTGATTCGCTATTTTATACATATTCAGATATCAATTTTGATTTGTTAGGATATTTACTGCAGCAATCTGCAAATCTTCCTTTTGAAAAGTATTTAAAAGAAAATGTCCTTCTCCCTGCAGGTATGGTGAATTCATATTTTACAAAAGCATGGCCGGAAAAAAACAATTCAATGACAGGCTACCAAGAGACCTTTGTTTGGAAAAGAATCCAACCTAAAAAATTAAAATTTGAAAGACTGCCCTCTCCTTCATCAGGACTCATAACATCTATTGGAGAAATGAATCTTTTCATGATACATCTTTTAAGAGGAGAAATGGGGATTTTTCAAAACGAATTAAGGTGGTTAAACCCAACTAAAAGTAATCTTCCAATGGGTTTCCAGGAAATTAAGGTTAATGATGAATCATGGTTAGGTCATTTTGGAGGCCAAGCGGGATATAGTTCATTATTACTTTTCGCACCTCAAAAAAAGATAGGAATCATTCTTTTTTCAAATGCAAGAGATACAAAGGGATTTAGAACAAAAATTCTAAGCCAGGTACTTCAAGTTTTAACACCCACAAAATAATCGAACATATGAAAAAGTCCTTCCCGCATCCTTTGATTATCATGTTGATATTTGTAGTTCTATCAGGGATTTTCACTTACTTCATTCAATCCGGAGAATACGAAAGGCAATTTGATGAAAAAACAGGAAGAGATGTAGTGGTCCCTGGAAGTTTTCATACTATCGAAGATCAAAATACAAGCATCAGTGAAATAGTTCTATCTATTCCTGAAGGTCTTATTGAAGGTGCAGACATTTTGGTTTTGATTCTTTTAATTGGAGGAGCCTTTTATGTGATTGAAAAAACGGGAGCATTACAAGTAGGAATCGAATCGTTGATCTATACCTTTCGGAAAAGCCATTTTTTATTATTGTTTTTAATTGGATTACTATTTAGCATTTGCGGGGCTACGATAGCCATGCAAGAAGAATTAATTGCAATGGCCCCAATTCTAATTCTACTTTCTAAGAAGCTTCATTATGACCAAAGATCCATCGTGGCCTTGACTTTAGGTTGTGCATTGGTCGGGGGCTCCTTCTCTCCTATTAATCCATTTGGAGGACTTTTGTCTTCCAATATTGCAGAAGTTGATTTTAATTATGGATTGACCTTCCGTATCATCACTTTACTGGTTGTCATTCTGGTTTGGATCATCTTTCATATTAAAACTGGAAGGAATAAACATGATCAAATAGATATCCCTGATTTCAAACCGGTAACGATTTCAAGTAGACATAAAGTTATTTTAATAGTAATGACTTTTGGGATTTTTGTAATGGGATTGGGTATAGCTAAATATGATTGGGACTATAATCAGATGTCAGGACTATTCTTTGTTGTTGGAATAGCCTGTGGCTTAATCGGTAAATTAGGAGTGAATGGCACGGCAAAAACCTATACTGAGGGCTTTTCCGAAATGATTTTTGCCGGAGTCATAGTAGGACTTGCTAGAAGTATTTATTTTGTTTTAAATCAATCTTCTAGCATAGACCCTTTAATTCAATCCTTATTTGAACCGTTACAATCGTTGCCCACTTATGCTGCGGCTTTTGGAATGTTTATTTCTCAGGCCATCATACATTTACCGGTACCTAGCACTTCAGGACAAGCCGTACTAACTACCCCTATTACCGCCCCATTAACAGATCTTTTGGGAATTTCCAGGCTAGTTGCAGTAATGAGTTATCAATTTCCTGCAGGGTTAATGGATTTGATCACCCCAACAAATGGAGGAATGATGGCCGTAATTGCAGCCGTGGGTGTAAACTATAGAGATTGGTTTGCATATATCTGGAAAAGCTTCCTTCTTTTGATGGTTTTGGGCATGATTTCTATTATTTTGGTAACTGTTTACTTTTCTTAATTAATTGTAAAATCTAATTCAAACCCATGAAAATAAACGACCACAATCCATTATTGCCTTATCATGCTGCTGCTGAACGGTATGACAGTATGAAATTTAGAAACTGCGGGAATAGTGGATTGAAATTACCGGAGATTAGCTTAGGCCTTTGGCATAACTTCGGCCACAATTCAGATTTCACGCTAGGAAGAAAAATTCTTAGAAGAGCTTTTGACTTGGGAATTACCCATTTTGATTTAGCAAATAATTATGGTCCTCCTTATGGATCAGCTGAAGAAAATTTCGGAAGAATATTTCAGAAGGATTTTCTAAGTTATCGAGATGAACTATTGATTTCAAGCAAGGCGGGTTGGGATATGTGGCCAGGCCCTTATGGAAATTTTGGATCTAAAAAATATCTAATCGCCAGCTTGGATCAAAGCTTGAAGAGAATGGGACTAGAATATGTAGACATCTTCTATCATCATAGACCTGATCCTGAAACGCCACTGGAAGAGACTATGGGAGCTTTAGATCAAATTGTCAAGCAAGGCAAGGCTCTTTATGTTGGAATTTCCCAATATAGCGCGGAAGACACCATAAAAGCTTACGATATCCTTAATAGTATGGGAACGCCTCTATTGATCCATCAACCAAGATATAGTATGTTAGACAGATGGGTAGAAAACGGTCTTCTAGATGCTATAGAGGAAAAAGGTGTGGGAAGTATTGCTTTTTCGCCTTTAGAACAAGGTATGTTGACTGATAAATATCTGAAGGGAATTCCGAAAGATTCACGTGCGGCAAAAGATGGAAGATATTTAAAGGTCGAGCAGATCTCGTCAGAAAAAATAGAGATGATTCGAAAATTAAATGACATTGCACAAACAAGAGACCAAAGTTTAGCTCAAATGGCTATCGCCTGGCTCTTAAAAGATCCTAGAATCACATCTGTACTAGTTGGGGTTTCAAAGCCTGAACAGCTTGACGATAATGTTGCTGCTATAAAAAATACGGAATTTGGACCAGCTGAAATCACTCAGATAAAATCCATTATTGGCGCTTCATGAAAATGATTTCCAGCAGAAGTGCCCTGATATTGATCGTAATTGCTCAATTTCTGGGTACTTCTCTTTGGTTTGCAGGTAATGCAGTAGCTTCTGAAATAGGGGCTGTTTTAGGAGAGCCAGAGTTAATAGCCTCAATTACATCAGCAGTACAATTAGGTTTTATCATTGGAACATTTTTTTATGCTTTTTTTGCTATTCCTGATAGGTTTCCACCGGGAGATGTTTTTTTCTTCAGTGCCATATTAGCTGCTTCAGCCAACATATTTATTGTAATCCTTCCGTTTAAATTAGAATTTATACTTTCATTTCGGTTTTTAGTAGGTTTTTTCCTTGCAGGGATTTATCCAGTTGGGATGAAAATTGCTTCAGATTATTTTGAAAAAGGACTGGGGCCTGCTTTAGGATTTTTAGTTGGAGCTCTAGTATTAGGAACAGCCTTTCCCCATTTAGTAAAAGGACTAGGACTACAGATTTCCTGGAAAGTTATTTTTTGGATTACTTCTTCCTTAGCTATTATTGGTGGCGGTATAATAGGATTTTTGGTTCCAGATGGTCCTTACAGGAAAGTAAACCCAAAATTTGAAATCAAGCTTCTCCCTCAACTCAGTAAAATAAATGAATTGAAAAGCGCTGCATCTGGATATTTTGGGCATATGTGGGAGCTATATACTTTTTGGGCATTTGTACCACCTGTCATTACCTATTTATCGAAAGGTGAGTTTTCTCCTGTTCATATTTCCTTATTATCATTTTCAGTCATTGCAGTTGGTGGACTTTCCTGCGCCTGCGGAGGAATAATATCTTCAAAATTGGGCAGTAAAAAAGTGGCTTTGGTTTCATTGACGGGATCAGGTATCTGTTGTCTATTATTAGTATTTGCCCCGCATTTTTCAAATTTTATTTGGATAACATTTCTTTTAATTTGGGGGATTTTGGTCACAGCTGATTCTCCTCAATTTTCAACTCTTGTTTCTCAATCCGTACCTGCAGAATATAGAGGAACGGCGTTGACACTAGTGAATAGCTTAGGGTTTGGAATTAGTATTGTAAGCATCCAATTTGGTCAGTATTTACTGAATTGGTTGGAAATAGACCATATGCTAGCATTACTCTTTATTGGTCCTTTAAGCGGATTAATTCTTTTTAGGTTTTTTTCAAAAAAAAAGAGGCTTCAATTTGAAGCCTCTAAGTGAAAAGTCAAACCGGACTATTATCTCACTATATTTTCTAATATGGCCAAATAAACCCACTTTTGATCTCTCGAATTCAAACCTGCACTGACCGCTTTTTGCTCCTCCTCTGTTTGATCCAAATCTTCATAGGCCTGGGCATTAAAGAACTGCATATAATCTTTATACATATTCATAGTCAAATGAGTGGACTTAGCCTCTGAACCTAAAGGCAGAGCTGTCCGGAGAAAGCTCCAATGCCCCATCATGCCTTGTTCTATTCTTTTTTGATGGATTGGCCTAAAGACTAATTCTTCAGCTTGTTCATATTGATCAAACATACCTTCATTCGCTTTCATTAAATCAAATGAAGCCAAGACCCCTGGTTTCATTTGAAAATTATCATCTGTTGAGACAATCTGCTTCATATAAAGTCTCATGGGTGTGTCTTTAATAGCCAAGGCATTTTGAAATAGATTTGCTACCTGAGCATCATTTAAATGAGGGTATGCAATCTTAGTGTAATCCATCATCGTAGATTCATCAAGTCCATTCATCATGTTCACCGGATCATTATAATATGTTATCATGATGTATTGGAATGCACTTTGATCTGCTCCGGATTGCAAAGCCCAAAAATCCCAACCTTTTATCTTATTGTCATTTAAAGCCTGTCTATAAACTTTTTCCATTAAATCTTTAAATTCGATGTAATCAAAAATTTGATCGTTTTCAACTTTAATAAAATCGAATACCATATATTGAGCTTGTTGAGCCCGAACACCGGTCGCCATCAATAAGCCAAAAATCAAGAATAAAACAATCTTTTTCATAATGTTTTGGGTTTAGGGTAAATTGTGCTTTTGTTTAATTTAAAAAATAATTTCGTTTATTTCTTATTTAGGATAGATTATTTTATTTTAGAAGGTTTTTCAGTAATAAAATATATTTTAATAAAGCAGCTAGGAAAATGTAAATTTTATAAAGTATTGTTAAAGTGCTTAGATAATTAACAAATAAATCGTAAAAATATGACAGGATTATCAAGAAGATCATGGCTCAAAAGGACAGCCCTAGGAAGTAGTTTTGCCTTACTGGGTGGGGCCGGAATAACTACTTCACTATCAGCTGAAGAAATAAAAAAATTTAACCCACGTCCTTTAGCAGGCCCAATTAGATTAGGATCTAATGAAAACCCTTACGGTCCTTCTGAATCAGTAAGAAAAGCAATGACAGAGGGCTTTGACTTGGGTTGCAGATATCCTTGGAGCTATAATTCCGACTTAGTGAAAATGATTGCGGCTAAAGAAGGTGTGCCAGAAGACCATATTGTAATGGTAGCAGGTTCTACAGAGGGTCTAAAAATTACCGGAATTACTTTTGGACAGGGAGGGGAAATTATTTCCTGTGCTCCAACATTTTTATCGATGATGGATTATGCTGCACTATGGGGTACTGACATCAATTGGGTTCCTTTGACCAAAGACCATGATTTTGATCTTGATGAAATCGAAAAAAGAGTCTCTTATAATACAAGGCTAGTATTTCTTTGCAATCCGAATAATCCAACTGGAAAATTACTTCCAGCAGATAGAGTTCGGGATTTTTGTGAAACTGTTAGTAAAAAGGCAATTGTGTTTTCGGATGAAGCTTACTATGACTACATCACAGAGCCTAATTATCCCTCAATGGTGGAGTTTGTAAAGCAGGGGAAAGATGTCATTGTTTCAAAAACTTTCTCAAAAGTTTATGGACTTGCCGGAATTCGGTTGGGATATTTGATAGCTAGACCTGAAATAGCCGCTAAACTTTCAGAGCGAGTGGTGGCAAATACAAATATCATGGCAATTGAAGCGGGAAAAGCGGCTTTAAAAGACACAGCCTTCTATGACTTTTCTGTAAACAAAGCTAAAGAGGCAAAAAAGATGATTACGAATACATTAGATGAACTCAATCTCCCCTACCTTGAATCTCATACGAACTTTGTGTTTTTCCATACAGGTCGGGATATCGTAGAGTTGAATAAGCAAATGGCTGATAAAGGCTTTATTATCGGACGTCCTTTTCCTCCCTTAAACGATTGGTGCAGAATCTCAACTGGAACAATTGAAGAAGTTTCCCTTTACAATAGTGCGATTAAAGAAGTCCTTGGCTAAATGATCGAAAAAAACCTTATTCTAGAAAATGATAAAGTCCTGCTTAAGCCTTTTAGCGAGCAGGACTTTCCTTTACTTCAAATTCTATGCAATGAGCCTGAAATGTGGACGTGGTTTACTCATGATCTTCAAACTAAAGAGGGTTTTATGAATTGGGCAAAACCCGCCTTAATCCAAGAGAGGTTTCAATTCACTGTTTTTGAAAAAACAAAGGGAAAAGTTGCTGGCTCTACAGCTTTTGGTAATTTTTCTCCAAGAGATAAACGCTTAGAGATAGGCTGGACCTGGCTTGGCAAAGAATTTCATGGAACTGGGATAAATCAAGAAATGAAATACTTGATGCTGGAATATTGCTTCGAAAAATTAGATCTTGAAAGGGTTGAATTCAAAACAGATGTACTGAATCTTTCAGCTCGACATGCTTTGCTAAAATTAGGGGCTATTGAAGAAGGAATACTTCGCAGTCACACGCTGATGGTCAAAGGGAGAAGAAGAGATACAATTTATTATAGTGTATTACCTGAAGACTGGGTGAAAATAAAATCAAAAAAATCAAGAAACTGAGTCCAAAACACGAATTTGATCAGGTTTTAGGTGTGGAATAAATTTCTTGAGAATGTAATAAGTTTCTGGAATCGAAGGGACTGGATTTAGGTTTTCAAGGATGGTTTCTACTTTGGCATTCTCTTCAAAAAAACCGTAGCTTTTTAAAATCCCCCTCTCAAAAACACAAGCTGTAATTTCATTTGGCTCTTTCCCTTCCAAGGTCACCAATATTTCCTTTTGACTCTCTTTAATACTATTTAAAAAAGAAGCAGCTTTGGCATTATATACTTTTGTTTCCAATTCTGAATTGCACTTACCTTGACAGCTTATCGGTTCATCTTGCTTACAAGCTGCTTTCCTTAAGCCACAAAGCCTTGGGCAAAGTTCAAAATTCTCTATCCCTTCTTTTAAAAAAGAAATAGCTTCATCAGAGGACAAAAACGATTCGAAGGGCTTTAAGTGCTTTGAAACTTTTGCTATTTGAAATCTTGAATAACCAGAATTATCTTCATAGTAAAATAAGCCCCAAAGTGTTTTTGGGAGTTTTAAAGCAGAATTATATTTTGGCCATAATCGTTTGATTTCCAACGCTTCAAACAACAAGGCCATTAATTCTGACCCAGTAATTTGCCATTTTAAATCTACAATTTCGGTTTTAAGTTTTTGCTTTATTCCTGGTAGTAAATTTCCTGAAAAATGATTTTTAAACCGTTCCTTGATATTGATTGCTTTTCCTACGTAAATGACTTTTCCCCGATCATTTAACATATAATAAACACCACACTTTTCGGGTATTTCTCTGTATTTAGAAAGTGAAAAGTTTGGGGGTAAAAATGACTCTCCGGAATTCTTTTTTAAAGAAGCAGAAATGATATCTGGCCTTTCTTTTATCATCTGATCAAAAAGAATTGAAGTTGCTCTGGCATCACCCATTGCTCTATGCCTTGCATAAATTGGGATTTCTCTAGTTTCACATATTCTACCTAAACTATAAGAACTCAATCCAGGAATAATCTTTCTGGAAAGTCTAACTGTACATAGTTTTTCAGCTTTAAATTCCCTATTAACTCTCTTAAAAGATTCTCTTAAAAAACCGTAATCAAAATTAACGGAATGAGCTACAAAAACTCTTTCATGGAGCAATTCCCATAATTTTTTTGCCAATTCATCAAAAGTCGGAGCATTTTGAATCATTGCAGAATCTATTCCAGTAAGGCCTGTGATATAGCTAGGGATTTCTTGTTCTGGATTGATCAAGGATTCAAATTCCTCAATAACCTTTTCACCATCATGGATCAGGATTGCGATTTCAGTTATACCACAGTTTGATGCTGTGCCACCTGTTGTTTCTATATCTACAATCGCGTACTCCATATTGCAAAATAAGAAAATGAAAGCAGGCTTATTAATTTATGTCAGGTATTGACGAGCAATTTTAAGAGAGATTTACTTTTTGATATAGGCCGCAATCAATTTCTCAGCGCACCTCTCTCCATCCATTGCAGCCGACACTATTCCTCCTGCATATCCAGCCCCCTCTCCACATGGATAAAGTCTCTTGATCTGAACATGCTCAAAACTTTCTTTGTCTCTGGGAATCCTTACCGGGGAAGATGTCCTACTCTCAACACCGATTAATTGTGATTCATTCGTATAATATCCATGCATTTTCTGACCAAATACTTTAAAAGCCATGGCTAGCCTTTCTGAAATAAAATCCGGTAAAACTTCTCGCATTTCTACAGATTCTAGTCCTGGTTGATAAGAAGTATCCAGAAGAAAAGAACTGTTTTTTTTCTGAACAAAATCAATCATTTTCTGAGCTGGAGCTTTTTGTGTTTTCCCTCCCATTTCCCAAGCCTTTTTCTCAATTTCAGACTGAAAGTACATTGCGGCCAATGGTCCGTATTTTTGATACTCAGGTAAATCTTCCAATTCAACAGCCGCGACAATTCCTGAATTAGCATACTTACTATCTCTCCTGCTTGGACTCATCCCATTTACTACCAATTCACCGGGAGAGGTAGCTGAAGGTACAATGTATCCCCCCGGACACATACAAAAGCTAAATACTCCTCTTTGTATTCCATTAAAATTTGTTTGTGTAACCAACGAATAAGAAGATGCAGGCAAGTAGCGACCTCTATCTACCTCACAATGATACTGAATTCTATCTATCAAATTTTGACTATGCTCGATTCTAACGCCTAAAGCAAAGGGTTTGGCCTCAATAAAAATCTTTTTCTCAAGAAGTAACTGAAAAATATCTCTTGCTGAATGACCTGTAGCCAGAATAACTCCAAGACCTTTTATTTTCTCTCTTACTTGTGTTATTACTCCTTTAATTTCATTTCCTACTAAAATGAAATCCTCGACTCTACAATCAAAATGTATCTCCCCTCCAGATTCTAAGATCGTATTTCTAATATCTGCCACAAGTTTTGGTAACTTATTTGTTCCAATGTGTGGATGTGCATCGACCAGGATTTCTTCAGTTGCACCATGTGCTACCAAAATCTCCATAATCCTCCGAATATCCCCTCTCTTTTTTGATCTCGTATAAAGCTTTCCATCAGAATAAGTGCCTGCTCCACCTTCCCCAAAACAATAATTAGAATCTGGATTAACTAGGTGATGTTTAGTAATAGCTGCCAAATCCCTCCTTCTAGCCCTAACGTCCTTTCCTCTTTCTAAAATTATTGGCTTCACTCCCAACTCTATCGCTCTTAGTGCTGCAAAAAGACCAGCTGGTCCCGCACCAACAATTACTATTGGGTCGGCTTTACTGACGTTTCCATAGGTATGCTTATGTTCAATTAAAGACTCTGGTTTCTCATTTATAAAAATCTCTGAACGAACATTAACCTTAACCTTTCTACCTCTGGCATCAATAGATCTTTTAATTTGTCTTACTTGTACTTGAGGTGTTGTGGGGCTAATTCCAGCATTTTTAAGAACTGTAGATCTAAACAGTTCCGAATCATACGCTTCTTCTGGCGAAAGCTGTAATTGGATTTCTTTTTTCATTGTAAGGTATTTATCCCTAAAGTCGAACAAAGATAGATATTCAAATAAGCATTAACTAGGATCCATATTTAGAATCCCAAACGTTCTGAATCAAAAAAACTCCAGATTCTTATCTGGAGTTAAAAGACTTTTAATATTATCTATTCATGGTTAATTCAACCTATCCAAAACTTCGAATCTAGAAGAATTAGAAATAAACTCAGGAACAATTACCTTGAGATGACTTACGAGATCATTTTCAGAATTCTTACCAATTAAATCCATAAAAAGTTCTATCTGTCCATCGATTTTATGATACGCAGCTGGAGCTACTTGCGCTATTTTTATTTTTGGATGATGAGTAATTTTAACTGTTTCGAAGTCATTCAAAAGTTCTTCATATAATTTCTCTCCTTCTCTTAACCCCGAAAAAACAATTTTTATATCCTCATCTACTTTTTTCCCTGATAGTTGAATCATCTTTTTCGCCAAATCCAAAATTTTAACAGGTCTTCCCATATCAAAAACATAGATTTCCCCTCCTTCTCCCATCACTCCTGCCTCCAACACCAATTGGCAGGCCTCTGGGATAGTCATAAAGTATCTGGTAATATCAGGATGAGTTACAGTAATTGGCCCGCCATGTAAAATTTGCTTTTTAAATAGTGGAATTACAGAACCGTTGGAACCCAACACATTACCAAATCGGGTAGTAATAAACTTAGTGTGATATTTTTTGTGATTTCTTTCGAGATATTCATTTAATGCCTGAACATACATCTCTGCAGTTCTCTTACTTGCTCCCATCACATTTGTAGGATTTACCGCCTTGTCTGTAGATACAAAAACAAATTTATCTACTTGGGAAAGTACAGATAAATCAGCCAATATCTTTGTACCTATCACATTCGCATGAACGGCCTCTTCTGGATAGTTTTCCATCATTGGGACATGCTTGTAGGCAGCGGCATGAAAAACTACTTGAGGTTTTAAATTCCTAAATACCTCTTTCATTTTCTTCTTATTCCTTACATCGCCCAGAATTATTTTTATTTTACACTGAGGCCATTTCTCTTTAAACTCTTGCTCTATATCATATAAAGCTGATTCTGCTATATCCAACAAAATCAAAAGCTTAGGATCATAATGCGAAATCTGTCTACATAATTCAGAACCAATAGAGCCAGCAGCTCCAGTAACTAAAACTACCTTGCCTACCAAATCTTCTTGAATTCTAGGATTTTCTAACTGAATTTGTTCCCTACTCAAAAGATCTTCAATCTTGATTTCCCGAATAGCTCCAGCTGTAAGTCCTCCATTGATCCATTGCCCAACAGGTGGGACTATGGAAACGGATATATTCAATCGAAGACATTCATCTATAATTTCATTCTTCCTTTGAACTGTGAGGTCTTTTACAGCAATAATTAATTCGGTGACATCATGTTGCTTAACAAGTTTATCTAATTCAAGAAGACCTTTATATATTCTTTTACCATCAATGTTCTTACCATCTTTTTTAGGATCATCATCTAAAAAAGCAACTGTATTAAAGAGGCTCTTACTATCTCTTTTTATTGCTTCCTGTGCAATAATTCCAGCTTCACCAGCGCCAAAAATGACTCCGTTTTTCATTTCTCGCTCAGTGATACCATTCTTCAAATAAACAAATAGTTCTTTTACCAATAATCTGTAAAAAATCAGCATGAACATAGCTGACAAGCTTGCTATAATTAAAACTGAATTAGGTAGTAAAAATCTATCATTAAGAAAATTACCGCGAAAAAAATTTAAGAAAAGAAATAATACAAAGTTGATTATTACGGTCTTAAAAATATTAGAACCATCTCTAAAACCAGTATGCCGGACAATCCCTTCATAACTCCGAGTATTTTGCATGACAAGTAATCCACCTATCATAAATGTGAAGGACCCAGCAAATGCATCATTTTGTTCGATGAGAGAAAGTTCAAAGTTAAACCGAACCAAGTACCCAAAAAGTGCACATTGAAATAAAATGAATGAGTCAAGCGTAGCTATGATCCATCTTGGAAGGATTTTTAACCTAGTCAAAAAATTCATAGTAGAGATTGAGTCAAATGGACATTATTTGATTACAAACTTAATTAAACTGAAAAGCAAAGATATCATATTTAATCAAAAGAATTAAGCAATACCCAAAGAAACTTAGGTTAATACCAAATTAATCCAATAAAATTTTGCGCTTTTCAAATAAGTAAAAAAGTTCTTCAAAAAACAAATTCAAATGAATCATCAGAAAAATCACAAAACTGATTGATTCGTATAGTCTTTAGTAGAATTTCCGGTAAATTTTTTCATGCTAATATGTCCCTCTTGAGAAATTCCTTTTCCTGACAAAACATTAAAAAATGTACTAAACAGAATTTTTATATCAAGAGCTAAACTGCAGTTATCAATATACCAAATATCATATTTAAACTTTTGCTCCCATGAAATTCCATTTCTTCCATTAATTTGGGCCCAACCTGTTACACCCGGTTTTATATCATGTCTTTTATGCTGTTCGTCGGAATATAAATTGAGGTATTCTATCAATAAAGGCCGAGGCCCAACCATACTCATATCCCCTCTCAAAACATTTAATAATTGAGGTATTTCATCCAACGAACTTTTTCTTATTACTTTCCCCAGTTCAGTAATTCTTTCTTCATCCGATAGCAAATGCCCTTGTTCATCATAGGAATCAAGCATAGTCTTAAATTTCAGGATAAAAAAAATTTTTCCATTTTTACCTGGCCTAGGTTGGGTGAAAAATGGTGAAGACTTGTGATAAAGGCCTAGGATCACGAAAAGTAAAAGGAAAATTGGAGAAAGTAATAGTAACATCAATGAAGATATTACAAAATCTAAAGGTCTTTTAATAAACTTCTGATAAATCACTTACCTATAAGTTTTTGAAATTTCTCTTTCGATTAATTCTACTATTTCTTCTTGTTGATCAAAAGTAAGATTAGAAGAACTTGGTAGGCATAAACCTGTCTCAAACATGTTTTGGGCGAAATCCCCTCCATAAAAAGGGACATCTTTGAAAATAGGCTGAAGATGTAAAGGTTTCCATAAGAACCTTGTTTCTATTCCTTTTTCGAGCAATAATAATCGAATCCTATCATTTTTAAGCCCTGTAGTCTCCTCATCAATTATGATTGTGGTTAACCAATAATTTGATCGACTTAATTTATCTTCATCTTGAAAAGAAATACCAGGGACTTTTGAAAACAGCTCTCTATATATGTTATTAATTTTTCTTCTTTTTGAAACTAGATCATCTAATTGCTCCAATTGGGCTAAACCAATTGCCGCGGCTAAATTATTCATCTTATAATTAAAGCCTATCTCTAGATGCTGGTAATAAGGTAGGTCTTCTCTTGCTTGAGTGGATAAATGAGCTGCCTTTTGAATTATTTTGGTGTTGTTAGAAACGATGGCGCCTCCACCTCCAGAAGTTATGATCTTATTCCCATTAAAAGAATAGATTCCAATCGTTCCGAATGTACCACAAGCATTTCCTTGATATTGACTACCAACTGCTTCAGCAGCATCTTCAAGGATCGGTATATGGTATTTATTTGCAACATTTAAAATTTCATTGATTTTTGCAGGCATTCCAAAAAGATGTACTAAAACAATTGCCTTTGGTTTTTTTCCTGCTGCTATTCTTGAAAGAATCGCATCTTCGAGAATTTCAGGAGAGATGTTCCACGTATCTGTTTCACTATCAACAAATATAGGTTTGGCACCTAAATAAACAATTGGGTTAGCCGAAGCACAAAAAGTAAAAGATTGACAGATAACCTCATCACCAGGTCCAATACCTAATAAAATCATGGCTAAATGCAATGCTGAAGTACCTGAATTTATTGCAACTGCTTGATGAGTTTTAGTTTTTTTCGAAAGTTTGTGTTCAAACTTATTAATAAATGCCCCATATGTTGCCAAATTACCGGAAGCTATAGCCTTTTCAGTATAGGTTTTCTCATTACCTTCAAATACAGGAAAAGAAAGAGGAATTCTATAGGACATTTAAACCGATAAATGAATTTCCACTAAACATACCATTTAAAACATAAAAACCAAATAAAATAATCCTTAAAAACCAATCAATTTCTCCTTTTCTCACCTTGAACAAAAATATTTCACCTTATAAAAAAGGTTGTTAATTGTATTTTGATATAGGTTTAAATTTTCTAAAAAGAATATGGGTGCATTTAAGATAAGCCCGGATTAAAACAATCATTTTCTAATATTACGCTACAATTTGTGGAATTAATCAGCAAAATGATGGGAAAGAGAACAGATCCTGGATTTAAATCTTTTTAAATCAGATATTGACTACCATAATTGTATTGAAGTGAAATTTAAAAAATCTACAAATTCTTTATTTCAATAAGTGTTTTAAAAATGAATATTCAGATTGTTTTTATAGCAAAAAAAGCCTCCTTAGTTATAATAAGATAAGAAAACTACAATCAACCTTTTTTGAAAATTGATTTAGTATACCGACCTTCGATTTATTGAATTGAGGTATTTAGTTATTGATTTTCTACTAAAAATAACATGGCGAAACAAGTGTGGAGAATAGTTGGAATAGAGCAATCGAAATTAAATTCCAAAAAAGAATTCGAAAAAACTGAGGCGTTCGATTTTTCAAAAAATTATAATTGGAAAAACTTAATTTTAAAAAGATTATTCGATTTAATTGGAGCGTTTTCCTTTTTTATAATCTGCGGATTTTGGTTATTTCCCATTGTTGCTGTCCTAATAAAATTGGATTCAGCTGGACCGGTATTTTTTAAACAAGTAAGAGTAGGAATGAATGGGAGACTTTTTAATTGCTATAAATTTAGAACCATGATTGTGAATGATGATGCGGATTTAAAACAGGCTACTAAAAATGACCCGAGAGTTACCCGAATCGGTAAATTTTTAAGAAAAATCAGTATGGATGAATTACCACAATTCATGAACGTAATTTACGGTAATATGTCTTTAATAGGCCCTAGGCCTCTTATACCTATTCAGAACGAAGAGGGTGAGAGAATAATTGAAGGATTTATTCTTAGGAATTTAGTGAAGCCTGGAATTTCTGGTTTAGCTCAGGCAAAAGGGTATAGAGGGGAAACTAAATACTTTAATGCTATTTATTTCCGCCATAAACTCGATATGTATTATATAAAAAATTGGTATCCTATGTTTGATTTAAAAATAATTTGGATGACCATCACATCAATCGTATTTGGGGACAATAAGTCCTATTAAAAAAGGCTCTTTGCTTCTTGTTCTAGAAAAGCTAAGACTAGTAAATTCGACTTTTTAAAGTAAACGTTGAAACCCTCAATGAGGGTGAAATTTTATATTTAGTAGAGATACCAAATTCAAATAAAGTTGTTTTTTACACTTACCTTAACTTTTTGGTTAAAAAATAAATCTTAAATCAGACAATTAATTCATGTTGATTGGAGTGTCTTTAAAACTCTCTTTGTCTAACCTCACCTTCTTCTTATTCTTTGAATTTCTCTCTCTACTTTCTAATATTCTTGGTGCTTGAATAACCTTCTTTTTAACATATTTAACAGTGACTTGATCTAATCTCCAACCCAATAAAATAGCAATTAGAGATATAATAGGGAGTACCATATGATCAGAAAATTCACTCATTGAAAAAACTAATAATATGACCATTAGCTGTAGCATGCCAAGCAAAACAGCAACCTGATTATGCTTCAATCCCATTCGCATAAGGAAGTGATGCACATGTGATTTATCTGGAGTCATAGGTCCTTTACCCTGGGAAAGTCTACGAGTAAATACTCTTGCCATATCATATAATGGAAAAATCATTAAAGCCACTGACATGGAGAAAGTAGGCTCCAATTTTAAAAATGTCCCTTCAGGTAAACCTTCATTAATCTCCATAAATGCTACTATTAAAGTGGCTAAAGTAAACCCTAATGTTAGAGAACCTGTATCACCCATAAATATTTTAGCAGGATGCCAATTAAAAACCAAAAATGAAAGGACTCCACCTAAAAAAACAAAACTTATCAAAGCATAACTTTCGATCCCTTGAATGTAAAACCAACCTCCTAAGCAGCTCAGAGAGATTATGGCAATTGTACCAGCTAACCCATCTAAACCATCTACTAAATTAAAGCCATTTGTTAGAGCAAGTAATACTATCCCCGTGAAAATGTAGCTAAAGGCAATATTTAAATCTCCTATTCCTAAAAATCCATGAAAAGTTTTTATCCTTATATCAGCAACAACAACAATCAAAATAACTGCTAATAATTGACCTAGTAACTTCCTTGATGCTCTCAACTCAACAATATCATCCCTTAAACCAACAAAAAACATTAGAACAATACCCCCTAGGATATAAGTTATGTCGGGTAAAGGGAATTGCCATGCCCATATACCAAAAGAGGTAAAAGCGGCAATGAAAAACCCTATACCTCCCATAGAGGGGACGAAAGACTTATGAATTTTTCTTCCTCCAGGAGTATCTCCAATCTTCAGTTTCTTTAAAAATGAAATTAATATTGGGGTTACCAACAAACCCACAGAGAAAGCAGTTAAAATTGAAAGAATAAAAAACATAAAATATCGCTTAGGATGTTATAAAATTAATAAATCACAACACAATTGCCTTGCCAATAACAAAAAAATAATTATTATCTGTTTTTTTTTCAATATTTGAAATGCATTTGAATAAATATTTTTCCACAAAATTCTGATTTGAAATGCAATTATTTGAGTTTGTTATTTTTTTCAAAGAAATTTTGTGACAAGTTCTTACAGATGTGCTACAATAAAAACCCAATCTTTAAAAGAAAGTCAAGGATTAAGATTATAAAATTGAAACTTTTATCTTTCCTGATTTTTTTTATTCCAAAAATAAATAGCAGATACCTGGCCCATAACACTAGTAAGATTTTTGCCCGTTGGAAAATCAGGTGTACTGGCTGGATCCAGCTGCCACTGGTAATTACGGGCACGGATAACTTGAAGCTTAGAACTCAGCAATATTTTATCAAATTGCTTATCAAAGAGAAAGGCTAAAGAAAGGTCAATCCAAGGTTTTCGTTCTGTATTTTGCAGTTGGGCTTTATAATAAAAGTCTTGATTATTTTCAAGTCGTTCAAACATGAATCCGATTTTATTAAAACTTTTAATTTTCGAAATTTCTATTGTTTGAACATTGGATCCCAAACCTGAACCTACCCCCATTGCCTGACCAAAATTAGAAAAGCCTCTTGCTAAAGTATTTGTTGCCCATGAATTATTCCCTTTAAGACCTGGATACCTAATATATCGATTTATAGATTCTTGCTGTTGCGTTATTTCAGATTTAACCTGAATAAATTGCCCCGAATTTGGCAAAGAAAATAATTTATTAAATCCCAATAAAAAAGCCCTCGCATGTTCTGGGTTCAACAAAAATTCCCTCCAAGAGTAGTTATGGTCTCGTTTTCCAAACTCAAAATATAATTCTGATTTGGCTTTTTTAGAAACATAACGACCAAAAATTGTCACTTGTTGATCTCTACCATTTCTATCAAAATCAATTGTATTCCCGTTTTCAAAAAAATTCTTCTTTTGAAATCCTTCAAATACTGGGAACCAATCATAAAAAGTATTGCCTCTTAAATCATTGTAAACTTGAAAAGTACGAGTAAACCCTAAATGAAGGCCTTCAACCCATTTTGGGTTATAAGAGATCATGATAGCATTAAGATATTTAAAATCCCCATTAAAAGATTTAAAATATCGATCATTGTAAGCTTGATTAATTAAAGGGGCCAGACCAGAGTCTTTAAAAGAACCAATTAATAATTGCCCTTGGAAATCCCCAAGAAAAGTTTTAGCTGGTTTAACAGTGTTTATACTAAGATGAGGAAAACTTCTCGCATTATTTGAGAAAACCAGGGCATTCCATTGTCCAGGTCCCCACCAAATATTTTCAGTAGAAAGCTTAAATTCAAAAGCCCCATAATTTAATGCAAGTTTGGATTGACCCCACCAAACATTGAAATTGTTACCTCTACCAAAATACTCCGGATAATCGCCCTTATTTAATGCTTGAAATCGATCAGTTACTTGATCAGAATCTAAGTCATCAGGAAATCCATCATATTTCAAATTTGAATTATAATAAATCTCAGGTTGAAAATTGAGAGTGACAAACTTCCATTTTGATTTTACTCCTGACGATAAATATTGTTGATAACCAACATTGGGATTTAATCCGTAATCATTCCAACCATAGGGTCGGCCTGTATTTATTCTGGATAAAGAGTTTAAGGGGGATAACTCTATTGAAATCTCATTTTTATTAAAAAGAGTTTGATTCAAAGGTAGGATTGAGTCACTTTCTAAAAAAATTGACCTTCTTTGAAAATCGTTTAACAAAAAAAAGTCCTTATAAATTTTGGTTTGAGTATAACCATAGCTTATGAAGCTAGTAAACAAAAAGAATAAAAGACCTTTCTTAAAATTCATAAAAAACTTACAACTATTTTTTTATTTGAATCAAATCTAATAACAGCACACCTACGATATTAAGGTCTAACAAAGTATTAATTGTTCATTTGATAGGTTAATACCTTCTCAACAATTTTACCAAAAGGATCTTCAATTTTATTAAAATCAAAGTTATCTAGCCTCTCTTTCACCTTTAAACTAGGTTTACTGGTTTTGAAAGTCTGGTTTATCAAGTCCAATATTTCTCCTGCACTATGAACAATATATGGTGCTATTGAATAAAATACTTCAGGTGTTGGATGTTTTGGAAGTTCGTGTAGTATTAATTTGCCAGATATATTTGCAGCTGCAAAAATCATCGAAGAATAATGAGTGAGATAAATTTCACAATTAGGAAAATCTCTTTGAATGGTTACGTTACTTAGAAGTTCAAAATCCTTATAATAATCGATATTAGCTCTTGGGTGAAGCTTTATTATGAATTTCTCAGATTGCTTTGCTATTAATAAATAATCTTTTAAAAGTCGTTTAAATGAAGCTTCGGTCATTCTTCCATCTTCTACCAACGTCTGCGTAATATAACAAACACCTTTTATCTTAGGTGATTTACAGGCTTGTGCTGCCAAAAGAAAATCATGAGGAGTGATTATGGACATTTTTGAATCATCAAATCCATATTTGTTGTGCCAAAAGACTTTGTAAAAGTCAGAGTAAACAAAGGTGTGAAATGGATGAAATGATCTATGTTTCAGTAAGGAACTCTCAGAAGTCTTTCCACTAAGGATATAAGAGACATAATCACTCACAAGTTTGAAAGAATTTACTTTTGAGAATTTTGAAAGTCTAAACGCAGTTGAAATCAGCCTAAAGCTTTTCTTAAATTTGAATAGAGCTCCTCTAAAAGTGTAATTCACACTATTTACCTCAAAGCCATGTTGATAATTATAAACATTAATATTTCTTTTTAATGCAATATTACACCATAACTGGTCGTAAATTCTATAGGCACCAATAAAGATAAAATCAGGCTTATGTAAATTAAGAATTTTGCTAATCTCTTCTACCGTAAAAGACCCCTCTTTTATTACAGGAATATGGGAAAACTTTTCTAATTCTGTTTTTGAATTCTTCTCTATCTCAATATTTACATTGCTAGATATTTCACCCGAAACAAAAACAGCTTGGAAATCATTTACCTGTTTATCAAATGCAACTGCAATTGGTAAATGATTTTTAGCAAGCATCGTAGCGCTCGCATCGAAAAATAATCCTTTCATCAAATTTATATACTCTCCATAAATCGTTTCAAAGAATTGCCAAGGAATAGAAAATCAGTGCTTAAAGCTATAAACTTATATCCTTTCTCCTTAGTCTTAGAAAATAAATCGCTATCTGGAGGTACGACATGGTACCCCATTGGGAATTTATTTTCAACACATGTTTCTTCTAAATATTTTAGAGCCTCTATCACTTCTTCTCGGTGATATTCTCCTGGATACCCCAAAGACCCAGATAAATCATAAGGCCCTACAATTATTGCATCTATACCCGGAGTAGAAATAATGTCCTTTAAGTTTCTAATTCCATCTATATGTTCAATTTGAGCAACAATGACAACATGATCATTTAACCATTCCTTATAACTCTCAAATCCATCTCCGTAGTTTTGGGCTCTCGAAAGCCCTACTCCTCGCTTCCCAAATGGAGGATAATAAACAAATTCAACTGCTTTTTGCGCATCCTCTTTTGAATTAACCATTGGGACAATCACCCCATCCGCCCCGGCATCTAACACATGCTTGATTACTACCTCCTCATTTTTTGAAACTCTGACTAATGCAGCTTTCTCTTTACTTTGAATAATAGAAATAAGGCTTCGTATTTGGCTGGGGTCAAACAAATTGTGCTCAATATCTATAGTTAACCAATCAAAGGGATAATTACATAGAATTTCAGCTATTGCTGGATGCCCTATTGTCAACCAAGATCCAAGTGTAAGCTCGTTAAGTTTTAATTTATTTTTAAGAGATTTATTTTTCATTTGTCCTTGATTTGTACTTTATAATAATACTCAGAGGAGCACTACATTTCTCACTTATCCAAAATGGAAAAACTATAGGTAATAAAAACTTTGTTTCGATTTAATATTTGATAAAGTCAAATCCAATATGAGAATTAATGTCAATCCTCTTTGTAGAAAGGATAAAAGGCATTCTTTCAAATAAAGTTCTATTTTGAAGGAAACGCTATTTTGATCAATTTCATGAGGAAATGTAAACTATTTCAGCTCTCCTTTCTCCCTTAACTTAAGTAAAAATTCAGCCCATAAGAAATCCTCCCAATAGTCAATATCGGTGGCCTCTAACTCTTCCATTTCAAACATCAAAGGATTAGTTCCTAATCTGTTTTTACATTTTTTGTTAGTTTCTTTTGAGAAGATATATAGACAAGAGTTTTCTTCGAAAATTGGCTCAAGATCTTGAGTTCTAATTAGCACATTTGGATCATGATTAATCCCTTTTCCATTTTTCCAATAAAATCTAGTTTTAACTGGAGTAACTGAGAACAATGCATCATGCTCATTTTGGTTAAAAAAGACCTCGATTGCTTTATTGATCGTTTCTGTTTTTACGAGTGGATTTGTACTATGAGTTTGTAAATAAAAATCAGTATTCCCTTTACTAATATCATATTCAATCAGTGGTTGAATACTAACCATGTCACCCAATAAAAAATCTGGCCTTTCTAAGATTCGAACTTTATCAAAATTACTAGCAGCGCTCTCTGCAATTTCTTTTGAATCTGTGTTGACAAGAATTTCAGAAATATATGGTGAAGCCGAAAGAGAATCCATAATCCAATGGAAACTTGGCCTACCTGCCAGATCTCTAATATTTTTATTTGGAACTCTTTCGGAGTGTCCTTTCATTGGAACTAGCGCTGTAATTTTTGGAATATTCATTAAATATATACCTTGACAGTTATCTTTTTAATCAACTCTTTTTCTTTAAAGTAATGTTGAGGTCCATGACCATCTTGAGGGAAAAATATCGCAAAATATTCGTTTCCAATCACTACTTCAGTCATTTGTTCTGAGGGAGATTTATAAAATGTTCTATCCTTTTTTTCGTCATATGGAATATTGATTTCCATGTTATCAATGGGAGACCATTTAATGCGCTCATATCCGGAAATAGGATATTGAATATCTATTTCATGTTTATGAGCTTCAAATCCCCTCTCAAAATTCTCTACTGTCTCATATTCCGTAACAAATGCTTTTACTTTTTCTGAGATAGTATATTCACCGAGTTTAATGTCCTTGTCAGCAGAAGCAATAAATTGTAAACCCTTATAAATGTCAGGAGATACACCTTTATAAGTTTCGATATGTTGTATTTTATCTAAAATCATCTTGTTTTAATTTCTTGAAAATATTCTTTTATCCATGTTTTAAAAGGTTCTCCTGGATCAACTAAATCCTTGAAAATCTTTCCATATCCTTTATTTAAAATCAGGCCTAATTGATTTCCAACATTTTTTTTGTCTCTTCCTAGAGCATGGATCAATTTCTCGTAGTCTAATTTATTAATTGAATATCCGTTCCAGATATAACTTGTAATTGCTCTAATCTCTTCTCTGATTTTAGGTTCAATTAATCCCATTTTTACCGAAACGTAATTAGATAAATCCATTCCAAAACTCACCGCTACACCGTGAGGAATCGAATAATTAGTCAAAGATTCAATCGCATGGCCGAATGAATGTCCATAATTGAAAACCTGTCTTATGTGCTTATCAAATTCATCTTTTTCAATATATCCTTTCTTAATTTTCAGACTCCTTTGAATAATTTTTTGCAAATCATCCCGGTTTTCGAAAGCACTTTTGTAAAGACTTTTATAAAAATCAAAATCTTCTTTTCCCGACACAATGAAATAATGTAACATCTCACCCATACCAGATTGTATTTCTGATTTTGGTAGAGTATTTACAAATTCAGGATAGATAAAGACCTTTAAAGGAGGATAAAATCCCCCGACCTGATTTTTAAATTCTCTAAAATTAATAGAAGTCTTACTTCCAATACAAGAGTCGCCTTGAGCCAGCAAAGAAGTGGGGTAAAACAACCATTTTACTCCTCTGTATAAAATTGATGCAATAAATGCCGTAACATCTTGGGTAATTCCACCTCCAACTGCAATTAGTCTATGGTTCTTTTTAAACCCTCCAGTCATTAGAGAATTTAAAACGGGAATGACACCTTCATAACTCTTTTGAGCTTCGCTCGCTTCAATTATGATATACTTATAGTTTTCTAATACCTTTGAAAATGAGTCAGAATAAAGATCTTTTATTTTTTTATCAATGATAATAAAATCACCTTCAATAAGTTCTGTGCTTAAAGAAATATCTAGGTTATCAACAAAACTCACCTCATAATCCTGAATTTGTGATTTAATCTTAAAATCAAATAATTGTGTATCCCCCATCTATGGTTAAATTTTGTCCTGTAATGTATGTATTGTAAGAGGATGCCAAAAAAGCGATAGCCTTTGCCATTTCTATAGGTTCTGCCATTCTCTTTATTGGTATTTTTTCCTCTATTTCTTCAATCTGTTCTTGCGTATTCGTATTACGTGTCAATTCAGTTTTGGTAAAGCCAGGGCTAACGCAATTAGCTAAAATATTCCATTGAGCCCATTCAATTGCGGCTGTTTTTGTCAATCCTATTAATGCATGTTTCGAAGTAGCATACATAGACCTCTTTGGTCGTGTAATTACTCCCCAAATTGATGCAATATTTACTATTCTGCCATATTTATTATTCCTCATTTTTGGCAAAATAGCTTGCATGATCCTAAATGGACCTTCTACATTAATTTTATGGATAAGATTGAAATCACTTAACTTTGCATCCTCTAGTGTTTCAATAATGTTAATTCCTGCATTATTTATGCAAACATCTAGTCTATCAAAAGTTAATAGATCTTTAGTAAAAGAATCGAATGATGTATCAGATGCTAAATCCAATTGTAGAAAATGTTTCCTTGGATCTTGATTGGTCTTGTTAAAGGAATCTATTTCAGATTGTTTGGTTCCGGTAACTATTGTATTGGCACCTAGCTCATAAAACAAATCTGCTGTAGCTTTTCCAATCCCTCTTGTCCCGCCTGTTACTAGTACTGTCTGACCTGAATAATCAATAGTCATCATACCTCTGGAATTGCCAAAAATTCTTCATTATGGCACATGTAATTAACTAAAACATGATTAAAAATCATGTGAACATCTTCGATTGGACCGTAGTCTCCTTTTGGATTGGGGGTATAAAGACAAACCTTAGTAACCTCCTTTAATTTACCTCCCTCAAAGCCTACAAAACCGATTGAAGTTCCTCCTTTCTCATTTACATAATTTGCTGCCCTAACCACATTCTCACTATTACCACTAGCCGAAATAAGAATTAAAACATCTCCTGCAACAAAATTCCCTTTAAGTTGCTCAACAAAAACATCATGAAAAGAGGTGTCGTTGCCTATTGCAGTTATGATTGGACCATTGTCAGTTAAAGCCTTAACCTTAGGTCTGAATTTGGTGAAATATCTTACAAAAAAACTAAAATCAGCTTGCATGTGAGAAGCTGTTGCTGCGCTTCCTCCATTACCACAGACATAGACTGTTTTCCCATTTTTAAAAGCTTCAATCATGACTTTGGCAACTTCCCCAAGAGCATCTGTATCTACCGTATCTAATATGTTATCTATTCTTTTCCTATAATCTTCAAAATAGTTTTTCATTGTGTCTAAATTTTATTGATCAATCCTTAAAATTCCTTTTGCTCGTATATTTTATCAATGATCTTCATCAGCTTTAATGCATCCTCCGAAGATCCAATAGTAATTTTATCGCCAGTTCTGATTGCATTGAAAAAATGCTCCATTTCATATCTCCAACTGTTATTATCAGTGTATTGGGTTTTTACTTCATCCTTCCAAGTAGCAGCAGGAGCTGTAGACCTGTTTTTTGCAATAGATAATACTTCCTCACCATAAGACATTGAAGAAGTAATTAACCCATTCATTACCATATATCCCTTTTCTAAAAACACCTCAATTGAAAACAAATGCCTCCATTGAGTCATAGTGGAATGAAGATTAGCAACTAGTCCTGTTTCTGAATTTTTAAGAATAACAAAGGCATTATCTTCAACTTCCAAATTCCAATATAGATTTGAAACTTCAGCTTTTACTGTATCAAAGTTTCCACCTAGGTGCAAAAATAAATCGAGCATGTGAATCCCTTGGTCAATGACAATACCGCCTCCCGATAATTCTTTTTTCGCTCTCCATTCGTTAAAATAATCAGGGGTAACACTCTTTCCATATCTTCCTCTCATCCATAGTATTTTCCCATATTCTCCACTATCAATAATTTTTTTCATATCCATGATACTATCATGATGTCTATGATTAAAACCATACATTAGTCTTAATTGAGGGTTTGCTTCTTCCACTTTCCTAACTTCCTCCATTTCTTCTCCAGTAAAAGCTGGTGGCTTTTCACAAAAGACATTTTTTCCTGCCTTTAACGCCTTAATAGTTAAGGGTTTATTATATAAATTTGGAGTGCAAATAATTATTGTATCTATTTCTTCATGAGATATTATCTCTTCGTGTGTCAAATTCGGAATAGAGTTATATTCCGCTCCAATAGTAGGTTCTGAAATTGCTATAACTTGGGCATTTCCCACCTCTCCGATGGCGTGATGCCTGATTTGGCCCATTTTGCCATAGCCGATAATTCCAACTTTGTTCATTAGATATCTTTTCGTTTAATAAAGTAATAGTGTCCCTTGTAAGGACCCAGAGGTATAAATTTGAAAATAAGTTTTGAAATCTCTCCAATCCCTTTTGAGCTATCTATTTTAAAGGAAGATAAAGCATCAATTTCAATCGAATCAAGTTGAACTAAAGGAAGATTTTCAAATTTTAAACTAAGGTCTTGTTCTTTCGCTACCCTTTCAAATAAATCAGAAAACAAAGTTTCCACAACTTCATCAGATTTTTTCAAAACTTCCAGTAAATCTGTTTTCGGAAAACAGCTAAGTTTCGAATCGTAACCTGCATTTACAATTGAAAAATTATCATCTGTGACAGAATTAGCTAAATATTCTAGATCTTTAATTGTGTTATCTATGACAAACTTTTCAGGTTGATGGTATTTTTTATCTTTTCCAAAATATCTAGGATCAAAATGGTTTGGATCATCATCATCTTGTGACTGGATGTCAATCCCCTTTTTTTCTAACATTTTGGCAGTGGTATGAACTTTATAATTCATATCAACACCTAGCAAGTAAACTTCATCAAAACCTAGATATTTTAAAATTTGAAACCCTTCGTAAATAACAGAGCCCCCTGGATAAATATTAGGTAGGTCTGTAGAAAACCCTTTACCCATCTTTTGTATCGTCCAAAAAGCATTATCAAATTTTTCTATTTCAGAAATAAAATTGTACCCCCTAAAATGTATCCCTGGGAAAAAAGAATAAGTTGTTTTTGGAATAATCTCATCAAACTCTTTTACCAAATCAGATAACACCAAATTATCCGAAGTTAGAAAAAAATCTGGCTGCCAATTCAATCTTTCCAACATTATATGGAAGCGATTAAAGCACATTTTATATTCATCTTTTAATAAATATAATGGTGTTTTATTCAAGCTTGGGCCATTTCCAATCAAGAAAACTCTTTCTCCCTTATACTTATCTTTTAACTTTTCCCATTTCACTTTTTGAGAAGTCAAATCTGTACTTTGGGCTAATTTCCAAGCTTTGAATCGATTTGTGGTTTTGTTTACTGCTGAACTTATCCCCTCTCTTCGTAAAGTTGAAATGGCTTTTTGTAGTAGGTTAAACATTTTTTAATACATCAATTAGATTCTGAACAGCATCCACTTCCATTTTTAGTTTACCCTCTTTCGCATAGGAACCTAGATGAGGTGTTAATACTACATTATCAAGATCACAAAGTGGGCCAGAATATGGTTCTTGATCAAAAACATCTATTGCCGCCCCTGCCAAAGAATTAGAAACTAATGCCTCTAACATGGCTCCTTCATCAACTATACCACCTCTTGAGATATTTATTAAAAATGATCCCTTTTTCATTAATGCTAATTCAGTCTTTCCAATTATTGGTGAATCTGAAGGTGGCACATGAATCGTTAAAATATCACAACTTTTTATTAGTTCATCAAAGTCAACCAAATCAACATTATTCTCTTTAGCCCAAGATGAGTCTGCATATGGATCGAAGCCCATCACTGGATTACCTAGACCTCTAAATAACTCAGAGACTAATCTACCAATCCTTCCTAATCCAAGAACTCCGATACGTTTACCAAATAATAGGTTGCCAATTTGTTTACCCCATTTATGGTTTCTCATATCTCTATGAGCTTGGGGGATTCTTCTTAAAAGAGATAAAGTCATTCCAAGAGTAAGTTCAGCAACAGCTCTAGTGGGGCCATCTGGGGTATAAGTAACAACAATACCCTTTTTCTTAGCATATTCTAAATCTACACTATCTAAGCCAACCCCTACTCTACTGATGCATTTTAGATTAGGAAGGTTATCCATTACATAAGGAGTCAAAGGTTCAACTCCAGCAACAATTCCAATACAGTCTTTGGCTAAATCGATAACCTCATCTTCAGTTAATTTACGTCCATAAGGATTATTGATATATTCATAACCATGCTCATTAAGTAAATCAAAAGGAGCAGAACTAATTTGTCCAATAGAAGATGGAGATGTAAGAATCTTATTCATATGTTTTATGTTTTTTATTGAAAAAACTGATTGTCTTTCAAAGTATACTTTAAATTAGAAGTACGGTTTTTAATAAATTTTGCAGGTATACCGCCATATAAGGTATTATTGGGAACATCTTTTGTAACAACTGCACCCGACGCGATTACACACCCTTTACCCAGTGTAATACCTGGCATTAAAATAACTCTTGCACCTATCCAAACATAGTCCTCAATAACCACATCGCCTGGTTGGGTAGAGAAATAATCACAATCAACTTTATGTTCTAAGGTATAAATCTGAACATCCCTAGAAATACTTACATTATTTCCAATAATTAATTTACCTTTTCTTCCATCGAGTAAGACTCCCCGATTGATAATTGTGTTTTGTCCTATATCTATTTGACTTTTAGGATATAAATTCAGAATTTCAACCCTACTTCGAATAGAACTTTTTTTACCGAGTTTTAAATAAAAACGAGAGAAAAAATTTCTTATAAAGGAAAAAGGAATTTTATTAAAAAAAGAATTATATAAAAACAGTCTAAATTGTAGTAGAAAAAGCAAAAATGATTTAAATTTATTAATAAATATAGAACCTATTATTTTTAAATGTTTAAATAAAACAGATTTAAAAGCAATAAATTTGCTGGTATGTTTGTTATAAAATTTAAAATCAATAAAAATATTAAAATTAGATTTAATAATATTAAGACCTTTAAAATAGTTAATAAATGAATTATTGGTTTGAAAAGAAGTATAATCTCTATCATTCCAAACTTTTAAATAAGAATGACAAATTATATTGAAGTTAGAATTTTTAGCTCTTAACATAAAATCACAATCTCCATAATACTGAGGAAATCTTTTTGAATCAAAAAATCCAATAGAAGTAATAACCTTTTTTGGAATTATAACTCCCATACCACCTGTCCAATCACATTCAGTAATAATAGGAAAATTACCTTTATCTATCATACCTCCATTAATAATAGATTTCTTGCCAGTACTGGAATCAAATTTTGCACCATTAAAAAAAATCTTTTTTGGATCAGAGAGATAATAAACTATACTAGATATTATATGATCAGGATAAGATCTAACTACATCAAGTAGCATGGTGAAATAATTTTCCTCAATAACCAAATCATCATTCCATAAAATAAAATAATCTGTAAGAATATTATTATTTAAAATATGATTTAAACAATAGTTAATAGAACCACTCCACCATAAATTACCATCTCCTTTCAGTATATAAACATTAGGATATTTATCTCTTATGGCTTCGGAGGTACCATCTGAAGAAGCATCGTCCACAACAAAAATTTTAAGATCAATATTTTCTTCAAATAATATAGCATTATGTAGATACTCTAAACCCTTCAAAGTAATTTCTCTACGGTTAAAAACAGGAATAATTAAAGAGAATTTCACCGTTTATTGAAATTTAAATAAGCAAATAAATAAATAACAGGATAATTAAACCAAGCTTGACTTTGCAAAATTAACAACAGAACTATCAATATAAAGAAACTTGAAAAGTAACTCTTATAAAATGAATTGATATTTATAAATATCAAATAGAAAAAGAAAAAACTAAAAATAACACCACATTGAGCCAATAATAAACCGAATCCATTACCTATTTCATGATCGCTATTAAAGTACAAAGATTCTAATAAATCGTACCAATTAGAACTGTCAACAAATAAACCATACCCAATAAAGGGTTGATCCAAAATTAAATTCCATAAAAACAATAAAGAACCAAGTCTAGTAGAATCACTTCCAGATTTTTCCAAAGAAACTAAATCTAATTGAGATAGAATTTTATCTCCAAGAACAGGTAAAAAGTTAAATGCGAAATATATTAAAAGAGCTAAAGTTGGAACAATGAATAAAAAATATTTCAGGTATTCATTAATTCTATTTTTGCTTTGAAACCTAGAGTATAAAAAGATAAATGGTAGAATCAATAGGCCACTAGTACTCAAACTAGATAATACCCCAATAATAATCCAGAATTCGAGTTCCTTAAAATTTTTAACTGAAAACACATTACGATATAAAATTGCAATTAAATAAACCATTAAAAGAGTACCAGCAAAAGCACCAGGTTCCCAATAGAATGAACTATTCCTAAACCAGAAATAAATATTATTATCTATATTTCTAAAATTGTAAATTAATATATGACTGTAATCTAAACTATTAGCACTTCCTTGCCATCTTAAAACAGATGGGATAAAATTCAAAACATTAATATTAAAAATATCAAGTAAAATTGAGGTAGGAATCCAGACAACAAGACTACTAATCACAATAAACTTAATAATATTTTTAAGAAAAGATAAACTACCCCTATCAATGAATGAAAATATCAAATAACCTATACTAAAATTAAAAAAATATCTAACAACCTTACCAATTATTGGACGGTCATTTAGCAAAAACGATTGTGTAATAAGTAAAATTAAAAACATTATAAATAATATAATAAACCTTTTATTCAAATAGATATTAACTCTAAATAAAATAGAAAACAATAAAACTAAACATAAATAGAATAAATTAATTACTGCGGTAGGTAATATATAAAATAAATTGTAAATGACATTATTACCATTTAATATAAATAACAGCAATAATAAAAATATATCAGCTTTTTCCTTTTTAAGTATCATCTATAGAATAAAAAATTTATATTTTCTAGCAATCTTTGATATTGGAATTGAAAATCGCCTAAGCTTATCGTGAAAAACAAAATCCATTGAAATAGTACGAAACTTATAAAAGGGATAATTATGTGATTTGAAATAGGAATTAAATGTATGATTTATGGCATAGCCATTATTTTTTAAGTAATCAAAATAATCTTTATAAAATCGAAAAGATTGTACATTATTAATTGTTTTCCAATCCTCTTTTAAATCTTTATCTATACCAGTTTTACTGAATGCATTTACAGGGTCTCCTAATTTAAACTTGTCTTTAATTACTAAATTAGACATATCACTGAAATAATTAACACCTAAAAAATTACATAAATTTTTCAATTCCAATTCAGTATTTTTAATAATTTCATCATATTCCACATGATATAGGTTTGAATTAACTATTTTTCTTGATTCTTCTAAAGTCTTATAACCTATAGTTAAATCATCTTTATAATATCCTAAAAAGAATGGATTTTTTTTAACCCAAGTTTTTAATATTGAATTTAAAATAGCAAAAGGATTCCTATGAAGAATAATAAACTTTGAATTAGGGAAGTAATCAATAAGTTCATCCAAGATATAGTAGTATCGAGGAGTTTTGTCAAGAAAATAAACCTTACCTTTTTCTTTGGCTAAATCACTACATAATAAAGAATAAAAAATTGCTAAATTTCTTTTTAATGTAAAATTAGAATTTTTAAAATTCGATAAAAATTCAGTTATAGCTACTTGACTAGTATTTCCACTATAAGGAAGATCTTTTTTAATTTCTAAATTATCAAATAAATTTTTATAAAATAAAGGAAGTGCCATCCACGGTTCTGATGTAGTAGCAATATCAGGGTGATTCGAAATAATTCTTTGAAGTAATGTAGATCCACTTCTAGGTAATGAAATAAGAAATATTGGACTTTGATGAGACACAGTTTTTTATATTATAATCTAATTAAGTTTTATTGTATTTATTGACAACTTCATTTTTAGTAAAAAATATTTTAAAATATTCTCGAAAGCTAACGTTATTGCAGTTGCTAGTGCCGCCCCAATCGCGCCATACATTGGAATTAATAAGTAATTTAAAACCAAATTCAATAAAGCAAATATCAAGACAATCCTACCGACAATTTTTTCAAAACCCGTCATTATTAATATTATTCCAGTAGCACCTGTTCCAATATTAAAAAGTTGTCCAATTGTAATAATAATAAGGGGGATATAAGCTGTTTGAAATTCACTTCCCCATAGATTCAAAACAAATTTCCCGAAAACAATAAATACAAAAACACTTGCTAAACCTATAAAAATCAACACTTTAGTAACTTTTTGAACCATTAATTCAAGTTCTTTTATTTTATCTAATTGATAAAGCGAAGCGATTTTTGGTGATAGTGTAGAAACTGTTACCATGTGAAAAAAAGAGGTCATTAAACCCAATTTGGCAGCTACAGAATAAAACCCCACTTCTTTTGCAGAACTTAACCAACCTAGCATTACTGCATCTGCATTACTTGAGATAAGTGAACCTGCAGATACTAGAAGTAAAGGAAGTCCAACTTTGAGCATTGGAGTTCCCAAAAAACTCCTTTTACCTTTGAAATGGAAAATAGTTCTCCAATAAGTCCCAACAGTCAATAATACTATAAGCCTGCTTACTCCATAAAGTATAGCTACATTAACTAGTGAAATTTGAATATCAAAAAAATAGAATAGGATTAAACCAATCAAAATAACTCCATAGCTAAGAGTATCATTGGTAAGATTACTTTGCCAAATTTTACGAAATCCATTTATTCCCGAGGAAAATATTCGAGATTGTACTTGGAAAATTAATGCTATAGATGCAATCGCTAGAGGAATGTACAATTCAGGCTCCTGAAATACCGATATACTTAACCAGGGGCTAATTGAAAATAATAAAATTGAAAAGAGAATTGATATTGGAAAAGTTATCCAAAATGCTGAAAATATAGTATTAGCAACTTCATTCCAATTTTTATTTTCAAAGCTAATAGATATGTTTTTTAAAACTACAGTGTTAATTCCCAAGAGGCTAAATACCATTATTACCCCAATAATCTTGGTAGATAAATTTAAAACCCCTAAACCTTCAGCGCCTAATGTTCTCCCTAAAAAAATACTAACTAAGAAACCAGCAATTAAGCCAACAATCTTTACGATCATTGACCAACCAGATTTATTAACAACTTCTTTTGTATTGACGTCAAGGCCTTTGATCCTTGATTTGATTTTTGAAATCAATTAGTATTATTTAAAAGAGTTACAAAAGATGGGTTCAAAAGATTTTCTTTATTGTATATAAGAGGCTCATGAGAAGGGAGTTGAAGCACCTCACCTCCCATAGATAAAACAACTCCGTGAGCAGCAGCAGTATCCCATTCCATAGTAGGTGCGATTCTTGGATAAATCTGTGCCTTTCCTTCTGCTACTAACATAAATTTTAAAGATGAGCCCATCGAAATTACTTCTACGCCTGGATATTGATCAATAAATTCTTGTGTTTCTTTGCTCAAGTGAGATCTACTCGCTACTATGGTTTTGACTTCAATTGAATGCTGATTCTTTAACTGAGTAACCTGCTTCTTTCCTTCTTGCTTCCAAGCCCCCTCCTTTTCATTTCCCCAATACAACCATTCTAATACCGGTGCATATACTACACCGAGTATAGGTCTTCCATGATGGATTAATGCTATATTCACTGTAAACTCACCATTCTTCTTGATGAATTCTTTCGTACCGTCAAGTGGATCAACCATCCAAAAATATCCCCAATTCTTTCGCTCTTCATAAGAAATATCTCTTCCCTCTTCAGATAAAATCGGCAAAGAAGTTTTTTCCAAGGAACCAACAATCACTTTGTGTGCTGCTTGATCTGCCTTGGTTAAAGGAGAGTTATCTCCTTTCATCTCAACTCCAAAATCTGATGAGTTATAGATCTCGAGAATAGCTTTTCCTGCTTCAAGAGAAGCTTTTTTGGCTAGTGAAGTAAGTTCTTTGATTTTAATTTCAGTTTTCACAGTTTTATTTTTAAAATGCACTAACCCATAATAAAGAAAGTTTCATCCAAGAGTGATCAGGATTCTCTTTACAGTAAAAAATCACGTATTCCTTTTTAAAACTTAGTAATTACCTAATTAAGACTTTTCTTTTCCATCTAGTGGAATCAGACTTTTATAAAGCTTGACTTTGTTTTTGAACTAATTAAATGATCATCCCCGCACCAACTGTTTCGTTAGTATTTGGATCAATTAAAATAATAGAACCTGTCATCCTATTTTTTCTGTAAGAATCAAAAAATATAGGTTGTGCAGTACGAATAGATACTCTAGCTATATCATTCATACCTATTTCTTCAATATCCTCTATTCTATGTAATGTGTTTACATCGATTTTATATTGGATATTTTTAACCATAGCCTGACATTCTTTTGTGGTATGTTTTACGATCAACTTGGTTCTGCTTTGTAATTCTTTCTGATTCATCCAACAAACCATTACCTCTAAATCCTGATCTACATTTGGCTGATTTTTTGGTCTAACGATCATATCACCCCTTGAAATATCGATATCATCTTCAAGGGTCATAGTGACTGACATAGGAGCATACGCTTCTGAAATGGTTTCACCATTTAACTCGATAGATTTAATTTTAGACGAAAAGCCGGAAGGCAAAACTTTTATTTCATCTCCAGGTTTAAAAATCCCTCCATCTATTCTTCCTGCGTACCCTCTATAGTCTTGAAAATCCAAGGTATGTGGTCTAATCACCATTTGAACTGGAAATCTGCAATCAATATGATTGAAATCTGAAGCAATATGAACATTTTCCAAGTGATATAACAAAGTTGAACCTTCGTACCAAGGCATGTTTTTAGACCTATCAACAACATTATCTCCTTTTAATGCCGATATTGGTACAAATTGTACATCCTTAATGTCAAGTCTACTAGAAAAAGCCTTATAATCAGAAACTATATTATTATATACTTCCTCTGAATAATCCACCAAATCCATTTTATTCACACAAACAACTACATGAGGAATTTTAAGTAATGAAGCTATAAATGAATGCCTGTAGGTTTGCTCTAACAATCCTTTCCTTGCATCTACTAAAATTATGGCAAGATTGGCTGTGGATGCCCCAGTAACCATATTCCGAGTATACTGGGTATGTCCAGGTGTATCTGCAATAATAAATTTTCGTTTTGGGGTTGCGAAATACCTGTAAGCAACATCAATTGTGATCCCCTGCTCTCTCTCTGATTTTAAACCATCAGTAATAAGTGATAAATCAACATAGTCAAAGCCTTTCTTTTCTGAAGAAGTTTTTACAGCTTCAATTTGATCTTCAAATATTGATTTAGAGTCATACAGTAGTCGACCTATTAAGGTACTCTTCCCATCATCCACAGATCCTGCAGTGGTAAAGCGCAATAATTGATTATTTTCTTGAATTGACATTTTAATGAATGCTATTTGTTATTATAACTGAGGTTATGAAAACCTCCTGGCAACGAAATTTTAAAGGGTTAACCCTTGTACTAAAAATAGCCCGCTTTCTTTCGATCCTCCATGGCTGTTTCACCTCGTTTATCATCTGCTCTTGTACCACGTTCTGTTGTTCTTGTAGTAGCAACTTCCTCAATAATCAATTCTAGTGAATTGGCTTTCGAAAGTACTGCTCCCGTAATTGGCATATCACCACAGGTTCTGTATCTAACAACTAATTTTTGGACTTCCTCTCCTGGTTTAAGAGGTAAATATTCAGATTTTGCCAATATTACATTATCTCTTATTACGCACTCCCTTTCATGCGAAAAGTAAAGTGATGGCAAGGAAATATTTTCTTCTTTTATGTATTGCCAAACATCCATTTCTGTCCAATTTGAAATTGGAAATACTCTAAAATGTTCACCATGATGCTTTCTTCCATTAAAAAGATTCCATAGCTCAGGTCTTTGGTTTTTTGGATCCCATTGACCAAATTCATCTCTGTGTGAGAAAAAACGTTCCTTTGCCCTTGCCTTTTCTTCATCACGTCTTGCACCACCCATAGCTGCATCTATTTTTAGCTCTTCAAGAGTATCTAAAAGTGTAATGGTTTGAAGAGCATTTCTACTGGCATTTACGCCAGTTTCTTCTCTCACTCTTCCTTTATTAATGCTTTCCTGAACCGACCCAACTACTAATTGTACCCCTAATTCCTCAACTAATGCATCCCTAAATTCTAAAGTTTCTGGAAAATTATGCCCTGTATCTATGTGAATTAGGGGGAATGGGATTTTTGCCGGATAGAATGCTTTTTTTGACAAATGTGCCAAAAGTATGCTATCCTTACCACCAGAAAACAATAGTGCTGGCTTCTCGAATTGAGAAACAACTTCTCTGATTATAAATATGGCTTCCGACTCGAGTTCTTTTAAATGTGATAAATAATATTTTCCCATGACTTTATTTTCAGGGTTTAGATTTATTTATAATTTTTCAAAAAGAGAGTTTTTCTTTAACAGCATTTATTATTTGATCAACTGAAAAATTCAATTTTTCTCTATCCGAATGAATATGTAGAAAAGGATTAGTAGGTTCTTCATAGGGTGAATCTATTCCTGTGAAATCTTTTATTAATCCCTTTCTAGCTTTCGCATATAGTCCTTTAACATCTCTTGCTTCACATACCTCAATTGGACAATCCACAAATATTTCTATATAGTTATCTTCCCCAACCAAGTTTGAGATTAATTCCCTATCTTTTTGAAATGGAGAGATAAATGCTGATAATACGATGATACCAGAATCCATCATTAATTTACTTACCTCAGAAATACGACGGATATTTTCTATTCGGTCTTCATCCGAAAAACCTAAATCGTTATTTAAGCCAGTTCTAACATTATCTCCATCTAATAGATAGGTGTGATAACCTTCTTCAAATAGGCGTGATTCTACAGCATTAGCAAGCGTAGATTTACCCGATCCAGAAAGCCCTGTAAACCAGAGTAACCTTGGTGTTTGATTCAATTTTTCAGATCGCTGCTTTTTAGAAATTTTAAAAATGGTAGGATGAATATGATTATCCATTTTAAAGATAGTAGTAATTAATAAACACTATTGTTGCAAAGGAATATAAGATGGTAAGCGGAAAGCCAATCTTAGTATAGTCTTTAAATTTATAATTCCCTGGCCCCATTACCATTAAATTTGTTTGGTAGCCTATTGGAGTCATAAAATCCGCAGATGCGGCAAAGGCAATTGCAATAAAAAACGGTGTAAGTGGTAATCCTGCTTGTAATCCCATTTCATATGCAATAGGAAACATGATAGAAACAGCTGCAGCGTTTGTAATCAAAGAAGTTAGTCCTAAAGTAATCAAATAAAGGACCGATATTAAAATCAATGGTGAAGCCCCAATAAGAAGAAGGTTCATGTTTTTTACCACATAACTGGCTGTCCCCGAACTTTGTATTGCAATACCTATTGTTAAAGCTGAGATTAAAATTACCAATAAATCTAAATCAACTGCATTTTTAATATTCTGAATAGATAAAACATTCAATATCATCATCAATATAATTCCGACAAAAGCAGCCAAGAATAAATCAATGATACCGAAAACTCCTAATAATAAGATCGCTCCTGATAAAATACTGGGAAGTATTTTATTAAAAGTTAGTTTTCCTGAGATTTCACCCGTTTTTGACAATAAAATAATTTCTCTATTGGAGATATTAATTTCAAAATCTCTGGATCCCATCAATAATATCAAATCGCCGGCCATAAGTTTTATTTGGCCTAAATTACCAGATACCTTTTCTCCTTTTCTATGAACAGAAATAATTGATGCTTTAAACCTATCTCTAAATCCAGACTCTTTAATGGTCTGACCAACCAAATCGCTTCCAGAGGGAATTACTGCTTCTGATAAAGCACTAAATCTATTTGAATATATTTGACTTTCTTCTGGAAGCTCTAAACCGTTCTTTTCATTTATTAAGTTCAAAATGGACTTTGTGTTACCTGCAAAAAACAAAATGTCTTCAGCATTGATTAGCCTATCTGATGAAACCGCTGTTATGCTTCTATTCCCCCTTTTTATTTCAACTAAAAAAAGTTCCTTCAAATGTCTTAACCCTGCTTCCTCTATTGTTTTACCAATTAAAGGAGATGATTTATTAACCTTTGTTTCAACTAAATATTCATTCAAGTGACCAATAATCTCTTCTTTACTTCCTTTATTATTCGGCAGCAATTTTTCTGAAAAAATACTCAAGTAAGCCAACCCTATTAGAGTTACAATTAAGCCCAAATATAAAAAGTCTTGAAAATTTAAAGGGTCTAAGCCTGATTGAATAATTAAACCGTTCAAAACTAAATTTGTTGAAGTTCCAATAAGCGTAACCATGCCACCAAGAATTGTAACAAAAGAAAGTGGTATTAAGAATTTGGAAGGTGAATAACCGTTTGAATCTGCCCAATCCTTTACAAAAGGAATCATAAAAGCTACAACCGGCGTATTATTCAGGACACTTGAAAGACCTGAAACAAGTACCATCATTCTGATTCTAAACTGAGAAGATGATAATCTTTTGCTAAAAATTTTATAGAAAAACTCCTTTCCTAAATTTTTTTGAATACCCGAAGTCAAAATAATTAATAGGAATATCAGAACTATTTGTTTATTAGCAAGCCCAAGTAAAAAATCGTCAATAGAAAGTATCCCGATGAGGATAAATAAAAAAACTGCTGTAAGAAAAGCAAGTGATGGCCTAATCCAATTTTTGAATAAGACCATCACTAGTAATAGAATCACTATTGAAGTAATAGCTATTTTAAAGGTCATAAAGATTACTCCGACTGTCTGAAAATCTCGTGTCCCTTCTCGACTAAATGAATATCTTTCTCCATGAGTTTTATGTCAGATTGCATCATATCATTTACAAGTCCTTCAAGATCATATTCAGGTGTCCAACCTAATTGAGTTTTAGATTTAGTTGGGTCACCTAATAGTAAATCAACTTCTGTTGGACGAAAATATTGTGGATCTACTTTGACTATTGGAGATTTAATGAGTGCAGAAATCTTAGGTTGAACATTTTGACCTGTTGCTGCAAAATATTTATTTTCATCAATAGCATCAAGGAAGCCTTTTTCTTCTGCTCCTTCACCTTCCCATCTGATTTTGAAGCCTATGTATGAAAATGACATCTCCACAAAGTCTCTTACTTTGGTCGTAACTCCTGTAGCAATTACAAAATCCTCAGGCTTTTCTTGTTGTAAAATTAACCACATTGCTTTGACATAATCTTTTGCATGTCCCCAATCACGCAAAGATTCTAAATTACCCAAATACAAACAATCTTGTAAGCCCATTGCAATTGCTGCAGTCGCCATGGTGATTTTCCTTGTCACAAATGTTTCTCCTCTCCTAGGTGATTCATGATTGAAAAGGATTCCATTACATGCAAACATATTATAGGCTTCGCGGTAATTTTTGGTAATCCAAAAACCATAAATCTTAGCTGCTCCATAAGGAGATCTCGGATAAAAAGGAGAATTCTCATCATAGAATCCTTTTTCATTTTTGTTTTCTGGCATTCCACCATATAGTTCAGAAGTAGATGCCTGATAGATTCGAGTCTTTTTTTCTAAACCCAAAATCCTAACAGCCTCTAAAATTCTTAAAGTACCAATACCATCAACGTTTGCTACATATTCAGGAGAATCGAAAGATACCTTTACGTGAGACATTGCTCCTAAATTATAGATTTCATCAGGTTGAACTTCCTGGATGATTCGAATAATATTGGTTGAATCTGTTAAATCACCATAGTGCATTTTAAATCTAACCGGCTTTTCGTGTGGATCTTGATAAAGGTGATCCACTCTTTGGGTATTAAAGGAAGAAGCTCTCCGTTTGATACCATGTACCTGATATCCTTTTTCCAATAATAATTCGGCCAAATATGAGCCATCTTGACCAGTGACACCGGTAATTAATGCAGTTTTCATCTTTTATATTTTAATTTTTGAAAGTTTTGGAGGACCTTTAATTGTTCTTAAATATATTTTTTTTAATCAATTTAAATAAATCATTATTTTCGATTGAATTTAAATTTTGGGTTTTCACAATGTATAAGTGGTCTGCTCAGGTTTTCGATTCAAGCTTCCTACTAATCTATTTACCGCAGCAAAATCTTGAAAATCTTGTTTAGGTCAAAAACTTTTTAGGAATAATTAATTTACTTAGGATATGTAATCTACCTATTCGGTAATAATAACAATTAAAATGTTTTGCAATTTGGGATAATGTTTTCTCGGAATACAGAGCAATATGCCGAACATGTTCAAGTCCATAATACCACCATTCCTCAGGTTTTGGAGCTGGAAGAGGATACATTTCTGTTGAAAACAAAATTGTATCAGAATATGAAAAAAGTTCTTGATGGAAAATATTCTCCATGCATTTTCCAATTTTATCTTTTCTATTGTGGCAGGTTATAAGTACTGCTAATTTCAATTCCTCTTGGTTTAGAAATTTTTAAGAGATGAAATTAATGCCCCTTTTAAATTTTAACCTCTTTAAAATTCTCTTTATTTTCTAAAAACCATTGGTATGTTTTATTGATGCCCTCAGAAAGTTCAACTTTTGCTTTCCAGCCTGCGAATTCCATTTTAGATACATCCATCAATTTTCGAGGGGTACCATCAGGCTTGCTCGAATCCCATATAATTTCTCCGGTATGACCGACTGTTTTTTGAATAAGCTCGGCTAGCTCTTTTATAGTTAAATCTTTTCCCGTACCTACATTATACAGATTATCCTGAAATTTATTTTCCAAGGCGAAAACCACTGCATCCGCTAAATCCTCAACAAATAAAAACTCTCTCATAGGAGTGCCTGACCCCCAAAGTTCCACGTGGCTATTGCCTGACTCTTTTGCATCATGGAATTTGCGAATCATAGCAGGGAGTACATGTGAAGTTTTTAGATCAAAATTATCGTATGGTCCATATAAGTTAGTTGGCATTAAAGAAATATAATCTTTCCCAAATTGCTTCCTAATCGCTTCACAAGCCTTAACGCCAGTTATTTTTGCAACAGCATACCACTCATTGGTAGGTTCCAATGGCCCAGTTAATAAATAATCTTCTTTCAATGGTTGTGGTGCCATTTTGGGATAGATACATGAGGAACCTAAGAAAATAAACTTCTGAACATCAGTCTTTAATGAAAAATCAATAAGATTATTTTGAATAAGCATATTCTCCATCAAAAACTGATATGGATAATTATTATTCGCCAAAATCCCACCCACTCTTGCAGCAGCATCAATTATTACTTCTGGTTTTTCACTAGAAAAAAATTCAGAAACCTCATTCTGGTTTCTTAAGTCCAGTTCTTTGGAAGTTCTTCCTATAAGATTTGTATATCCCTTTGCTTCTAAAGCTCTCCAAATGGCTGATCCTACCATACCTCTATGACCAGCAATATATATTCTAGCGTTTTTGTTCATTTTTTAAGAATTTAAACTTTAAAATGAAGTGAATATTTTACATTAAGCTCTCCATTTTAAATTTTATTTTAAACTAAATCGGGTCTCTCCTTCTCCAATCGCTCAAAAACTTTTTTCACGTCCTGTGCTTGATCTTTTTTAAGAACCAATATCGCATCAGGCGTTTGTATTAATAATGTGTTCTTCATGCCTGTAAACTCAGTATGAATATCTGTTCCAATTACCATATTTCCTTTAGAGTCAATCGGGTGACCTTGTCTTTTAAAATAGTCATAAATGGATTCAAATGAGCCCATATCCGACCAAGAAAATTCAGATGCGACAACCTTTATTTTTTTTGTCTTCTCCATGACGGCGTAATCCACTGAGATCGATGGTATTTGCATAGATAATTCTTTATCCAAAAAGGAATTATTCATTGCCTCAAAAGCATTCTTAGAAGCAAAATATACCTCTGGCTCCAATTCTTTTAATTCCTCCAAAAAAACAGAAGATTTAAAACAAAACATTCCTGAATTCCAATAAAAATTTCCTGCTTTAAGAAAAGATTCAGCCGTCTCTTTATTAGGTTTTTCACGAAAAGACTTCACGTCCTCACCTGCTGCTTCTATGTATCCAAAACCAGTTTCAGGTTTTGTAGGCTTCAATCCAAATGTTATGATGTACCCTTCTTTTGCTAAGGATATACCCCTAGTTATAGATTTCGTATACTCTTTGCCCGTTCCAATCAGATGGTCCGAAGGACTTATAAATAAAATATCTTGGGGATCAGCAGCAAATGCAGCAAAAGCAATGGCCGCGGCAGTATTCCTAGGGTATGCCTCAATGATATCGGTAAAATTCTCTATCCCAGCTTTCGTTAAATCACTTCTTGATAAGAGATAGTTTTCTCGATTACCAACAACTATTACGGAATCACATATTTCAGTATTTCTCAATACTGTTTTTTGAAAAAGTGTTTCACCCTCAAATAATGGCAAGTATTGCTTCGGCTTCGACTTTCGAGATAAAGGCCAAAGTCTTGAGCCTACTCCTCCAGATAATATTACGTTAATTACCTTCATTGAATTAGTTGAAATTAAGATGAATAAGGCTTAGATACTGAATGAATCCTAACCTAAATTGAATTTTATGAAATAAACTTCACCAAAATACACATTTAAATAAAGGTTAATGACAATAAATTTATTATTTAAGCACTATACAGCTTCGCCCTTTCGGTCCCATTTAGGACTTAATTGAGTAATTCAAAAAACACTTAAAAATCAAGCAGTTATTTGAATTATTTTCTATAAAAACCAATAAAAAATATGGAATTGTTAATTTTTAACTGAGATTAGCAAATTTCAATCGTCAAATATAGTAAAGTGAGTAGTTATTGTACTCATTTTTTATCCAATTTTTAAAAGGAATTTTCCTATACTAAAAACTGTATTTTACATAATTTCTAAGGTTAAAAAAGTCAATTTTTTTTTTAAAGGTTATATATAAAAACTCCTTAGTTCAAAATAAGCTTTTTATTAATTAATAGTGAATCCCTTTTCATTTTCAAAAAAAAGAGTCCCACTCTTTCGGGACTCTTTACCATTTTATTTAAATCCAATAAAAAGAAGAATTATTTTCTTCTCAAGGCTCTTTTCCACCAAGGTAATTGCACTTCCTCATGGTACCCATACGAATTACTTCCATAGCCGTAACCATAGCCATATCCATAACCATATCCATAGCCTTTGTCTATATGAACATCATTTAGAATCCCATATATTTTTTTAACTCCACCTTTTTCGACGAGGTTATTTAATATCTGTGTATTACCCTTTAAGGAGTATGCTTGTCTGAAAACAAAGAAGCTAATATCAGCCATAGAGAATAATTCTTTAGTCTCTGAAACTAAGCCAACTGGGGGACAATCAAATACAATTACATCATATGATTGTTTTATCTCATTAATAATTTGAGAAAATTTATCTTGTAGAAGTAGTTCTGCTGGGTTCGGTGGAATAGGTCCAGAAAGAATTACATCGAACCCCTTATATCCTGAAGATTTAACAACTGATTCCCAAGGAGTGCTTGAACTCAAGCAGGTACTCATACCCACATCGTTACTCAAGCCGAAATCCTCGGCAATTTTAGGTTTACGTAAATCCAAACCAATTAAAATTGTCTTCTTTCCCATCAAGGCATATACTGAAGCCATATTAATGGATACAAAAGTCTTTCCTTCACCTGAAATAGATGAAGTAAAAAGTATCGTCAAATTTTCCTTTTGCTGGCTTAAATAAGACATATCAGCCCTCAATGACCTAAAAGACTCAGTAACTGTCGAGCGAGGATTATTCAAGACAGGAAGTGCGTCTTCGGAGCCATTTCTTCCCACCATTCCGATTAATGGAACTTTTATCTGATTTTCTAATTCTTTAGGGTCTTCAATCTTTGTGTTTAAAAAGTCTTTGATAGTAATAAAGCCTATTGGCAATATTAAACCAAGGATAAATCCTATCATCAAATTTAATGTACGCTTAGGAGCTACAGGTTCTTGCCCTGCCTTTGCATAATCCAAAATAGCATTTTTAGGCATATTGGAAGCCTTTGTTATCTCAGCCTCTGCCTTTTTTTGCAGTAGATAAACGTAAATATTTTCATTGATTGTAAACTGCCTTTGAATCCCCAAGAGATCTCTTTCAGTTTTAGGTAATGCATTTATATCTGATTCAATCGTCTGAATCCGATCATTTATATCAGCCAATACATTTCTGGTATTATTTAAAGCAAGATTAACATTTTCTTGTAATTGCTTTTTGGTGTTGGCTATACGGGTTGCATTTTCTCTTACTGCAGGTGCTTGATCCGAAAAATTAGATTTTAACCGGATTTGATCTGCTTGTAATTCTGCCAAAGCACTGACCAACGAATTTAACAAAGGGTCAGTTACACCAATAATAGAAGGTGCCACCAAATCTCCCCCTTGATTATTTTCTAAATAAGAGTTGAGGGTTTGATAATATTTTAAACTTACTTCGGTCTCTCCTTTTTGCTTTTCCAACTCTTGAAGTCTTTCGAAGATTACAGAACCTTCTTGCGAAAGATTGAATATATTATTTTCTGACCTGTATTTTTGAAGCTTGTTTTCAGAAAACTCCAAGGAATCTGAAATACCTGATAATTGCTGTTCAATAAACCTTATAGTGCTTTCAGATGCTCTATTTTTCAACTCTAATTCTCTCTCAAGATACATCTCCATTAATTTGTTGATGTAATCTTCACCCAATCTTCTAACGGGTGTTTCAATGCTAAGAGATAAAATTGAGGCCTGTTTATTGATAGGAGAAACAGTCAATTGTTCTAAAAAATTAAGGGCTAATGTAGGCGTATCGGTAAATCTGAAAAGGAATTTATCTCCTGGATTCCCACGTATATTGGTTACTTTAAAAGAAAGATTATCTTCTTCGATTGACTCCCCAAAGCTATAAATCGATTTTTTTAAATTAGGCTCAAAGCCTATATTTTCAGGTAATACCTTATAATAAGGGTCTGAGGGGTTATAAATCTTAAAATCATCATCCTCAATCTGAATTTCAAAAGAATCTTGGCTCAATATTTCTATACTAAAAAGCCCACCAACCCATTGTGACTGATTCCAATTGACTGAAACAATGATTGGTAGTTTATCATAAATCTGGCTGGATTTTAAAAACCCTTCCTCAAAATATTGAACATTTAAATTTAAATTGGAGATCGTTTTTTCAGCCAAAGAAAACGACTTCAAAATCCCCATTTCATTTTCAATATTGCTTTTTCCTTGAAATCCAAGACCTGCTGATTCAAATAGATCCATCCCTAGAGCTGGCTCTTCTTCTTCTATTAGTACACTAGACTCAATTTTATAAATAGATGTGGCATAACGATTAAAAAAAAATGCTGAAATCAATCCTGCAAACATGAATGCAAGAATGAGAGGCCAATATTGCAAATAATTAAAAAGTAAAACTTTTAAATCTATCTCATCCTCCTTTTGAACTATTAAAGGATTTTGTTGATTGACTGAATTCTGAGTCGAATTAGGGTACATATTTTACTTAATTAAATTCAGGATAAGTGCTAAAGCTGTGATTGCAGAAATTACCAAAGCTATTGACTCTGCAGCATTCTCACCGGCACCAACCTCTCTTACCTTCATTGGTTCCGCATAAATTTGATCATTGGGCTGAATAAAATAAAATTCAGATTCAACTACATGTCTATCATTTAAATTCAATCGATGTAATCTTGTTCCTTCAGGATATTGTCTAATTAGTAAAATAACATCTCTTTTTGCAATTGGAGTCAAATCACCTGCATTAGCAATTGCTTCAAAAATCGTCATTCTATCTTGCAATACAACAAACTTGCCGGGTCTTCTAAATTCTCCTAAAGCAGAATAACGAATCCCCCCTAATTTTACCTTGACGTATAATTCCGTAGTTACATAAACCCTTAATTTTTCTTCTATTTCTATTCTTGCTTCTTCTAAGGTTTTATCTTTTACCGTAACCTCTCCAACTATTGGAAGCCTAATTTTACCTTCATTGTCCACAGTATAGCCTGTCATATAGTAAATATCACCACCAGACTGACTTGCCATATTCCCCATTTGATTAGTCCCTTGAATTCCCGTCGCTTTATTATTGAATCCATTTTGGATCATATCATCCACAGTCTGAATATTGACATCTATAATATCATTATACTGTAATCTATATTCAGGAATTTCATAAGTTATCAACTCTCCATCCTCAATTGGTTCACTACCTTCTTGATTCTGGAGGTAGATGATCTTCTCATTAGAAACACAAGATGTAATAGCAATTAGGGCGATCATTACTACAATCCCTATTCGGATACTCCGCATACATTAGATTTTATTAAACAGTTTCAAAAACTGGGCAAACATAATCATTTTAACAGAAATAGAGGTCAAAATTTACGAATTCATAAAATGAATCACCTTTATGACTTGAATAAAAACTGAAATTTGATTAATTGATAAAATTGAAAGGTTTTGTTCTATGACTTTACCTCAAAAAAAGAAATAAATAACAGTATTCCAGAACAAAGTTCTTAGCCTTTTTTGAGACCAAGAATCACCCTTGCCCTTGCAAGATCTTCAGCCGTATCAATAGCAACTGTTTTATGATTCGTTTCAACCATCCTTATTTTAAATCCATTTTCCAATAGCCTTAATTGCTCTAACATTTCAATAGATTCTAACTTGCCTCTTTTCATTTGAGTGTATGCAAGTAAAGCAGCTCTTCTATATCCATATATGCCTACATGTTTCCAATAGAGAAGATCTCTGATTTTCTCCCTATTATATGGAATTGGAGAACGCGAAAAGTACAAAGCGTCATCATTTACATCCGTAACCACTTTTACAAAATTCGGGTTTTGTGCCTCATCTTCAGAAATCTTGGTTTTGAGAGAGGCTATTTGGACTTCTTCATTTAGAAAGGAATCCACTAAATCATTAAGTGACTTCCTGTCTTGAAAAGGCTCATCGCCCTGAACATTCACAATCAATTCAGCATCAACTTGTTCTAAAGCCTCCGCAATTCGATCTGACCCAGACTCATGATTTTTTTGGCTAAAAAAAACATGTCCGTTTAAAGCCTTGATTTGATTTGCAATTTCTTCATGATCCGTAACCACCCAAACTTCATCAAATACTCTTGTTGCAACAGTACTTAGATAAGTCCTTTGTATCACTGTTTTGCCTCCTAGATCCTGAACCAACTTGGCGGGAAGTCGAGTTGAAGCAAATCTAGCAGGAATTAATGCCGCACTTTTCAAGGAATTCTTTATTTTAAATCGATTTGGATTAGAAATTCACAATTATTTTGCACGAAATGCTTTCTTTAACTTTTTCATGAAACTTGAATCATTCTTCTTAATTCGTTTCTTTTTGGAATCTAAATCTTCTCCATAATAATTATACATGTACTTATTATTCTGAGAGTATAAATAAGTATTTCCGTAGCCATAATTGTATCCTTCGTAATGATATCCAGAATTTATTATTCCATTAAACACACCGTATACATTTTTCACTTGTTTGTTGTTAAACAAGTCATTAATCATTACTAAGTGATCTTTTACAGTATAACTTTGCCTAACCACATATAAATTAATATCAAAAAGTCTCATCAAATCAATAGTTTCAGATACCAGTCCCATAGGTGGTGTATCAAAAATTACTACATCAAATCGTTCCTCTAAGTGATGCAGTAAATCCTTTAACCTCTGGGTTTGAAGCAATTCAGCAGGATTTGGCGGAATCACTCCAGAAGGGACAAAATACAGATTGTCATGTTGACTTTTAAAAATAATATCTTCCGCTTCAACTTTACCTATGAGATAGGTTGAAAGTCCTATTTTATCTGAATGACCAAAATAGGATGCAAGTTTGGGCCTTCTTAAATCTCCTCCTACAACGATAGTTTTTTTGGAGCCTAAAGCCATTGCTGAAGCAAGATTCAAAGATGTGAATGTCTTTCCCTCCCCTGATACAGAAGAGGTTACTAATATTTTCTTGGTATTTTTACCACTTGCTAAATAGGTAATAGCAGACCTAAGAGATCTAAAAGATTCAGCCACAGCAGATTTTGGGTGTTCTAATACAACTTGATTAGTTTCTTTTTGACTATAGCCAATAATTCCCAATTGTGGAATCATGAAATTCTTCTTTAAATCTCTTTGATCTTTTATGGTATCGTCAAAAATGTCCCTAACAACGATGAAACCAAAAGGAATCAAAAAACCCAACACAACTGCCAAACCATAATTCTGCTGCTTTTTGGGGAAAATCAAGGTTCCTCTTTTTGCTGGATCCAAAATAGAATTGTCAGAAACATTTGAGGCCATTGCAATACCTGCTTCAGCTCGTTTTTCTAATAGATAGGTATATAAAGATTCTCTTAATTTAAACTCTCTGAAGATTCCAGTGTATTGTGATTCAGACTCAGGTAAAGTTGCAAATTGAGAATCATAAAAGTCAATATCATTTTGAATATTTGTTTTCTTTTGGCGGGTATTTTCAATTAGGTTTACCACATTTTCAAAAAGAGCTTCCTGAACTTTTTCCATTTGCACATCAATCTTTGTAACCTCAGGATGGTTCTCATTTACAGTGGCAAGTAGCTTTCTTCTATCTTGGGAAAGTGTAACCAAAGTCTGAATAAGTCCATTTAGTAAAGGATCAGGTACTCCTATTACTGAGGGAGCAATTACATCAGAAAAGTCTTTACTTTTCTGTTCCATATACTGACGTATTTGTTCAAAATAATTTAGTTGGTAGTCCAATTCGGCACTCATTTCATCCAACGTATTCATTTTGGTCAATATATTTGAAAATTCAGCTGATACGTCCAGCATTTTATTTTCAACTTTGAAATTTTGGAGTTCCTGTTCTTTATTCTTCAAAGAATCTTCCAGAAAGCCTAATTGCTCTTCTATAAATTTGATTGTGTTTTCTTGAATTCGATTTTTTTCATTTAAATCATAGTCTATATAAGAAGTCATTAAGGCATTGATATAATCCCTGCCTTTTTCTACAACCTTAGTATTTGTGCTCAATCTTAATACAGAACTATATTCATTTACCAAACTCACATTTATAGATCTACCAAGCTGCTCCTCTAATACTGCAGGATTCTTTAGAGAAAAAACAATTGATTCCCCAGCTCTTCCTGGGTTGACAAGAAAAACTGTAAACTTTGATCTTCCTGTTTCAATCTCCTCTCCAAACCTAAATGTCTTGTTGTAAATAGACTCATCTCCTGCAGCCATAGCAGAATTAAAGTCCATAAAACCAGAGGTTTCCGGTAAAATTTTAAAATTTTCCTCAGATAATATTTGTAATTCAGATGGAGTATCGGTTACCTGTAAATGATCCCAATCCACATCGATTCTAATCGGAGATCGATCATAAAGTTCAATCGCCTTGATATTAGTTTTTGCGAAATATTCTACATCAAAATGTACTTTCTGTAACGCTTCATGAGCAAGATTTTTTGAACGCAATCTTAAAATATCATTTTCAAGATTAATACCTGATGAAAAAATATTAGATCTATCAAGAATTCTAGCCTCAGGAGAAGTATTAGTTTTGATGATCATCGAGCCAGTAACCTCATATTCATCCACTGTATATCTGTGAAATAAAAAAGTAGCAATCAGAAAAATTAAAATGAATAAAATGTACCAAGGCCAATACCGAATGTATTTTGCTATGACATACCTAATCTCTAGGGCTTTTTCTTCATTATCGAGCTGACTTAAGTCTAATTTTTCCATAGTATCTTAATTACCCGTAACCAAATTAATAATCAACAAGGTGGAAGCCAACAATCCAGCAAATAAAGCTAAGGAAGCCGTCAAATTATCAGCTGTACCAATTTGTCTAATTCTCATCGGTTCCATATACAATATATCATTGGGTTGTATGAAATAAAAAGGACTAGCTAATATAGCTCTGTCATTCAGATTAATTTGATGGATTTTTGTACCTCCATCATATTGCCGAATGATAAAAAGCTTATTCTTTTTACCCAATAAAGTCGTTTCTCCTGAATTTGCCAAAGCGTCAAAGATAGTGGCTCTATTCTTATAAATTACTTTTACGCCAACACTATTAAACTCCCCCAGAGTAGTATATCTAATTCCAGCTATTCTAAGCCTTACATAAACCTCTTCTTTAAAAAACTTATTGATTTCTTCCTGGACTTTATTTTTGGCATCTTCCTCTGTCAATCCTGAAATCTGAATCTTTCCAAGCATTGGAACTTCTACAAAACCTTCTTGATCAAGACTGTAACCTCTAAAGTAAAGCGGGTCTGACCCCTGCCCTCCTCCTGAACCTCCCCCCATACCTGATATTCCTCCTCCATTGGCATTTTGATATGTGAATGCTTTAGTCAATTCTTCATCTGAAGAAGCAAAATCTATTTCCACAATATCAAATGGTTGTAAAATATATTTATAATCAACCTCTCCAAAAGGAATAAACTCATCCAATTCAATAGGTTCGTTTTCAGGCAAATTCTGTAAATAAGTTATTCTCTTGTTACTGATGCAAGCTGAGGCCAAAAGCACTAATAAAAACAGGGGTGAAAGTTTTCTCATTAATTCTCAATTGAAGAAAGTAACGTAAATATATAGAAAATGAACAAGGGTGAATTCAAAATTAGAAACGATCATCCAATTATTCGATTGGGCTTTGGAAACTACAGGTTAAAATGAGTAAAAATCAAAATACTTCTAAATCCCCCAAAGACCATTTCCAATCTACTTTCATGGGGTGAAATTCTTCTTTAACTTTTCGAATTGTGAGAAGTGGTCCGGCTTTTAATATTGGAAGTGAACCGAGGTAGATGGCTTTTTGATCTGGGTACTGAGTTCCTGAAAATGAAGTAAATCTAGCTCCACATAATCTTTGAACTTTACTAAGGGATCTTTGGAGTTGAAGTTTTGTTTCATTTTCTAATTGATTCAAAATGAATAAATCAGTAACTCTAAGCTCTCTACCCAATCTACTTTCTTTGATTCTGTAAAAAAGCACATAATTTTCTTCATCACTTAAAAAATAGTAGGGGAATAAAGGACATTCATGATATCTCCATTTTAAAAACCCCTGTTTTAAATTTGTTTTAGGATAGTTTTGAGTTGCATTTGATTGCTCAATTTTTTGAATTAGTTTTTCAATTTTAATCCAGTTTTCCGGTTGTAATGGATGCTTGTTTTTACCCGCTTTCAAATGAAACTCTAGTTTCAAAGGTAATTTCCCCCACTTTTGCCATCCCATTTTTACATAACCAGGCATGCTGTCATTATTCGGACTATTATAAATGAAATCAATTCCTTCTTTTTTAATTTTATCTATTAAGGAAAGCGTCAACTTACTGAAAATCCCCTTTCCCTGATATGCTGGATCAATTGCCGTGTCTACTGCCCTGCAAGCCTTTACAACATTCCCATTCACTAAAAACTCCCAACGCAAAAATACTCTCACCCCAATAATTCTAGTTTTTTCAACGGCAATCAATATTGGAGAAGGTCCAAATGGGTTATTTAAATGTTTCCATTTCCATAGATCAATTGATTTAGGTGTCAAAGCCTCTCCAAGAGATATTTTCAACAAAGAAATAATTTGAGGAATATCTTCTTCCTCACCTATTCTAATTTCCATTCGGTAATTATAAGAAATGCAGATTTAAATTTATCCCAAAAACTGTTTTACGCTTGGAAGTACTTCCTTCCCTATCAGTTCAATTGATGCCATTAGTTGAGAATGGGATAATCCAGCATTATCCATTTGAAAAGTAAATCTCGAAATACCTCCTAGAGCTTCACTATGTCTAATAATCTTTTCGGCAACCTCTTCGGAACTACCTACAACCAAAGCTCCTGTTTCTCCTGTTTGGGCATAAAAATGATCCAATGTTACCGGAGGCCAACCTCTTTCCTTTCCAATTCTTGTGAAAGTTTGAGCATATCCTGGATAGTAATTTTCTAACGCCTCTTTTGTGGTTTTAGCCACATACCCTAATGAATGTAAACCTACTTTCAAAGTTTCCTCAGGATGACCAGCTTTCGCTCCTGCTTCCCGATAAAGATCAATTAAAGGTCTAAATCTATGTGTTTCACCACCAATTACTGCTACCATTAAGGGCAAGCCAAGCGAACCAGCTCTCGCAAATGATGCGGGGGTCCCTCCTACTCCTAGCCATATCGGCAGCTTCTTCTGAAAAGGTCTTGGATAAATACTTTGATTCGTGAGCGAAGGTCTAAATTGACCTTGCCAAGAAATCGTTTCTTTGTCTCTGATCTTGAGCAACAGGTCCAGCTTTTCTGCAAAAAGCTTATCGTAATCATTTAATTTCAATCCAAATAAAGGGAAGGCTTCTGTAAATGAACCTCTTCCAGCCACTATTTCTGCCCTTCCTTTTGAAATCAAATCCAAAGTGGCAAACTCTTGGAAAACACGAACTGGATCCGCTGCACTGATAACTGAAACAGCTGAAGTCAATCGAATATTTTTAGTTCTGGAAGCAGCTGCTGCTAATATGATGGCTGTAGCCGAATCCAAAAACTCCTTTCTATGATGCTCTCCTATTCCAAATACATCAAGTCCAACACGATCTGCTTGTTCTATTCTTTGTAATAATTCCTCTAAGGAATTGGCACTCTTTTCAGAATCTATTAATACGTCTCCTGCTTCCGTGGCTGCAAAACTGTCAATTCCTATTTCCATATTATTCAGTTGTTTACAATTTTATATAACTAGCAGAAAACCTTTAGCTAAGCTGATTTGAACCCGCTTTTATTTAGAATCTATTTTCTTGAGTGAAACAGCATTAATGCAGTACCTTAATCCACTAGGTTCCGGGCCATCCGGAAACACATGTCCTAAATGTGCATCACAAACATTGCATGTCACCTCCACTCGTACCATTCCAAAACTCACATCTTTTGTATATGCAACATGACTTAATTCGATTGGTTGAGTGAAAGAGGGCCAACCGGTTCCACTTTCAAATTTCACTGTTGAATCAAATAGCTCGGTTCCACAACAAACACAAGCATATTTTCCAGGTTCAAAAAGGCTGCACATCTCTGAACTATGGGCTCTTTCTGTACCTTTTTGTCTTGCAACTCTGAACTCCTCAGAGCTCAAAATCTTCTTCCATTCAGCGTCTAGTTTCTCGACTCTTTTGGGTGGTTTTGGATTTCCATTGTTTGCAAATTTGATGACGTCATTCCAAGTGATCATTTTAACTTTATTTAATTTCATACTTCAACTAAAGTCCAACATCAGAAGTTTTAAATTAATTCTTTTGACACAATTCAATTTTATTTCTTAAATGTGAAAATTTTGCTAAGAATGATTCATAGGGAATGGAAACTCTTAAAGAAGTGATACTTTAGAGTATCAAATCCCTTATCTAATAATATGAAAAGCGTCTTTTTATTATTTCTTATTTCAACTTTGATAGCATATCAAAGCTATTCTCAGAAATCATTTCATAAAAACAAAGTAATAGCCCATAGAGGTGCATGGAAAGCAAATTCGTATCCCCAAAATAGTTTAGCTTCTTTAAATCAAGCTATTGCTTTGGGTTGTGAAGGTTCTGAGTTTGATGTATGGATGACTGCGGATGGAGTTCTTGTAGTAAATCATGATTCAGATTTTATGGGAATGCCAATTGAAACTACTAACTATAAGCAACTTTTGACTAAAAAGCATGAAAATGGAGAAAAGCTTGCTACCGTAGAAGAATATTTAGCAGAAGGAAAAAAGCAAAAAGGAACTAAACTTATTTTTGAAATAAAACCCTCTAAAATCAGTGTAGAAAGGTCAAAAGAAATTGCTGAAAAATCAGTTTTAGCAGTTAAGAAAATGAAAGCGAAAAAATGGGTAGATTATATCACATTTAGTTATGAGGGAGGATTGAAAGTAATTGAAACAGACCCGAAAGCGAATGTTGCTTATTTAACAGGAGATAAAACTCCAGCGGAATTAAAAGAAGCTGGATTTTTCGGTTTTGATTATAATATTGGTGTTTTAAAGAAAAATCCCCAATGGATAAAAGAAGCAAAAGATTTAGGCTTAACTGTTAATTCTTGGACTGTAAATAATGAAGAAGATATGCGATGGCTTCTGAAAATGGGTACTGATTTTATCACAACAGATGAACCTGAGTTATTATTATCTATTATTGATTAATTCCAAAAACTTATCCTACGCTACTCAAAAATCTCTTGGAATATTGATTTAAGTAAGAAAATGGTTTGGTATTTATTAAATTGAGTACTACTTGAAATAATTATGATTCTTCTTTCATACGTTTTTTTGGATGAACTTAACTAAAATAGACCTAAAGCAATACATATGAAAATATCTCCGAAATACTTTCTGCTACTATTAACATTAGTCTCATTTACTAAACCCAGCCTTTCTCAAAACTCCAAACCGAATTTTATTATAATTTTTACAGATGATCAGGGGTATGGAGACCTCGGTGTTTTTGGACACCCAACTATCAAAACTCCAAATCTGGATCAAATGGCCGCGGAAGGTCAAAAGTGGACTAATTTTTATGTTGCTGCGAATGTTTGTACTCCTAGTAGATCAGCAATTATGACGGGTAGATTGCCTGTCAGAACAGGTATGTTCAGTAATACTAGAAGAGTATTGTTTCCAGATTCGGGTGGCGGACTACCTTCTTCGGAGAATACCATTGCAAAGTTGCTTAAAAATTCCGGCTACAGCACAACTGCAATTGGTAAATGGCATCTAGGACATCTCCCTCAATATTTACCAACAAGTCACGGTTTTGATTCCTATTTCGGGATTCCCTACAGCAATGATATGGATAGGATTAATGATGTTTCGGCAAAAGTCGCATTTGCGGAACCAGATTATAAATATTTCAATGTTCCATTGATGAGAAATGAAGAGATCATTGAAAGGCCGGCAAATCAAAATACAATTACAAAACGATACACGGAAGAGGCGGTTAATTATATAAAGGAAAATAAAAACAATCCCTTTTTTATTTATTTAGCCCATTCCTTGCCACATGTCCCCTTATTTGCAAGTAATGATTTTATGGGTACAAGTGAAAGAGGTCTTTATGGAGATGTCATTGAAGAAATAGACTGGAGTGTCGGTGAGATCTTAAATACGTTGAAGCAAGAAGGAATCGATAAAAACACTTATGTAGTATTCACTTCAGACAATGGGCCTTGGTTAGTTTATAACGAACAAGGCGGAAGCAGTGGCAGCCTCTTCGGTGGCAAAGGCACAAGCTATGAAGGTGGTGTGCGAGTACCGACTATAATATGGGGACCAGGAAATGTGGAACCCGGAGTAGTCTCAAAAATAGGAAGTACATTGGATTTGTTACCTACCTTTTGCAATCTATCTAATACTCCAAAGCCAGAGGACAGAATCTACGATGGGTATGATTTGAGCCCAGTCTTAATGGGCAAAGACGAAAACCCTCGAGAAGAAATGTTTTACTACCATGGAGACCGATTATTTGCAGCCAGAAAGGGAGATTTCAAACTATATTTTTACAAAAACAACCCGATGGGCTATCCCGCGAAAGTTGAAAAACTGGATACGTTAAAACTTTTTAATCTGGCACATGACCCTTCAGAAAGATTCGATTTAGCTCCAGGAAACATGGACATTGTTAATGAAATAAACGAACTCGTAAAAATACACCAATCAAAGCTTACAATGGGAGTAACACAATTAGAGAAGAGAATAGAAAATTAACGTATTGATAAAATGTCTTACACCTAACCAAATGAAATTTCAATTCCCAAGAGAGATTAAAATGTTTACCCCCTAAAATCTTCAAAAGATATACGTGAATAAAAATTTAAACGCACTTTATAACTTATGAAGGGTTTGATATAGGATTAGTATCAATCTCACTTAAACTAAGCATACTGAAATTCAGCTTTAAAAATTTTTACCTCCAAGGAATATCATGAAAACTGATTCAAAAAACTAGTATGGGTACTTGAAAAAAAAATTCAGGAATTATTTTTTAAATTGGTTAATCAACTGTTAAATGGGTTTTGATTTTTTTTAATAAACTCAAAAATCATGAGTTTCCTTACAAAGTTGAAGCCCTCTGAAGTGGAACAAGAAATTTATTTATCCAAAGAACACTTTTTTTCTAAATCTTAAATATAATTTTTGGAAAAAAATAATTTGAAATACATTTTTTTTGACACAAAAGTAAATTTTATTATTTTAGTTTTTGGACTCATATTTCAAATAACTATTGAAATAATCTGATACACATCTTTTTCAAATTCCATTATAATGCGAATCAAAAAGGAAATTAAAACTTTAAAGTGGATGTCAATCCAGAAGAAAATTGAAAGCTTAGATTAAAAAAAATATATGAACTAAATTTATTCACTTATGAACTCTCCAATTTTATCACTCAATTCATATTGGGATTTTTTTGAGAAACAACAGATTTCGGCTTACACAAAATTTTACTGTTGATTCTTTTATTTCAACTTCCCTTAACCTCTTTTGCAACAGATTACTATTTCTCAACTTCTGATGGTGATGATAACAGAAGCATAATAGAAGCTCAAAATCCCGCAACTCCTTGGAAAACCATTGCCAAGTTGAATGCCCTTTCTGCAGGTTTAAGACCGGGAGATAGGGTTCTATTTAAATCCGGCGATGTATTTTATGGGACTATTAATGTTGTCAAAGGGGGTACTTCAGGGAGCCCTATCACTTACACTTCTTATGGAGTTGGGGCGCCGCCAATAATTACCTCCTTAGAAACAATTGAAAACTGGAGATCAATTGGAGGAGGAAAATACGAAGCTTCTCTTTCAAATTTAGAAAGTTCTAAAATTCAAATATTTGAAATCGATGGCGCTCCGCAAGAAATTGGAAGGTTTCCAAACTCTGATGCTGAAGAATCCTATTTAGAAATTAGAAATGTTTTAAATCCAAACTCGATTTCGGGAGATTTTAGTTTTCCAAATCTGGCAGGTGCTGAGCTTGTGATCAGAAAGAATAATTGGATCATAGATAGACATCCAATTTCATTTTCATCTGGAACAACTATAAATTTTGAAGATATTGTAACGGCCTACCAAGCCAGGCCTGGAAGCGGGTATTTTGTCCAAAATCACGTAAGTACGTTGGATAAATTTGGAGAATGGGCTTATAATCCTGAATTAAGAACAATTTCCGCATTTTTAGGATCAGCTGACGCCTCCTCTTACACCTTTCAGGTTGCTACTAAAGATCATCTCGTTGTAAATCAACCTTACATCAAATACATTACTTTTAGAAATCTGCATTTTAAGGGAAGTAACAAGAGCATTTTTAATCTTGAAAAATCGGGAAATTTCATTGTAGATCAGTGTATTCTTGAATCGGCAGGTGAAAATGGTTTTTATATTCAGGAAGTTCCTGATATGGTTATTTCCAATAATACCGTAACAAATAGTCTGAATGATGGAATCTTTGTCTTTTACGGTGGTCCACGAATGGTTATTTCTAATAATATTTTTGAGAACACCATGCCTTTTAATGGAATGGCTAGAAGCAGTGATCTTACAGGAGTCGGAATTTACATTCCATTTGATTCCGATAATTCCTTAATTGAAAAAAATCAGGTTATTAACACCGGATATAACGGTATTCATTTTGGGGGAGATTTTACTATTGTTAAAAATAATTTAGTTGATAGGTTTTGTGTTTACAAACAAGATGGTGGTGGTATTTACACAAATGCAGATAATCAATTTGATAGAAATAATAAAGGGAGAGAGATTGTAGGAAATATCGTTCTAAATGGAATCGGAAATAAGGAAGGTACAGAGGAAGAAGCTGAACTTGCCCACGGAATCTATAATGATGACAACAGTTCCGGGATAAAAGTCTCTCAAAACACAGTAGCCAATATTAATGGAAATGGCTATTTCGTTCATAATAACAATAAAATTGAAATTTCGGATAACTTAATTTTTAAAGCGATAAACCAATTAAATATCACCCATGATCCATTAGGTAATTCTATCAGGGAAATGGTAATTAAGAACAATACTTTCTCAAGTGTTTTTGATAATGAAGCTTTGATTACACTATCTTCAATTGATTATGATTTGGATCAAGTTGGTATAATTGATGAAAACAACTTTTTTGACCCCTACAACAGAGACTTTATATTTCTGAGCAAAAGTCCATCCGATGCAACAGCTGTCTCAAGAAATCTTGAAAATTGGAGTAACGAATTTGGGTATGATGAAAATTCTAAGAAACCAAGATTCAACATAAAGAGATATAATGTGCTCGAAAGAGATCTCATTAAGTCCAGTACCTTTGATTCGGATATTAATTTTGTTGCGGCAACTTATGGGGGAACCGGTCAATTCATACCTGATGGTATTGATGGAGGTTCCCTTTCAATTCAACCAAATCCAGGAAATAATTCGGCTACTTATATTCAAATTGGTCCTGTTGAGGAAGGTGAGCAGATTTTACTCGAATTTGACTCCAGAAGTTCATTGGCAGAAAAAGAAGTCTCTTTGTTCCTTGAGAATTCTTTTAATGTAGATCAAAAAAGCAGTGTAAAGTATTTTGCTACTACCACAGAAGCAGAGAGTATCCAAATTGGCTTCACTGCATTGGCTACGGCTGGAAATGAAAGTATTGTAATTAAAATAAATGACCCTGCAGATGCAGTTATTTTTGATAATATGTCTGTTTCTAAAGTTACGGCAGAAGAATTAGACCTCAGAGAATTTCTTTATTTCAATTACAATTATTCCGATGAACCAGTAACGCTTCCACTTTCTGGTGTTTATAGAAATGCTAAAAACGAACTAATTGATAATGAGGTTACTATCCCTCCTTATGGTTCAGTATTATTGGTGAAATTAGAATTAAGTCAATTAGGTATTGAAGCTTCCCCAATAGAAATAGCAATTACTGATCCTGTTCAAGATCAAGAATTCTTTAGTGGGCAAAATGTACCGATCAATACTGAAATTATTGATTTAGCAAATGAACTTGATAAAGTTTGGATATTACAAGGAGATAGTGTTCTTGCAAGAATTTTTGAGCCTCCTTATAGCTTCACTTGGCCAAACCCGAGTCCTGGGTCATATAATTTAAGAGCGATAGCTTTTGACACTCAAGAAAGAGTTACTGTCTCTGATTTAGTCACTATCAATGTCCTAGAGGAAGCTTTAACAAATCTTCCACCTACAGTTAGCATCCAAAATCCTTCAAATAATCAATCTATCGATATAGGGAATGATATCACTATTAGTGCGTTCCCAGAAGATGCTGACGGGACAATCGATCGGGTTGAAATATTTGTAGGAAATACACTTATAGGAACTGCCAATGCCGCTCCTTATGAAGTTACATGGACACCAACTGATATATCCAGTTATACCATTAGTGCTAGAGCTTATGATAATGAAGGAGCTGAAGGTGTATCTCAAAATGTAATAGTCAATATTACTGAACAGCCTGTTGATAATTTACCTCCTGCGGTTCAAATAATCACACCACTTGATGGTCAAAATTATGCTGTAGGTCAGGATGTGTTTTTACAGACCAATGCCAGTGATCCTGAAAACAGGATCGATCGGGTTGAATTCCTAATAGATGATTGGGTGTTCGCAACTACTGATGTGGCTCCTTATGATTTTAATTATCCAAATGCTCCAGCAGGTACTTATACAATAAGGGCAAAAATATATGATGAGCAGGGCTTAAGTTCTGAATCGAGTGAAGTTACGCTCAACGTTCTTAGTCCTGATGAGTTTGATTTCCCTCCGATAATAACTATTCAGCAGCCGATTGATCCTGAGGTTGTAATCAATTCACAAGTGTTTTTAGACATTAAGGCTGCTGTAACTGACCCTGAAAATGATTTGGATAGGGTTGAGATTTATAGTAATGACAATTTGATAGCTAACATTAATGCTGAACCTTTCGAATTTGAGTGGTTAGTTTCAGAGGTCATACCAGGTACTTATTTGGTATATGCGATCGCATATGATAATTCAGGAAATAGTACACAGACCAAAAGTATCACAGTTCACATATTCCCACCTGTAGAGGGGAATCTTGAGCCTACGATCTCTATAACTCAACCGTCTTCAAATCAAACAATTAGTTACCAGCAAAATTTCCTAATCACTACTAATCCATATGATCCTGAAAGTAACATCGAAAAGGTAGAAATATTTGCAGATGGAGCGTTGTTAGCATCACTTACTGAAGCACCATACGATTATGAATGGTCAAATATCCCAATTGGTGTCCGTGAGATTTATGCAGTTGTTACTGATGATATAGGTCAAACTGGTATATCAGAAACGGTTAATCTAAATGTAGTCAATTATGCTCCTACCATTTCGATTGTAGACCCTATCGACGGTCAGACCTTCCAGTTTGGTGATGATGTTCTTATAAAAACTGAACCTGTTAGATTCTCAGAAGCTAACAGAGGAGCTCCAATTTATGAGGAAGACGACATAGAAAGAGTTGAGTTCTTCTACAATGAGCAGATTTTTGCCATCGTAACAGAAGCTCCATTTGAATATAATTGGGAAAGTCCACCTGCAGGAACCTATACGCTTAAAACAAAAGTCTTCGACAATTTTGGACTTTCCTCAGAATCTCAGAGGCCTGTGATTCAGATCTTGGATAACCAGCCTCCCGTAACCAGCATTGTCACTCCAAGTCAAAATCAGACTTTCAACTTCGGTGAGGATATCCTGATTCAATCCTACGTAGCTGACCCTGAAAATAAAATCGCCTTGGTAGAATTCCTTGATGGAGATGTGGTGATTGGTTCCGTAACAGGAGGGCCCTACGAAATTAATTGGCAAAATGCCTCTGTCGGTATCCACGGATTAAAAACCAGGGTAACTGATCAGGGTGGCTTGGTAGTAGAGTCTTCTGTGGTAAACATAGAGGTAATAGAGGTAATAGAGAACCTGCCGCCGGTTACAAGTATTGTCACACCTACTCAGAATCAAGAATTTGATCTTGGGGATCCAATATTGATCCAGGCTTATGTGGTCGATCCCGAAGGTGAGATAGCATTGGTAGAGTTTCTCGATGGTAACACAGTAATTGGATCTGTTAACAATGGCCCCTATGAAATAAACTGGACCAATGCATCTGCAGGAAGTCACGAACTGAAAAGCAGAGTAACCGATCAAGGTGGTTTGGTTACCGAATCATCTGTGGTCACTATTGAGGTAATTGGAGGTTCTCCAGCAGACAATTTCAGTCTATACCTAAATGCCGGTAATGGAAAAACAGTAATTTATGAGGGCAAGGAGTTTATTGGTGATAAAACTACTACTCCTTTATATTATAATTACGATAAGGTATTTATCACAGAGGAGGCATCCACCGATGAGTTGTATCAATCCGGTAGAAGGACTGATGGATTTAATCAAACTTTGACCTATAACATCCCGGTTCCAAACGGTACATATAAAGTAAGTACCCATCATATTGAGTTACAGTTTGGATATAGTTCCAACGGCGGACCAGGAGATCGTATCTTTGATATTGAGATTGAAGGCAATACCGTAAGTAGCGGCGTGGATATAATGCAGGCAGTGGGGACTGGCAAACTCAAACTTGAGTTTGAGAATATTGAGGTAATAGATGAGATCCTTACAATTAATTTAATTGGAATCAAACATAGACCACTTGTTTCCGGAATTGCAATCGAAGGAGCAAACGTAGTTTCCTCAGGATCATCAATAGGATCAAGATTCTTAAGTAAACCAACTATCCTTGCCTCTCCTCTGGAAGGTACCGGACCTCTGAAGGTTGACTTTATGGGAGACTTGACTGGTGTGGATCAGGGTAATTTAAGCTACAGTTATGAATTCGAGGATGGAACAATTTCCTCCGAGAAAAACCCAACACATCTGTTTGTTACACCTGGTTCCCATGAGGTAAAAGTGACAGTAAGAGATGGAAATGAACTGGTAAGTCAGGAGACAATTACCATTCAAGTGAATAAGTCCAAGGATGCAGGATTCAATACCGATCCGGAATTTGGAAAGTCCTCGATCAGAATGTATCCTAATCCGGCCGATGATTTGGTAAATCTCCAGTCAACCAATCCAGAAGAGAAATTGAGTGATATCTCAATCTTTGATGTAAGAGGAAGGTTGGTACAGACCTATTTACCTGAAATGGTGGAAAATGAAGGTAACAAATACACTATTTCAGTAAGAAGCCTTGCTGCAGGTGTTTACTTCTTGACTACTACAACGGAGGAAGGTGTATCACAACTCCAAAGATTGATTGTCGTCAAATGATAAAAAAGCTTTAATGAATTAATAAAGAGTCCCGAAAATTCGGGACTCTTTTTTTCTTAATCCAGTCTTTTTGCTTCTGATTTTTTCACTAATGAATGTGTTTCGAAAAAAAAATCTTTAGGTGTTAAATAGCATCAAAAATTTTTATTCTTCTCTTTTTTAAATCTCCCAAGCTTTAGACTCCAATTTAAGATTGCTGCTTGTTTAGATAGAAGTCAAAACTTACTATACATTGAAATGAATTTTACTAAATCCGAATAATTAATAAGTGATAAAAAAATATAAAAAACATTTTTCTATATTCAAAAGTTGATATTTAGTATATTTGACATTTAATTCAGTTTTCCATTTGCTATTAAACTATTAATACCATTACACGAGTCATATCTTTTATGAGTCTCATTTTAAGAACACAATTGATATGTGACACTTTCATAAGAATTTGTACACTGAATTAGAATCAGACATTAAAATCAATAGATAAACTAAAAATATTTTAAATATGATCTCTTTGATAAATATTACAAGACCACCCTGGAATTTTAAAGAGAGAATTCAGAATTTGGATTCTACTAAAACTTTTCTTTTTATTCTTTTATTTCTGCTCCCTTACCTCACATTTGCTACAGATTATTATTTTTCCACGAGTGACGGTGATGATAATAGGACTATTTTAGAAGCTCAAAGCCCAGCTACGCCTTGGAAAACAATTGATAAATTAAATTCAGTATCGGCAGGTCTAAAACCTGGGGATCGGGTTTTATTTAAAGCTGGTGATGTCTTCTATGGGACCATAAATCTAGTAAAAGGAGGGTCAGCCGGAAGCCCAATTACCTATTCTTCCTATGGAGTTGGTATAAAACCATTGATTACCTCTTTAGAATCTGTTGAAGAATGGAGATCAATTGGTGGAGGTATATATGAGGCCTCCTTACCAAATTTGGAGAGTTCTAAGATACAAATATTTGAAGTTGATAATTCTCCCGTAGAACTCGGACGATTTCCCAATTCTTTTAGTGAGGAATCTTATTTAGAGATTAATAATGTTCTTAATCAGAACTCAATTTCGGGAAGTGCCAGTTTTCCAAACCTAGCGGGTGCCGAGCTTGTGATTAGAAAAAATAATTGGATCATAGACAGGCATCCAATTTCTTCTTCATCTGGAACAACGATAAATTTTGAAGATATTGTTACTGCTTACGAGACAAGACCAGGAAGTGGCTATTTTGTTCAAAATCACGTTAGTACGCTAGATGTATTTGGAGAATGGGCTTATAATTCAAGCTTAAAAACTTTAACGGCATATATAGGACCAAAAAAGACCTCTACCTTTAAATTTAAGGTGGCAAACAAAGATTACCTCGTTGTTAATCAGCCATATATTAAATACATAACTTTCTCTAATTTGCACTTTAAGGGAAGTAACAAAAACATTTTTAATCTAAAAAAGTCGGGAAATTTTATAATCAATGAATGTATTCTTGAATCAGCAGGTGAAAATGGAATTTATGTAGAAGAAGTACCCGATCTGATAATTTCCAACAACACCATAAAAAATAGTCTCAATGATGGGATTTTTGTCTATTACGGAAGCCCTAGAATGACTATTTCAAATAATATTGTTGAAAACACCATGCCTTTTAATGGTATGGGAAAGAGCAGTGACCTAACTGGTGTTGGTATTTATATCCCATCTGATTCAGATAATTCATTAATAGAAAAAAATCAGGTAATCAACACATCTTACAATGGGATCCATTTTGGAGGAGATTACACTGTTGTTAAAAACAATTTAGTTGATACGTTTTGTGTTTTCAAACAAGATGGTGGGGGAATCTATACCAACGCTGATGGACAATTTGACAGAAATAATAAAGGTAGAGAAATTGCAGGCAATATCGTGCTTAATGGTTTAGGAAATATTGATGGGACAGAAGAAGAATCCAAACTTGCACACGGCATCTACAATGATGACAATAGTTCTGGTATAAAAGTCTACAATAATACAATCGCCAATATCAATGGTAATGGCTATTTTGTTCATAATAATAATAAAATTGAAATTACAGATAACTTAATTTTTAAAGCTCAGAACCAACTAAATATCACTCATGATCCTTTAGGTAATCCTGTCAGGGATATGATTATCAAGAATAATATATTCTCAAGTATTTTTGACAATGAAGTTTTAATGGCTTTTTCTTCAATCGATTACGATTTGGATCAAGTGGGAATGATTGATGAAAATTACTTTTTAGATCCCTACGACAGAGATTTCTTATTTCAAAGTAAAGACCCCTCTAATTCCCAGGCGGTTGTGAGAGATCTTGAAAATTGGAAAAATGAATTTGGTTTTGATGAAAATTCAGAAAAACCAAGATTTAATATAAAAAGGTTTGAAATTCTAACACAAGATGAAATAAAGGCTACTGACTTTAATTCAAATATTAATTTTATCGCAGCAACTTACGGGGGAGTTGGTGAATTTATACCTGACGGAATTGAGGGAGGTTCCCTTTCCATTAAACCAAATCCTGGTAGTAATTCTGCATCCTATATCCAGATAGGAGCTGTTGAAGAAGGAGAGGAAATTCTTCTTGAATTTGACTCCAGAAGTTCAGTTGCTGAAAAAGAAATCATTTTATTCTTAGAGAATTCATTTAATGTTGATCAAAAAGGAAGCCAGAGGTATTTCGCAACAACCGAAGAAACAAGTCGCATTCAAATCGGATTTATTGCAAAAGCCTCTGTTGCAAATGAAAGTATTGTTATTAAAATAAATGATCCTTCAGAGGCCGTTATTTTTGACAATATGTCCGTCTCAAAAGTAACTACGGAAGAGTTAGATATTAGGGAATTTCTCTATTTCAATTACAACTATTCAGACAAGGAAGTGACATATCCTCTTTCTGGAGTTTATAGAAATGCTAAAAATGAAATTTTTGACAATAAAGTAACTATTCCTCCATACGGTTCGGAATTACTAGTAAAATTTGAACTAGATCAAATTGATGCCCCCTTGTCCCCAATTGAAATTTCAATTATTGATCCAATTCAAAATCAAGAATTTTATAATGGAGAAAACATACCTATCAATACTGAAATTATTGATTTAGCGAATGAACTTGATAAAGTTTGGATATTGCAAGGTGATAGCATTCTTGCTAGAATTTTTGAACCACCTTATAATTTCACTTGGTCAAGCCCAAATCCGGGGTCGTATAATATTAGGGCCATAGCCTTTGATATCCAAGGTAGAGTTTCAACCTCAGATTTTGTCACGATCAATGTGTTAGAAGAAGCACTGACAAACTTACCTCCCACTGTCAGTATTCAAAATCCCTCTGATAATCAATCAATTGATTTAGGTAATGATTTAATTATAAGTGCATTAGCAAATGACACCGATGGTACCATAGAAAAAGTTGAGGTGTTTATTAATAATATACTTTTGGGAACCTCAAATGTCTTTCCTTATGAATTCAACTGGTCACCTACTAGTATTGATAGTTACTCCATCAGCGCGAAAGCCTATGACAATGAAGGAGCAGTAGGTGTTTCCAGTAATATTTTAGTAAATATCACAGAACCACCTGCTGAGAATTTACCCCCAAGCGTACAAATAATAGATCCGGTTGATGGTCAAAATTTTATTCAAGGTCAAAATGTTCTATTCCAAACAAATGCAACCGACCCCGAAAATCGAATCGATAGAGTTGAATTCTTAATAGATGACTGGGTATTTGGTACAGTAAGTGAAGCTCCATTCCAATTTAATTATCCAAATGCTCCTGTTGGAACTTACACAGTTAAAGCAAAAATATATGATGATAAAGGACTTAGCTCTGAATCAAGTGAAGTTTCGGTAAATGTCCTTAACCCAGATGATATTGATTTACCTCCGATAATTTCTATTTCTCAACCAATTAAAGAGGTGATTTTCAATTCTGGAGAATTGGTAGATATAATAGCCAAGGTTACTGATCCTGAAAACGACTTGAACAGAGTAGAAATCTATAGTAATGACAACTTAATTTCTACCATAACTGCAAATCCTTTCGAGTTTGAATGGACTGCTGATGTTGTTCCTGGTACATATTTGGTCTATGCTATCGCATTTGATAATGCAGGAAACAGTGCAAAGACTGAAAACGTCATTGTACATATTACTCCACCAACTGAGAGTAATCTCCCCCCTACTATCTCAATAACTCAGCCATCGCAAAATCAGACAATAAGTTATCAACAAAAATTTCTGATTATGACGAATCCATATGATGCTGAAAATGATATCAAAAAAGTAGAAATATTTGCAGATGGTGATTTATTGGCAATACTTAGTGAAGCACCATACGATTATGGTTGGTCAAAAATACCATTGGGAATACATGAAATTTATGCGATCGTAACCGATAATGACGGGCAGACAGGAACTTCAGAAACTGTTAATTTAAATGTTGTGAATTATGCTCCTACCATTTCTATTGTTGATCCGATTGATGGCCAGACATTCCAAAATGGTGATGATATTTTAATAAAAACAGAACCTCTTAAATTTGATGAAGCAAATAAAGGAGCTCCACTATATGTAGAAGATGATATTGAACGTGTGGAGTTTTTCTATAATGAACAGATTTTTGCCATCGTAACGGAAGCTCCATTTGAATTCAACTGGGAAAGTCCACCTGCTGGTACTTATACTTTAAAAACTAAAGTCTTCGATAATTTTGGACTTACAGCCGAATCTAAAAGACCAACTATTCAAGTATTGGAAAATCAGCCTCCGGTTGCGAGTATAGTGACTCCAAGTCAAAATCAAACATTTGATTTGGAGGAAGCTATTTTAATCCAGTCTTATGTGGTGGATCCAGAAGGGCAAATAGCTTTAGTGGAATTCCTTGACGGCACAACTGTAATTGGATCTGTAACTTCAGGCCCTTATCAAATAACCTGGACGGATGCCTCAGAAGGAAGCCACGAATTAAGAACAAGAGTAACAGATCAAGGCGGTTTGGTTACAGAATCAACGGTTGTGACAATTGAGGTAATTCAGAATCTACCTCCGGTCACAAATATTGTTACACCTACTCAAAACCAGGAATTTGATCTTGGGGATCCTATATTAATTCAAGCTTACGTAGTGGATCCAGAAGGTGAAATAGCATTGGTAGAGTTCCTGGACGGTAACACAGTAATAGGATCTGTTAACACTGGTCCTTTTGAAATAACGTGGTCCAATGCATCCGCAGGTGGTCATGATCTAAGAACCAGAGTCACCGATCAAGGCGGTTTGGTTACGGAGTCTTCTGTGGTTACTATTCAGGTTAATGAGATTGCTTCTGCTGACTTCAGTCTGTATCTGAATGCGGGTAGTACTGAGACGGTAAGCTACGAAGGGAAGGTATTTGTGGGAGATCGAACTAT
>NZ_JBCLWJ010000016.1:0-109923 GCF_039563885.1 Algoriphagus sp. SE2 | reverse complement strand
CTTTTGGAATTGTACCAAAACAGGCTTCTTGGAAAGGGTTGCCAATGTGAGGGGGGTAATAAAATCAAGAGCAGAAGCGCTCATAATTATTTGCACTTCTGCTCCGGATTTAATGAGTAATCGAGTAAGATTGGCTGATTTGTACGCGGCAATACTACCGGTAACTCCCAAAATTATTCTTTTACCCTTGAGGCTCATATTGTTTACTCTGCAGACTCCTCATTAGGATATCTATAGTAGATTTTTCCTTCCAAAAACTCCTCCATAGCCATAGTGGATGGTTTTGGCATTCTTTCGTAAAATTTTGAAATCTCGATCTGCTCTTTGTTTTCAAAAACCTCTTCAAGATTATCTACTGTTGAAGCAAACTCAGAAAGTTTATTATTTAATTCTTCTTTTAAAGAGGAAGAAATTTGTTTAGCTCTCTGACCCACTATATGAAGTGATTCATATAGGTTTCCAGTCTGTTCAGCGATTTTATCTAAATCACGAGTAATAATTGACGGATTAATTGCCATATTTTGATCTATTTACGTTTCGTTTAATTATTATTTATCGGAGTTTCAAGAGTTGCCTTTTTTTCTGCTTCTTGTTGAGCCACTCTTTCAGCTACTTTCTTTTTCAACTCCAAATGATCCTGCATTTCCTCTCTGGCTTCTTCTTCAAAAATCTTCACCTTAGCTGTATAGCCGCTATTAGGATATTTTCTGTAGAAATTACCGGCAAATCTTAAAGCATCAGTTAATCTTTCCTCCTTCTTGGCATAAGCAGAATTTTCAGCATATCCTGTCGCTACCTCAACTAATTTGTAGGCTAATTCTTCGTTATATTTACTATCAGGATAGTCTTTCGCGAAATTCTGGAAATTCACTATACAAGCTCTATAGAAGTCTCCAGGATATAAACCGTCTTTCAAACGGTAATACATGGAAGACTCTTGATATGCTTTTTCTTCAAATCTTTTTTCCAAATCCCCAAGCATTTCCATAGCTCTTTCATAACTGGCAGAACCAGGAAATCTGGTTACAAATTGCTGAATAGCTGCAACAGCCTCCTGACTACTCTGTTGATCCAGATTATAATCAGGGGCATCAAGATATAGAGAATAAGCATGCATAAATAAAGCTTCCTCTGCCAATGGACTTCGATTATATGTCCTGAAGAAGTTATTGAAATAACCAGCAGCTTCTATATATCTTTTTGTCTTAAAATGACAATTTGCATAATTATAGTCAGCTAACTCGGCTTTTTCACTCCCTCTGATTACAGGTAAAACTTTATCATAAAGGATTATTGCCTTATTATATTCTCCCTCTTGATAATATTTATTAGCTCCTGCATAGAGTTCTTCCCAATTCGTGCTCTTCTCAAGCTTATTGAAAGGACCGCAGGCACTAGATATTAGTAGAATAAATAGAACGATAATGTTTTGTACGCGCATTTTCATTTTCAAGTCCGCAAATATACGGGATAATTATTCGGATTCAAATGTTGAGTAGAATGGTGAATGACTCTTACTTTTTGACAACGAGCTTCTTTGTCACTATATTTTTGTTGTCAACGAAAAGAGTGTAGAAATAAACTCCAGGATTGAAATCTGAAACATTAATCACCAATGAATTTCTATCTGGATCTAGCTGATATTCTGCAACAGGATTACCAATGAAACTATTAATCGAAATTTTAGCATTCGCTTCTGGGTTTTTCAATTGATAATCTAACTGAGCAATTCTATTACTAGGGTTAGGATAAATATCACTTAAAGTCAATTCTTTATAATCAAATTCGTCAACCTTTTTATTTGGATTTGAAACATCGTATCGAGCTTCAACCACAAAAGACTCTCTGATATTCTCAAGGTTGACAAAATTTAAATCAAAACTACCACGGGTTTCTACTATTCCCATTTCAAAATCCAAATACAAATCAGTCATTAATTCACCAGGAGCCAATGTAATTCTAATCTTAGCAAGATCTTTTCTTGGATCATAACAGTCATCACCAATACAAATCTTCACATGTTGAGAAGACCCAACATTTCCAGTTAAGTTTTTAAGGAAGTATGTTTTTGATTGAGATGACTCGTTCTGTAGTATTACAGTTTTTCTTATAGTTGAGTTCAAATCACCGGAGAATTCTAAGTCCTCACTCAACACGCGAACCTGCTGTGCTTCCGATAATAGCGGGAGCATCAGGCAAAGCCACATAAAAAATTTGAGAGAGTTATTCATGTAAAATTCTAATCAATAAGCGGTGTTTCCGTCAATATAGTACTCAATATACGTACAAAATTAGTTTGATGTTAATCTGAACAGAGAAAAATCCGGTTAATTCTTGTTAACCTTCATAAAATTTTTTTCAAAGTTGGACGTTGCCGCTTTTTATTGGATTTTAACCTTAATTAAAAACCATTTTCAAAGGCCTATACCCACGTTTCTTCATTTCATTCTCAATTTCTTTTTCAGTAGGAAGCCTAATTTCAACCTCAGGTATATTAAAAAGATTTTTTGCTCTAAGATCAATCTCTTTTGGAGTTCTCCATCTAAAAATTGTAGCCATATCAGGTTTCTCTTCAAACCTCCAATTAAACCCGGAAAGTTTTGAATTTTCATCGTCAAGATTCTGAAAAGGAATGAATCGCCCATCTGGTTTTATCCCATAATTAACTCGTTGTATCGCCCCGTCCTTAAATTTCAATTTAATGGTAGCGCTCAACGTTTTATTAGCTCCCTGAGAAACTGTGTCAGACTCCAATACAAAATATAATGATTCTCCATTTCCATCGATGTCCATCTGATTTATTTGTCCATCTTGAAAGTATCCCATCATTTTTCTCCCTTTCATTTGGTTGAAATTCAGAATGGTATCTTGTGTAATTATAAATGCATTGTCTTTCAGGTATACACGGTCCAAAGTTTCTTGCTCTATGTAAAAAGTCATGCTATCAGAAGAGATTTGGCTTTTTTGATTCCACATGACAGGATCTCGGAATAGCTGAATCGAAGAATCGTTGTAGTTGTAAACTAATGAATCCGCTTTCCCGGAAAGGTCGGACTTGACCAAATTAACAGAGCGGAAAGCAAGAAGAAACTTTGCAGAATCTATTTCATTGTCTTGGGAAATCAAGGAATCCGAAGTCATATACAAGGTGTCCTTTTCAAAGTACCTCCTTACCAGTGCATTCCCATAAACCAAGCTGTATTTTCTTTCTTCCCAATATTTTCCTACATCTCCAAAAATCTCCACTTCTCTTTCTTTATTCAATACCTGAACTTCCTCTTTTCCTTCATAATAGGCCAGGTTTTCATCGTAAAAAAGCTCTATTGCTTTAACCCTACTGGTTTCTGTCTCAACGATTCCATCAAAAAATCGAAATTGTTTTTTCTGAGTATCATAAAAACTACCATTTTGAGCATCTAACGTATTCCCTTCCTTAGACACCAAGTTTGTTAATCCTTTTGTCTCTGCTGTTTTGGGGATCGTCATATACACCAGGTCATTAGTTCTCATCGTATAATCCGGATTAACTAAAACCACATCATTCTCAAAAGTAATCCGCTCAATACTCACCTCGTATTTTCCTTTTTCGCTTGTTAGGACATTCACCGAATCTACTACTTTACCATCATTATAATAGTAGGCAATATTTTGGTCTCTATCGTAATCTAGGTAATCAGTGTACAGTGTTGTTTCTTGATTTGTAAAAACAACATTATTTCTAAGTTTTGCCAGCTTGATATTACCGTCATATTCTGCATAAGCACTGGTAGTTTTAACAGGATCTTCTTGATCCACAATCCTTACATTCCCAAACAACCTAGCTTTATTTGTAGCACGGTAAAAATGAGCTGAATCACAATAAATCAGTGAATTTTGATTTCTCATTTCTACATCGCCGATTAACCTCTCGAACCCATTTGCTCCCAACAACACATCCGCTTTCATTATTTCTAATGTAGACGAACCTTGGGCATTAACTTGAGAAACCCAAACAGTTAAAAAACTAAGAGCTAGAAAAAAACGGGAGAATTGATTGGTCATAAATTATTGGATGGGGCAAAATTAGCAGAAAATGATATTTTTGATCAATGATCGAAGCATTTATCAGTCATATCAAAAATAAGTCCTTATTAGATTTTAATAAGAATTATCTTCTTGCTTGCAGTGGGGGTCTAGACAGTGTTTGTCTTGGCCACCTCCTTCATAATTCTAAAATCCATTTTGAAGTTGCGCATGTTAATTTTCAGTTAAGGGGAAAAGAAAGCGATGATGATGAAAAATTCGTGAAGCAGTTGGCTGAGAGCTGGGGATCTTATTTTCATATTCTTCATGCCGAAACATCTAATGTAGTGGAAGAGAAACATATTTCTCCTCAAATGGCTGCAAGAGAAATCCGATACGATTGGTTTGACAAACTTCTAGAAACCAGAAATCTTGAAGGAATAATTATAGCCCACCATCAAGACGATCAATTGGAAACTATCTTCTTAAATCTTCTCAGGGGAACAGGCATAGAGGGATTATACGGTATGGCAGATAAAAGAGGTTTTTTGATTCGACCTTTATTGCCCTTTTCGAGAAAAGAAATCATGCAGTATGCCAAAGAAAATTCATTGAAGTGGAGGGAGGACAGCTCGAATACAAAAACTGATTACAAAAGAAACAAATTACGCTTGGATGTCTTACCTGTAATTTACGGAGCCTCAGAGGATTCAAGGGCAAATTTGATTACAAGCTTTAATAGGTTAAAAGATACAGGCCGGGCATTTTCAGGATTATTTGAATTATGGAAAAGTAAAAGTATTCTTGATCGCGATGGTTTTCAGACGCTTAAATTTGAAGACTTTATACATCTTGAAGGTACTATATCGATTCTTTACTTTTGGCTTCGTTCATATGGTTTCAATTCTGATCAGGTCCAAGAATTATATCAATCATGCCTTTCGGGAGAATCTGGAAAATTCTTTGAAAGTGCAGACTACATTTTGAACATAGATAGGAGTCAATTGATATTAGCTCCTAAATCCAAAAATTTTGACCCGATTGAAATATCTCGAAATGATCTTGATTTTATGATCCCTGAGGGGAAATACGAAATCCTTAAACTGACAGGGGAAGTCAAATTAGACAAGAGCAGTACAAATGCAATGTTGGATCTAGACCAATTAAATTTCCCTCTAACAATTAGAACTTGGAGAGAAGGTGATAGATTTATTCCTTTAGGTATGAAAAACAGCAAGAAAATCAGCGACTTTTTGATAGATTTGAAAATCCCGTTGGTCAAAAAGCAAGAGGTCAGAATATTGGAGTCAGGAGAAAAAATTGCTTGGATCATAGGATACAGAATTGCAGATTGGGCAAAGCATACAGCTGCTACCAGAAATACTTTATACCTGAAAAAACGGTAATTATGAGGAATCCATTTTCAAAAACCTACACCCCCGAAGAACATGAAATGTTTGATTTTCTCACACAAATCAAGTTTTTTGAAAGGATGAAGAATAAAGAAATGGCAAGATTTATTCCTGCTATGCATCACCGGAAATATAAGAGGGATGAGGTCGTGTTTTTCAGCAAAGATCCCAGCCAGGCCTTATATCTGGTCAAAAAAGGTCAGATCATCTTAACAATTGATGTTAAAGATAATTTTGAGACAATTTTAGAAGTGGGAAGAGGTGAGGCATTTGGAGAAAACTCACTTTTGGAGAATGCCAAGCGAACTTATACCGCTATCGTAGTTTCTGAAGAAGCGGATTTGATTGTAATACCTCATTCTGCTATTCAAGAAGTTTTTGATAGCAATCCAAAAATCAAAGCGAAAATAATGACTTCTCTTGCCGAGTATTACAATCAAAATAATCAAAGACTCTTTAAATCTTATCGAGAATCATTTGGGTTTTTCAGCCTCCGTCAAATGTTCGAATGAGATAGCTCAAAGCTTTCTTATTGCATTTATCAAAAATCCCCCTGCTCCAGACAAAGTATTCACTTAGTAGCTTCTATTCCTAGGCATAGTTTAATAACTTAGCGTCGCTTTTTTAAGGCAGTATTTAAAATAAAATCAATATAATCTCATGAGCAAAGTAACCGTAGTAGGGGCAGGTAACGTGGGTGCGACCTGTGCCGATGTATTGGCTTATCGCGAAATCGCAGAAGAAATAGTTTTAGTTGACATCAAAGAAGGTGTAGCTGAAGGCAAATCACTTGACATTTGGCAGAAAGCTCCAATCAATCAGTATGACAGCCGAACTGTCGGAAGCACAAATGATTACAGCAAAACTGCAAATTCAGATGTTGTGGTAATAACTTCAGGTCTTCCACGTAAACCGGGAATGACTCGGGACGATTTGATCGAAACAAATGCAGGAATTGTAAAATCAGTGACAGAGAATGTGGTTAAATATTCTCCAAATGCAATCATTATTGTGGTTTCAAACCCACTGGATGTAATGACTTACCAAGCTCATCTTTCTTCCAAATTACCAAGAAATAAAGTAATGGGAATGGCAGGAATTCTGGATACAGCAAGGTATAGAGCATTTATTGCATCTGAATTAAATGTTTCCCCAAAAGAGATTCAGGCAATTCTTATGGGTGGACATGGTGACACAATGGTTCCACTTCCTCGTTATACGACGGTGGCAGGTATACCAGTAACTGAACTGATACCGGCAGATAAACTTGATGCAATCATAGAGAGAACCAAATTTGGCGGTGGTGAATTAGTGAAGTTAATGGGAACTTCTGCTTGGTATGCACCGGGTTCGGCGGCTGCTCAAATGGTTGAAGCTATTTTGAAAAACCAAAGAAGAGTATTCCCTGTATGTATTAAATTGGATGGAGAGTATGGAATTGATGACTGCTATTTAGGTGTGCCAGTAATCCTTGGGAAGAATGGTATCGAGAAAGTTCTTGAGCTAGATCTTAATGAAGAGGAAAAAGCGCTACTTGAGACTTCAAGAGGTCATGTAAAAGAAGTAATGGAAGTATTGAATAAGCTTGGCAATTAAGCCAGTTTATCTGAAATAAAAAGACCTAAGAGTTTGAGGGTTTCCTCTTAATTCTTAGGTCTAATTTTTGTAATATGTTTTTAGAAACAATAAATGACTTGTGAAAATCTGGAAAAGCCTACTTATTCTTTTATTTATAATCCTACTAGCAGGAGGCGGTTTTTGGATCTATCAAAATTATTTTTCCTCCCGAAAAATTAATAGCCTGGACATAATCAGTCAGGAAGCCATTTTTGTTTTTGAAACTTATCAAGGAGCAGAAACCTGGAATGCAATTGTCAATGATCCTGTCTGGGGGATTTTTCAAACACTTCCAGCCTTTGACAAGCTATCAAGGCAGCTCGTTACATTAGACAGTCTTACTGGGGAAAATGGACAAATAGCCAAACTCGTCCAAAATGAGCAGTTAACTGTCAGCCTTCATTCAACTGGCATTGAAAATTTTGAATTACTCTTCACCTTAAATCTAAATCCCTCAAAGACTTCGGGTTTGATCGAGGATATTAAAACAAAAATACCGGAAGGGTCACGCTTTCAAAACAGGATGTATTCAGACCAAGAGGTCATAGAATTTTATGATAACGAAAACAACAGAGGCTGGTCTATTTCAATGCTTGGTGACTTGGTCGTATTTTCTTCATCATCGTTTTTAGTTGAGCAGGCGATTCGTTTTTATATGAATGAAAACCAAGAAACGTTTTCAACACTGGTAACAGGAGCATCAATAAGATCTGATTCTCCAGGAAGACTTCTGCTATCCGGGAAGGGAATGGCTTCAATGTTGAAAGGAATTGCGGATGACAGGGAAAGTCAAGCAATTGCAAGTTTAGAAATCCTAAATGCCGCTTTAGCTCTTGATCTTTCCTTTGAGGAAGGTAGTCTTGAGTTTGTAGGCCCAGTTTATTACCCGGACCCAATAAATTTTACGCCATCCATTAGAGCAAATTTAACTGCGATAGAATCTCTGATTTCTAATAGAACTTTAGCTCTGACCCAATATAATCTTGAAAGTATTTTTGAAACCCAAAAAATCGAAAACAGAGCATTTCCTTTTCGATCTACTTTAATTGGTGAAATTCAAAGAACATTGACTGACCGAGGCTTCTTTGATAATTTTTCTGGTGAACTCTATTTGTTAAACTTAGAAAAGTACGGGGGGGCAGACCAAAATTTAGCATTGCTTGCTAGAACTTTTGACTCCTCCTCCTCTTTGGAATTACTGAAAGAGTTCCAAAAATCTGAGAATGAAGAAAATTCAGATTTCTACTTGGACTATGAAATCTTGTTTATTCCCGAGGAAGAGTTTCCCGCCCATTTATTTTCAGGAAAATTCCCAGGTTTTGGTCAAACTTTCGTGACTAGTATAAATGACATTTTGGTTTTCTGTAACTCCCAACAAGCCATGAAGTTGATCTTGGATGATTTTACTTCTAACAACACTTGGAGAAATTCTCCCAATTCTCCTGCAGCTAAATCAGAACTTAATTCAACCTCAGGATTTTCTAAGATTTACCTGATTGATGAAATATGGGCACAATGGACCAAAGAAACCAACCCGTCCTGGAGTTCTTTTTTACAAAAATACAGCGGTAGTTTCCAATCTTTTCCTTGGCTTTCTTTACATATTAATCAACTCCCGGATAGGACTGAAGCTACATTAAAAATTCCTTATAAAAGAGATTTTAAAACTAAAATAGAACAGGTCGAGGCAATCAGTCTTGAACCAAACAAGACAATTTCTTTGAATCTGCCACTAATATATGGGCCTTCTACAGCATTAAATTATCAAGACAACACCTTGGATCTCTTGGTTCAAGATGAAAATTATGTCATGCATTTATTTAATGAAATTGGAGATGAAGTTTACACCTATCCACTTGATGGACCAATCGTTTCAAATATTTTTCAGATTGATTACTATAAAAATGGTAAACTTCAGATTTTATTAGCTACCAAAAATAAGATCTACGGCATAGACCGACTTGGCAATCTCCTTCCTGGTTATCCTATTGATTTAGGAAACGAATGGATTTCTCATTTGAATTTGGTGGATTACTCAAATACCAAAGAATACCGATATTTCATTAGTACAGAAGATGGTAATCTGTACCTATTAGACAAAACAGGTGAGCAACTTGACGGATGGAATCCACTTTCAATTAATGAAAGAAGTGCTGGTCCACCGGCACATTACAGGATCCCTGGAAAAGGCGATTATATGGTTGCTTTAGGAGAAAATGGAAATCTATTCTTATTCAATCGAAGAGGTGAGAAACAAGGAGGCACTCCTATTAAGTTTGGAGAGGCGATAAAATCAGAAGGGATAGTCTGGCGAGACCCTAGTTCCCGATCCTATAAATTTGTTGCGATTACCTCAAATGGAGAAATTATTCAAAGCAACTTTGATGGGGAAATTGTGTACAGAAATCAGTTGGTTAAAAAAGATAGAGATAGTGAATTCATTCTAGTCCCTGATCAAAAAGCAAATGACTTTGTGTTTGTTTCAAGACAATATAATGAAGTTTCTGTTCTGGATAGGTCGGAAAAAATATTAATGAATATCCGGGTTTCAAGTGAAAATTTGATCTACCAATATTTCGATTTTGGAGCTGAAAGGCAGATTTTCGCTTTGACCGATCTTACACAGGAATTTAGTTATTTATATGATCTTGAAGGAAATTTAATAACTACAGTGCCACTTGAAAGTAGCGGTTCGGTACAGATTACATACCAGTCATCCAAAGGTCAATACCTGATCAGAACCATAAGTGGTTCTAAGATTACGGAATTTTTATTGGCCGATTAACCTTCTTGAATAGCTTGGGACTAGAACCACGAATAGCTAACTTGCAAAAAATCAAACCTTATGTTTAAAAAGTATTTCTTATTACTCTGTCTTTTCAGTTTGGCCTACAGTTCTTATGGTCAGTTAATCACGGAGCAGCAAGATTTGAAGGAAATAACTGATGAGGTTAATTTAAGTTCTCCTTATCACACTACTCTTACTTTCTTCTATAACTTGGAAGAAGCAAATTTTCATCCGGATAAGGCTGCTGAGACGCTGAATTTAAAGGGAGTAACATCACAAAATGGAGATAATCTAAGTGTAAAGCTAAAGCAGATTTTTGAGGGAAAAGGGGTAATAATAAGAACGAGCGAAATACCAAATGAACAAGATTATAGAGATACCACATCAGGTTATGACCAAATCTATTATTTCGACAAGTCTAAACTCCCAGGAATATTCTTAGAAAAGGTTGGTTCACAATGGAAATTCTCAGCTTTTACTGTAGGGCAAATAAACAATTTACACAAAGAGACTTATCCCTTCGGGACAGCTAAACTACTCGATCTTCTTCCAAAAATTGGAAATGATGAATATTTAGGGTTTCACCTCTGGCAGCTTGTTGGTTTGCTTGTTTTAATATTTGTAGTTTTTCTCAGCCATTTGCTATTTACATTCTTAGTAGATAGGGGTCTCTTATATATCCTCAAACGTTTCGGATATGGATACATAGGGGAGCATTATTTACTCCCTGTCGCGAGAATTACCAGTTTTTATTTAATAGTCCTTTTATTAGCACTTTTTCTTCCTGTCCTACAACTCCCAACAGGTATTTGGGCTTGGATAATAGTGATAATTAATACCTTAAAACCATTTTTAATAACCGTCATTTTCTACAAGATTGTAGATGTAATTGCTGCCTACTTTTCAAAATTGGCCGAAAGGACCGAGTCTACTCTTGATGATCAATTAGTACCATTAATTCGAAAATCACTCAAGGCATTTGTCGTTATTATAGGTACTCTTTTCGTTTTAAAGGAAGGACTCAATCTAGACATTATCCCTTTCCTTACAGGTTTGTCAATTGGTGGTGTGGCCATAGCTTTGGCGGCTCAAGATACCATTAAAAACTTTTTTGGCTCAATCATGATCTTTCTGGACAGACCATTTCAGGTGGGGGATTGGATTACTTCCGGTGATTTGGACGGTACAGTTGAAGAGGTCGGTTTTAGATCAACAAGAGTTAGGACTTTCCGAAATTCGGTAATGTACATACCAAACGGAAAAGTAGCTGATGCAACAATCGATAATCATGGTCTGAGACAGTATAGAAGATTCTATTCTACTATCACCATCACTTATGATACCCCTCCAGATTTAGTAGAAGAGTTTGTTAAAGGACTTCGAGAAATAGTTCTTTCTCATCCAAATACACGAAAAGACACATTTCATGTCTATTTCAACAATCTGTCATCATATAGCTTAGATATTATGTTTTACATCTTTTTTGAAGTTCCTACTTGGGCGGAAGAATTGAGATGTAGGCATGAAGTTCTGATCAAAATCATGAAACTTGCCAATTCCTTAGATGTGAGATTTGCATTCCCAACTCAGACTGTGCATATGGAGACTTTTCCTGAAAAGAAAAGTCTATCTCCTGAATACGACCCAGACGTCAAAAATTATCAGGCAAAATTAACTCAGTTTATGCAGCAGGAGCTTAGAAAAAAGGAAAACTAAAACTGGTCGATTTTATTTCACCTCAAATAGTTTGGTAAAGATTTCACCGTTTGACTTAACAGAAATCATAAATTTACTTTTGATTTCGGGTACTTTTATATCGAAAGAATTAGAAATAGGTGTGGATTTCTGAGATTTTGACCAATAAAGGATTGTTCTCCAGTCCATTATTTGATCTTCCTTGTCTGGAGAATCAAACAATGAATTAGCTGAAGCTATTTTTGGTTGGATTCCTTCATAGTCAACATAAATGCCATTTGTGGGAATTTGAAAGCCTCCAAAATCATTCTTGTATGAGGAAAAGCTAAGTACACCTGGGAATTCTTCTTCATTCAAATAAAATGTCCTGGTGAGGATTTCAAGTGTTTTTAAACCCTTGGGATCAAATTTTGCCAATTCATCAGAATCAAAAACTGGCATTGCGTCTATTAGCATCAATGGATTGGAATCAAAGGAAAAATTTCCTACCTCATTTATGGCTCTAAATTCCTTTTTCTTCTGTACCGTTTTAACTGAAACTTCAGGCACATATTCTTTAATTACTGTTTCAACAGTCTCAAATCGAGTATAATCATCTAATTCATAAACTCTATCTTCGACAAGACCAGTAACAACAGGATCATTATAAGCTTCATACTCATGGACAAAGTAGCCTTCTATTTGGCCTCCTTTTAAAAGCTCTTTTAGAAATGGTTCATCTGCGGGGCTTATTACTAGAACCGGAAAGCTAAAGCTATCCTTAAAATGAGTTTTAGGTGCAGAAGAAACTAAATTAAAATCAATCAAGCTTTTATTCCCATCCGCTTGGGCAACTAGGTATTTCCAATTTTTCATTCCCCCCGCATCAAAGAAAAGACTACCATTAGTATCCGGCCTGTCAGTAAGCAAGGCTGATTTCTCACCATGGATAGAAACATAATAAAGTTGAGTTGTATCCAAACTCTCTCCCTCCACCTTTGCTTCAATAATATGTCCAAATAACTCAGGCAAAATGTTTTTTGAATCAATAGATTCATAAATCATAGATGATTCAATTTTATCTTGATTTGCTAAAAATGGATTCAATACAGATATGCTGATTTCCTCCACTCCAGTTATTGCGGATATATCGACAGAAAGATTTTCACCTGGATTTAACTCATTACTTGTGATTTTAATTTTAGAGGAGGAATTAGGGTTCTCAAAATCAAATTCTTCTCTTTCTCCTACTACATCTGGAGGAGCCAGTCTGTTAAATACTGTAATAAACTGTTGAGAAATCCCTTTTTCAAGACTTTGGTGAGGGCTAATCCTTGTGAATACTCTGAGTAAATAATTATCAGAGGGTAAGTCCTGCGGAAGCTGGAGAAAATTGAAGCTTTGGGAATCCTCCAAAGGAATTTTTGCAATAGCTACTGATTCATTATATCGATTAATCAGCTCTGCATACAAAATAATTGATTTTTCTTCTGATTCATCCTGAGTTACCTGCCCCGAAATCCACACTTTCTCCCCACCGAAATAGACCGTTTTAGGAATTGAATAGGAAACTTCTTCTATGGATTGAGAGTATGAAATAGCTTGACATACAAAGAAAATAAAAATAGCTAGACTTAGTTTTTTATAGATGCTCATTTTCAATCCTCCCAAAAATCAGGTTTGACATTTGTGCCTCTGAGCGTACAATCAACGCATCGCCTCTCTGCTTTTAGAAATCCAATTGGGTCGTAGCAATTATCACAAAATATTGGCACGGCCGGCATATAGGATCCAGTTCTAAACGCAACCTCATAATCTGGAATAAAAACTGTATCAGGTTCTGCAATGCATCCAAAATAGTCTTCAACCTCAGCAACTCCCCATGGAATGACATCCCTGAAATCAATCCAAAGTCTTCTTTGCTTCACTGTACCTAAGCTTAAATATCCAACAACTGGAGCACCTGAATCTTGATCGTTTTTAAAGTTACCTCCAATATTAGAAGGTAATGGGCTGAAAATCGAACCTAAATCATCTGTATTCTTTCTCATCACTTCCCAAAATTCGGAAGCTTTTTGATCCAAAGCTTTCTGAGAAATTAAAATGCTGTAGCGGTTTGAAAGACGCTCATCACCTTTAATGATCTGGGTGATCGATTGTCTAAAAACAAACTGATCTTCAAAGCGAGAAGAGGTCTCTAATATCAAATCAGAACTTATTAGATCTCTATAACACAAGTCTGTTCTGTTTTCTTGTGTAGATAAAACAACAGTTTTTAGGTCTGGATCATATCTGTAAGAAGTTGGGATTCTAGGCCTAAATGCATACGTTTCTTCGAAAGTCCAAAGGAAGTCATCTGCATTTTCATCTCCTTTAGTTGTCAAATAGACTTCTACTCCTTCCTCATTTTTTTCAAACCCCACATCAATGATCTCTGGGGTCAAAATAGGTTTAAGCAGTTCTGAAGTATAACTTGCCCCATCATCTATAAGAATCCGAAGTCTATAATTTTCGGTTTCTGAAATATCATGAGCAAATTCATAAGAACCGTTTCCCAAAGGATTCAAATCAAATTGAGCCCCAGATTCAGATTCCAAAAAGACAATTGCATTCGGATAGGTAGGTGAAAAAGAATCATCAGAATTAATATTTCTGGTATAACTCAAATTCAAAATACTTGGTAACCCTTCAGTATCCAGATAACCTTCTACTACCAATACTTTCAAATCACTTGGTTCAATTTCAGGATTAAATGGTTCCCTACATGCTGAGAGCATGAATAGAAAAACAAATAGATATGTTGCTATTTTTCTCATTTAAAACTTGAAATTATAGGTAATAAATGGAATAGGATTTGCAAAAATAGACAACTGATACCCTCTCAGCCTTCCATTTTCAGGGACATAATAAACAGAATATGGATTACTCCTTCCCAAAATATTATAGACCCCAAATGACCATGAGGCATGTGCCGGTTTATTTACCTTATGATTTCCTTCTAAATTGATAGAAAAATCTAATCGGAAATAATCGGGGATTCTATAAGCATTTCGATCAGAGAAATATACCCGCTCTGAACCGGCATAATCAAATTTTGAAATCGGCAATGTAACTGGTCTCCCAGTACTATAATTCATATTTAATGATGTATTGATTCTTTTGCTCAATTCATAATTTGCTACAACGACCAAGTGGTGAGGTTGATCAAAATTACTGGAATAAAATTCGCCGTCGTTTATTTTTTCAACACTTGGTTCATCTGAGGTTCTCATCAAAGATCTGGAATAAGTGTATGCGATAGAGCCTTTTAATAATCCGGTATTCTTTTTAAGCAAAACCTCTACTCCATATGCTTTCCCTTTTGAGTTCAATACATCTTGTTCAATATTTTCATTTAAGACAATATTGGCACCTGATCTATAATCCAATAGGTTATTCATATACCGATAATAGACCTCAGTTGAGAACTCCAAGGTATTCCTAGCCAGATTCCTGTAATATCCGACAGAACCCTGACCACCAAGTTGGGGTTTGATAAAGCTATCACTGAGTTTCCAACTGTCCGTTGGCGAAATAGAAGAGGAATTTGAAAGAAGGTGAATGTTTTGGCGCATCGTGTTAAACCCAAATTTTACAGAAGACCTATTCCCCAAATTATACCTGCCTGATATCCTGAATTCCGGTCCATGGTAGGTTTTTATAGTCTCCCCATCCCCATAAGTTCTTTCGCCAATTACATTACTTTCTGTAATAGGAGCACCATCCACATATTGATTGATCGTCATTGGGCCAAGGAATTGATATAACATATATCGACCTCCATAACTCACAGAAAAACGCTCGCTAATAGTAAATTCATCACCAAAATAAATTGATAATTCTCTAGCTTTTTCTTCGCTAAGCTCTTCTTCAATTACAATAGATTCGGAACCATACGGTTTATTGCTTCCTGGATTGATTGAATATTGAATTGCGTTTACTCCAAACTTAAAAATGTGATTTTCGCTTTTTCTATATTCAAAATCAGCTTTCAAAAACAGCTGATTTACATCAAACCCAAAATCAAATGAATTGAGTGGATTATCCTGACCAATAATACCAAAATCGTAACTGTCTCTACCAATAGTTAGATTTCCTTCAAGCTCATCATTGAAAAAATGTCTCCACCCGAGTGCGAGATTTATATTTTGGTAAGAATAGGTTGTATCTAGATCAAATTGGAAATCATCCTGACTTAAATAGCTTGTCAACTCCAGAATATTTTTCTCGTCGATCTGATGTTGAATATTTAAGTTAATGTCATAAAAAGCAATATTACTTCCTTTTAGATCAGCTTCATCGTCCAAAAGTTTTAATGCCCAATCTGAATAGGTTGTTCTTCCTCCGATTGCAAAATTTGTTTTCTCCCCTATTGGTCCCTCAAATCCAAGTCTGCTAGTTAGGATACCAATCCCTCCCGATCCACTGAATTTTTCTTTTGTTCCAAATTTGGGATCAACTTGTAATACCGATGAGAGGCGGCCTCCATAATTTACTGGTATCGAACCTTTATATAATTCCACTCCAGAAACTACATCTGCATTAAAGGCTGAGAAAAAACCAAAAGCATGAGTCGGGTTGAATACTGTTGAATTTCCATAAAGAATTAAATTTTGATCAGCTGCTCCACCTCTCACATTGAATCCAGTCGTTGCTTCGCCCACAGTATTTACACCTGGCATAGTCAAGATCCCCCGTAACACATCTACCTCCCCCATTACTGCTGGCAGTCGTTTAACTTCAGCAATACTGATAGATTGCACTCCCATATCTAACTTATTCACATTAGAAAGAGCACCAGAACTCACTACAACTTCGTCCAATGAAAGTACATTTTCAGCTATACTCATATTTAATACCCCATCACCACGAAGTTCAATTTGTCGTTGTTCCTGAAACCCTCCAATATTTTGGATCCAGATAGTGTGTCGGCCTCTCCTTAATTTCAGTGAATATCTACCATCCTTGTCAGTTGCCACTTGAGTAAAATTGACTTTTTCAGAGACAATGGCACCATTCATAGGATTTCCTGATTCTATGCTTGTTATGACCCCGCTTAAAATTGCAGTGGAAGATTCAGGGTTATCAGAAGCTTTCCCAATTACGAAGCGTTTATTCTTATCGAATTCTCCTAAAGTATCACTTGCATTGACAAGAAGCTCTTGCCTTTCTCTTACTTGGAAATAATCCGTTGGAAAATCTGTGAATATTTTTGCGCCTTTTGAAACCCAAACCCGTTGGGAAGCATCAATTGTGTAAGTCAAACCTGAATTCACAAAAATCTGATCCAAAATCAATCTTAATTCAGTGTCTGATGCTTGTAGATTGACCTGGAGATCCTCGATTTCCTCAATTTTATAGAAAAATTTTATTGGAGTTTCTGATTCCACTCGCTCCACAAATCTTTCAAATGGCATACCTAAATATGTCCCTGAGAGCTTAACTTGAGCCGAAGTTTGGGCCAATAATTCATGGATAAAAAAAGTAGCAAGGACTAAGAGTAGAAGCTTTCTCATTCATAGAATCCGTTAAACTCATCAGACTTCCCTTCTCTTAATACAGCCAACTCAAGGATAAACTTTTCCTTTTCCAGGGCAAAATAAATATCTTTTTCCTTTTGGATACTTTTCACTTCTTTCTTGTTAAGTCCAAGACTTTTTATGGCTTGTTTCTTTTTCCTTATGGGTATAAAATCTCCTTCATACCAGTAGAAGTACTCAGAATCTTCCACGAATTTATAGGTGTATTTTCCAATTTCCTTGGTTGGTTCCGCTTCCTTGTAATGCTTTAATAAGACCTTAATCTTTCCATCTTTCAAAACTTCATAAAATCCATTGCCGTGTTTGGGAAATGATTCATTCCCTTCAAATCGTCGAAATAATTTCCCACCTTCCAACTGAAACTCCTCCACCTTTTCGGGCTTAATCAATATTTTTTGTTTATAGATTGGATGAAAAGTTACCAAAACGTCAGCATTTTCATCAAACAACAATTGAACCCCTATGTATTTAATCCCATTGATCAATAAATAGCCCTCTTCAAAAACTCTTGTTTGAAAATAGGGATGACCTTCATAATTTAAAGGAGGTTCTGCATACTGTCCTCCAGTAATCAATTCTTGAAAGTAAGGTAATTGCTCTTTATACAAAGAAAGAAAAGATTGAGACTGGGCATGCAATTCTGCTGACCAGATAAAAATCAAAAGAAAAGGCGTAAAAAAGTATATTTTTAGCATAGGATTAATACGATAGTAAATCCGTTTAGATTCTATTTTATATGGAATATCATAAGCGGCAAAATTAAAATATAAGTGGAGAATAAAGGATAACCCGAAATAAATCAAAAATGAAAAGAAGAAATCTAATTAAATCAATTGCATTAGCACCATTAGTTTTAACTCAGACGAAAGCTTTTGCTAAATCGCAACCCAAAGCCAAAGCTAATATTCATTTTTGCTTAAACACAAGTACCATACGCGGTCAAAAACTTACCCTTCCCGAGATGATTGAGACCTCTGCAAAAGCAGGATTTGATGGGATGGAAATCTGGGTAAATGAGATTGAAGCCTATTTAGCCTCTGGAAAAAGTTTAAGCTCCTTAAAAAAGTTATTGGAAGATGCTAAACAAGTCCCATTTAATGCAATCGGTTTTGCTCCTTGGATGGCACAAGACTCAGAAAAATCTGCACAGGGATTTGTTCAAATGGAAAAAGAAATGGGAATGCTAGCTGAAATAGGTTGCACCCGGGTTGCAGCTCCTGCCATTGGTGCAACAGCACCGATTGATGTGATGCAATCCGCAGAAAAATTCTCTCAATTGTTAGAGTTGGGTAGAAAAACCGGCGTCATGCCGCAGTTAGAATTTTGGGGTTCATTTCTTCCCTTTCATAATTTAAGTCAATGTCTCTCCGTCGCTGCTGCTGCGAATGATCCTGATACAAAAATTTTACCAGATGTCTATCATTTATATCGAGGCGGCTCAGGATATAATGGGTTGAAACTACTAAGTGGGGATGCTTTCGACGTAATTCATGTAAATGATATTCCTGCTGGTATCTCAAGGGAAAAACTTGCAGATAAAGACAGGGTATATCCAGGAGATGGGATAGCACCATACCAAGAAATTGTGAGTTTTCTTAAAAGGATGGGCGGTACTAAAATCCTTTCCTTAGAATTATTCAATGAAAAGTATTGGGCGCAAGATGCATTATCCGTCGCTAGAACAGGATTGGAAAAGACTAAGAAGTTTTTTTGATCAACCAAAAAGATCAGAACTTAAATAACGATCTCCTCGATCACAGGTGATGCAGACTATTAATCCTTCTTCAAGTGTTTGAGAAAGTTTTATAGCAGCATGCAAAGCACCCCCGCTGCTCATCCCTGCCAGGATTCCCTCTTCCTTTGCCATTCTTCTTGTCATTTTCGTGGCTTCTTCCTGACTCACATCAATTACTTGGTCTACTCGGGAAGCATCAAAGATGGCGGGAAGAAATTCTGGGGACCACCTTCGAATTCCTGGAATACTAGAACCGTCAGTTGGCTGAGTGCCCACAATCTGGATAGAGGGTTTTTGTTCTTTTAAATACATAGAAACGCCCATAATTGTCCCTGTAGTTCCCATGGCTGAAACAAAATGGGTGATTTTCCCTTCAGTATCTTTCCATATTTCAGGTCCTGTAGTTTTATAATGAGCCAAATAATTATCAGGATTTGAGAATTGATTTAATAAAAAATATCCTTCCTCTTTATTCATTTTCTCAGCAAGCGTTCTTGAATATTCAATCGTTTGTGCGGCAGGAGTCAAGATAACTTTTGCTCCATATGCCTTCATGGAAAGAATACGCTCTTTTGTAGAATTATCAGGCATTATTAAAGTCATATCCAAACCAAGCGTTTTTGCGACCATTGCCAAAGCAATACCTGTATTTCCACTAGTCGCTTCTACTAATTTATCCCCTGCCTTGATATCCCCTCGATCTAGAGCAGACCTAATCATATTATAGGCAGCTCGATCTTTTACGCTTCCACCAGGGTTTTGTCCTTCGAGTTTACAAAGAATTTTCACCTTAGGATTAACCGGAATCTTATCTAGAGAAATTAGAGGAGTATTACCTATTAGTTCAAATAGCTTCATCTTGGTCATTTTTGAAGACGTATAAATCGGTTACTTCAGAATCAGTATGATACATCTGGGTTTGGTAATAAACTTTACTTCCAGCAGGAATACTTTTTGTCAACCAAACATTTCCTCCTATTACACTATTCTCACCTATTACTGTATTTCCTCCCAAAATAGTGGCTCCTGAATAAATCACAACATGATCTTCAATGGTGGGATGCCTCTTTATATCTGCATCTGCTTTATTGACACTTAAAGCACCTAAGGTTACTCCCTGGTAGATTTTAACATGATCCCCTATCACTGTTGTTTCACCTATAACTACCCCCGTACCGTGATCTATACAAAAATATTGGCCAATTTTAGCACCTGGATGAATTTCTATTCCAGTTCTGCCATGTGCCAGTTCAGTTATCATTCTTGGTATCAGAGAAACTCCTAATCTATGTAATAGATTCGCAATTCTATATGCAGCTATGGCATAAAAACCTGGATAGCTCCTTAGTATTTCTGCTTTAGATTTTGCCGCTGGATCCCCTTCATATATGGCATCGACATCTTGATTAATAAATTCATAGACCAACTCCAATTCTAAGAAGAAATCTTTGGAAATCTTTTCTCCATCACCTTTATGAAGGTGTAAATTTCTAGTAAGTATGGATGCCAAAGAAATCTCCAGCTCGGCAAATTTTGCTGCGACCTCTTTTTCTTCTTTGATTTTCTCTGAAGCAAATTCAGGAAATAAGAGTCCCAACACATCTTCAAAAAACTTATGAATTACCTTTGGAGAAGGGCAATTTGAGCATTCTTGATGAGCATGATATATTTTTGAAATAAAGGAATTCATGTTTTGGTATTTAATGCACTATCAAAGTACAAAACCAACCCTTATGACATAAGGTTCACCATAGGGTGATCTTAGATTGTCATGTAGTACATTATATAAGAAAGTGAAGTTTGCTCCACCTCTAGGACCAAAAGGAGCAAAATAACCCCCTCCTAAGAAAAGTGAATTAGCCCAAATCCTTTGAAACTGGTCTGTAAAAATGTTATAATTATCAAAATTGATTCGCTCATACTCTGCGTGAGTGAAAATATTTGGAAGAACATTGTATCTAGAAAAAATTCTTCCTCCATAGGATGAAGTCTCACCCCCTATATATCTTTTATCATTGAAATATTGATAGGTTATTCCTATTCCTGATGAAAACTTTGGAGTAACCATGACACCTACCAAAGGTGAAAAATCCAATAACGTCACCGTCCCAAATTGCATCCCGAAATTACCTCCGAAATAGAGTCGATCTTTTAAAGTCAGAGAATCTGAATAAATATCTCGCTGAGCATTCGCATTCAAATGCAAAAAGAATACAAAAACAAAAAGTAGTAAAAGCTTATTTTTCAACAATAACATAGAGATCTTCAGTCTTCTTTTTCATGAGATACTTTTCACGGGCAAACTTCTCTAAAAGTTCAGGATTACTCATTAATTCTTCTCTTTCTGCCTTTATTATTTCTTTTCTTTCGATATAAAACTCCTTTTGGTCATTCAGCTCACTTAGCTTGCTACTCAACTTGAATTGATTGACTACATTATTAGAATCTATAAAAAACATCCAAAAAATGAAAAAGAGCGTCCCGAGAACATAAAAGTTTTTCGTGTATTTAAGGTATTTGCTCATTTCTAAATAATTGAAATCATTTAATGAACAAGGTACAAAAATGATGCAAAAAAAAAGCAGCCCTATGAAGGCTGCTTTTAAACTTAATTATTGAATCTTATTTTTTTGGAAAATAGGCTGTATCAGCTAGCAATTCTTCGATTCTTAACAATTGATTGTATTTGGCCATTCTATCAGAACGGGAAGCAGACCCGGTCTTTATTTGACCACAGTTACAAGCTACTGCTAGATCTGCAATGGTTGAATCTTCAGTTTCACCGGATCTATGAGACATAACCGCAGTAAAACCTGCTTTATGTGCCAAATCAATTGCATCTAAAGTTTCCGTCAATGTGCCGATCTGGTTCACTTTGATCAAGATGGAGTTAGCAGACTTCTCTTCGATTCCTCTTTTCAAGAATTTAACATTGGTAACGAAAAGGTCATCCCCTACTAATTGAACTTTATCTCCAATTTTGGCAGTCAACATTGCCCATCCTTCCCAATCTTCTTCAGCACAACCATCTTCAATAGAATCGATAGGGTACTTTTCTGTCAGTTCAGCTAAGTAATCTACTTGCTCAGCTCTTGATCTTACTTTCCCTGATTCACCTTCGAATTTAGCATAGTTATATTTTCCGTCTTCGAAGAATTCAGAAGAAGCACAATCAAGTGCAATAGTGATATCAGAACCTGCTTTGTAACCAGCTTTTTCGATAGCGTCTAGGATACAAGCCAAGGCTTCTTCAGTTCCACCAGAGAAATTTGGTGCAAAACCACCTTCGTCTCCAACTGCAGTACTTAATCCTTTGTCGTGAAGTATTTTCTTTAGATTATGGAAAATTTCAGCTCCCATCCTCATTGCTTCGGAAAAAGTTGGAGCACCCACTGGTCGAATCATAAATTCTTGGAATGCAATAGGAGCATCTGAGTGAGACCCACCGTTGATGATATTCATCATGGGAACAGGTAGGGTTTTGGCATTGACACCACCCACATATCTAAACAAAGGAATCCCCAGATCATCAGCTGCAGCTTTGGCTACTGCCAAAGAAACACCAAGAATTGCATTTGCTCCCAATTTTGATTTGGTATCAGTGCCATCCAATTTGATCATCAAGTTGTCGATTCCTCTCTGATCAAAAACTGATTCACCGATCAATTCAGACTGGATGATTTCATTTACATTTTCTACTGCCTTCAAGACTCCCTTTCCGAGGTATTTGCTTTTGTCTCCATCACGAAGTTCTACCGCTTCATTGACGCCGGTAGAAGCCCCACTTGGTACTGCTGCACGACCGAAAGCACCTGTATCAGTCAGTACATCCACTTCAATAGTAGGATTTCCTCTAGAGTCTAAAATTTGTCTTGCATGAATTGCTTGTATCAAAGTCATAGTATAAAAGGTTATTGAGATTTAATTTTTATTGATTAAAGAAATAAAGTCGTCGAAAAGGTAACGTGAATCATGTGGTCCAGGAGACGACTCGGGGTGATATTGTACCGAGAAAGCAGGCTTATTTTTCAATTTTATTCCTGCTACAGTATCATCATTTAAATGAACATGAGTAATTTCTACATTTTCATTGCTTTCAGAATCTTCCCTAGAAATATTGAAACCATGATTTTGAGAGGTGATTTCACTTTTGCCAGTCAAAATATTTTTAATAGGATGATTTAGCCCTCTATGCCCATGATGCATTTTGTATGTAGAAATACCTACCGATTCTGCTAAAATCTGATGTCCTAGGCAAATTCCAAAAACAGGTTTCCCAGTAGTTAAAATTGCTTTTGTAGTTTCAACTGCATACTCCATTACAGCAGGATCACCTGGTCCATTGGATAGAAAATAAGCTTGAGGGTTCCAAGCTTCCATTTCTTCAAGTTTTGTTTTGGCAGGGAAAACTTTACAATAAACTCCTCGATCAGAAAGATTCCTGAGTATATTTTTCTTAATACCAAAATCTAGACAGGCTACCTTGATTTTAGAATTCTCATTTCCGACGAAATACGGTTCCTGCGTACAGACTTGAGAGGAAAGTTCCAAACCATCCATATTAGGAACTTTAGCCAGTTCAGCCTTTAGACCTTCAATATTATCCTCAAATTCTGAGCTAATAATAGCATTCATTGCACCTTTGGACCTTAAGTGTCTAACAAGTTTACGAGTATCAACATCTGCGATCCCTGTAATCTTATTGTTCACTAAATAATCTTGCAATGAGCCTGAGGCATCTATTCTAGAATATACATCCGAAAAATTACTAACCACAATCCCAGCCACAGTAGGATGATCTGATTCAACTTCGGTGTCAATGACACCATAGTTCCCAATGTGAGGAGTTGTCGTAACAACAATTTGTCCAGTATAGGATGGATCAGTATAAATTTCCTGATATCCAGTCATACCTGTATTAAAGCAAATTTCGCCGCCATTTGTACCGGCATTTCCGATAAGGGTTCCTGGGAACACTGTTCCGTCCGCTAAGAGTAAAGTCGCTTTTTTTCTAATCATTTTCTTGAAAGTTGCCCAAAGTTAAAGATTTATTGGGAAGGAGAATAAATGGATAGGGTATAAAAAAAGGATTGAACGAAAGTCCAATCCTTTTTTATTATTAAAGTCATTAATCAACTTATTTTTCTTCAGTTTCACCTTCAGTTGAATCGCTAGCTTCTGGAGCCTTAGGCTCCTCAGTTTTAGCCTCAACAGCTGGTTTAGCAGGAGCATCAGCAGATTTTCCAGAACCTCTTCTAGATCTTCTAGTAGTCTTTTTAGCTGGTTTAGCATCCTTCAACATTAAATCATTGTAATCAACAAGCTCAATAATACACATCTCAGCATTATCGCCAAGACGGAATCCAGTTTTGATAATACGAGTATATCCTCCTGGACGTGTACCTACTTTAGAACTGATTTCTCCGAAAAGAGCGATGATAGCATCTTTGCTTTTCAGGTAAGAGAATGCAATTCTTCTGTTATGAGTAGTATCTTCTTTGGCTCTTGAAACCAATGGCTCTACATATTTCTTCAATTCTTTAGCCTTGGCAAGCGTAGTTGAAATACGCTTGTGAAGAATCAGGGAAGTAGCCATATTGGAAAGCATAGCCTTCCTGTGAGCGGCTTTCCTACCAAGGTGGTTAAATTTCTTACCGTGTCTCATCGTTATTTATTCTTCATCAAGTTTATACTTAGAAATATCCATCCCGAAGGTCAGACCTTTCTCTTGGATCAGTTGCTCAAGCTCAGCTAGAGATTTCTTACCAAAGTTTCTGAATTTCATCATATCAGAAATTTCAAGTTTAGCAAGATCTCCAAGTGTCTTCACATCAGCTGCTTTAAGACAATTGAATGCACGAACAGATAAATCTAGATCGCCCAAAGATGTCTTCAAGAGTTTTCTCATGTGTAAGAACTCCTCGTCAATTGGTTCTGGCTCAGCAATACCTGTAGAGTCAAGTACCATCGTTTGGTCAGAGAACAGCATGAAATGCTGGATCAGGATTTTAGCAGACTCCTGAAGTGCTTTCTCCGGGTGGATAGAGCCATCAGTAGAAACTTCCAAGATCAACTTTTCAAAGTCAGTTTTCTGTTCAACACGGGTATTCTCAACGCTATACTTTACATTCTTAATAGGTGTAAAGATGGCGTCTATGGCAATTTGCCCGAATACCTGCTCTTTTGGTTTGGATTCTTCAGCTGGTAGATATCCTCTTCCTTTTTCTATTGTGATCTCAATCTCGAAGTTTTTGGACTCATCGATATGACAAATCACTAGCTCTGGATTTAGGACCTCGAAAGAAGAAGTAAACTTAGCAATGTCCCCTGCTGTGAACACAGACTGATTTTTGATCTCTACAGTGATTTTTCCGTCAAATGCTTCATGCACTTTCTTGAATCTCACTTGCTTCAAATTCAAAATAATATCGGTCACGTCTTCTACAACACCTTCGATGGTGGAAAACTCATGCACCACTCCTGGGATCTTAATAGATGTGATGGCATAACCCTCCAGCGAAGAAAGCAAAATTCTTCTTAAGGCGTTACCGATAGTAACTCCATAGCCTTTTTCTAGTGGTTTGAAAGTAAACAAGCCATGGAAGTCGTCGGCCTTTTCCATCACCACTTTTTCGGGCATTTGAAATGCTAGTATGGACATATATCTTGTTCTTTTTTTAAAAGCTGAAAATAGTAAAATTACTTAGAGTAAAGTTCGACAATGAGTTGTTCCTTGACATTCTCTGGAATATCATCTCTGGAAGGCACACTGACGAATTTGCCGGATAATGAAGCGCCATCCCACTCTAACCAGGAATATTTATTTGCACCTCTACCAGCCAAACTATTGGTAATAGCTTCCAAAGATTTAGATCTTTCTCTTACAGAAACAATATCACCAGGCTTTAATGAATAGGAAGGAATATTTACTACTTCACCATTTACAAGCACATGCTTGTGAGAGACCAATTGTCTGGCACCTCTTCTGGTAGGAGCAATTCCTAATCTATATACGGTGTTATCCAATCTTGCTTCAAGAAGCTGAAGAAGGTTTTCACCTGTAATACCAGATTTTCTGGAAGCAATATCAAACATCTTTGCGAATTGTCTCTCCAACACGCCGTAGATGTATTTTGCTTTCTGCTTTTCAGCAAGCTGAATAGCATATTCTGACTGCTTCTTTCTTCTACCTCTTCCATGTTGTCCTGGAGGGTAGTTTTTCTTCTGAAGCGCTTTGCTATGCCCTTCGATAGGCTCGCCAAATTTTCTGGCGATCTTTGCTTTAGGACCTGTATATCTAGCCATTCTTTTACAAATTTTAAATTAAACTCTTCTACGCTTAGGAGGACGACATCCATTGTGTGGCATTGGAGTAACGTCAGTAATAGTCGTTACATCTAAACCTACATTTTGCAATGTTCTGATCGCTGATTCACGACCAGATCCCGGACCTTTTACAAAAACTTCGATTTTTCTTAAACCTAAGTCATATGCTACCTGTCCACAGTTTTGCGCCGCCATCTGTGCAGCGTAAGGAGTATTTTTCTTTGAACCTCTGAATCCCATTTTACCGGCAGAAGCCCAAGAGATCACTTGACCTGCATTATTGGTAATAGAGATGATGATATTGTTAAAGGAAGCTCTGATATGAACTTGTCCTACCGCTTCTACCTTAACAACTCTTTTTTTACCTTTTGCTTTATCGTTTCTTTTCTGAGCCATAATCTAATCAGGTTTTATTTAGTTGCTTTTTTCTTGTTAGCAACTGTCTTTCTCTTACCCTTCCTTGTTCTAGCGTTGTTCTTGGTATGCTGACCACGAACTGGAAGTCCTTTTCTGTGTCTCAAACCTCTATAACAACCGATGTCCATCAGTCGTTTGATGTTCAATTGGATCTCTGATTTCAGAACACCTTCGGTTCTGAATTCTTCGGCAATAATGTTACGGATAGCGGTCGATTCATCATCATCCCATTCACCTGCTTTTTTGTCGAAAGAGATACCGGCTTTGCTCAGGATCGCTTTGGCTGAGCTTCTTCCAATTCCGAAGATATAAGTAAGCCCGATTTCGCCTCGCTTATTGTCTGGTATATCTACACCTGCAATTCTAGCCATAATCTTAACCTTGTCTTTGTTTAAACTTAGGATTCTTCTTGTTGATGACGTAAAGTTTTCCGTTTCTTCTGATCAACTTACAATCAACACTTCTCTTCTTAATAGATGTCTTTACTTTCATATCAGTCTATTTATAACGATATACAATTCTACCTTTTGATAAATCATAGGGAGACATTTCTAATTTAACACGGTCCCCAGGAAGAATTTTGATGTAATTCATTCTCATCTTTCCAGAAATGTGTGCAATCAACTGATGTCCATTTTCTAGTTCCACTTTAAACATTGCATTTGACAATGCTTCAATGATGGTACCGTCTTGTTCTATAGATGTCTGTTTAGCCATATTAGAATTTAAAATTCTCTTCTATGTATTTATGGGTCGTCAAAACCTCTGTTTTATCTTCAAATATTGCCACTGTGTGCTCATAATGGGCTGAGGGCTTTCGATCTGCAGTGCGGATCGTCCAACCATCTCTTTCTTGTACAATATTCCTTGTACCCAGATTCACCATCGGCTCAATTGCAATCACCATCCCTGCTTTCAACAAGGGGCCACTACCTTTTTTACCATAATTAGGAACCTCTGGGGATTCGTGGAGATTTCGACCAATGCCATGTCCTACAAGCTCTCTAACTACTGTGTAGCCTTTTGCTTCTACGAATCTTTGGATCGCATTCCCTACGTCACCTAATCTATTCCCAAAAACAGCCTTTTCAATTCCCAAGTATAAAGAATCTTTAGTGGCTTTAAGTAATGCTAAGACAGAAGGGGAAACCTCACCAATAGGGTATGTATAAGCGGAATCGCTATGAAAACCTTGGTGAAAGACTCCACAATCTACTGAGATTATATCGCCATCTTTCAATTCATAATCGCTTGGAAAACCATGAACAACTACTTCGTTCACAGAAATACAGAGTGAAGAAGGAAACCCGTTGTAGCCCTTAAAAGAAGGTACTCCATCATGGTCCCTAATAAACTCCTCAGCAATTTTATCTAAGAAAGAAGTCTTTACTCCTTCCTTGACATACTTGGCAACTTCCCCATGGGCTCTTCCAAGTATATCTGCACTTTCTTTTATTATATGAACCTCTTCAGAAGTCTTATAATTAATCATATTACGCTACTTGGTAATTAGAAGGATTATTCTTCATATTACCACTCTTCATCATGCCTTCATAATGACGCATCAACAAGTAGCTTTCGATTTGTCTCAACGTATCAAGGATAACACCAACCATAATTAAGAGAGATGTTCCTCCATAAAATTGAGCAAATTCCCCTCCCACACCAGCAATAATTGCTAAAGCAGGTAGGATCGCCACAGCCGCTAAAAGGATAGATCCTGGCAACGTAATTTTTGAAATAATCCCATCAATAAATTCTGAAGTAGGCGCACCTGGCTTGATCCCGGGTACAAATCCCCCATTCCTCTTCATATCCTCAGCTATTTGCTCAGGATTAACCGTGATAGCAGTGTAGAAGAAAGTGAAAATAATGATAAGAACTGCGAACAAAAGATTGTATTGCCATGAAGTAAAATCACTGAATGTATTCCCTATATAGTTTGCAACATCACTTTCTGATGCCCAGATCTGTGCGATCAGAGCAGGCAGAAACATTAGAGATTGAGCAAAAATGATAGGCATAACTCCAGAGGCATTCACCTTAATTGGAATATATTGTCTTTGTCCACCATATACTTTACCACCGACAACTTGCTTGGCATATTGCACAGGAATTCTTCTTGTAGCCTCAGTAAGAGCAATAACCCCAACAACTACAAAGAACAACACAACTGCTTCAATGATTAAAAGCAACATGCCAGAAGTTCCTTTTTCCAAACCTTCAGCTATTAATGCCCCGGGGAATCTGGAAATAATTCCTATCATGATTAACATAGAAATACCATTTCCTATTCCCTTTTCGGTAATCTTCTCTCCTAACCACATACAAAACATGGTTCCGGCAGATAGTAATACCAAGGAACTAAACATAAAGAGGGATGTACTGATCATAACAGCGCCCGTTGGAAGAATAGTGGCACTCACATAGCCAATACCCTGGGCAATGGTAATCAATATTGTCAAAACACGGGTAATCTGGTTGATTCTCTTTCTTCCAGATTCACCCTCTTTCTGCATTTTCTGAAAGTAAGGTACTCCGACAGTCAATAGCTGCAACACAATGGATGCAGAAATATATGGCATGATGCCAAGTCCAAAAATGGAAGCATTACTAAATGCACCACCTAGGAATGTATCTATCAGTCCAAAGATGCCTTCAGGAGCTTCACCCAATCGAGAGGGATCTACACCAGGAAGAACAACGAAAGAACCCAATCTGAAAATAATTAGGAAACCTACTGTATTCAGAATCCTAACTCTCAGATCTTCGATAGAGAAAATATTCTTAACCGTCGAAATAAACTTTTTCATTTACTTAAATCTTGTTTACAGAACCCCCATTTTTCTCTATTGCTGCAGTTGCAGAAGCAGAGAACTGATGAGCAGTTACGTCTAATTTGGCTTTCAATTCACCTCCTCCGAGGATTTTGATTTTGTCATTCTTAGAAGCCACTCCATGAGCTATAAGAGCTGTCATGTCTATCGTTTCTAAGTTATATTCTTCAGAAAGAGCCTGCAAGGTATCCAAATTAACTGGTTTGAACTCAACCTTATTCAAGCTTTTGAAGCCAAATTTAGGGACTCTTCTCTGAAGTGGCATTTGACCACCTTCAAATCCAGCCTTAGACTTATATCCAGATCTGGATTTAGCACCTTTGTGACCTCTTGTAGAAGTTCCACCTCGTCCGGAACCAGTACCTCTACCGATTCTCTTACGGTTCTTTGTAGACCCTTCTGCTGGTTTTAATGTATGCAGTTTCATAATTAAGCTTCCTCCACTTTTACAAGGTGATTAACTTTATTAACCATACCAGCTATCTGTGGCGTATTTTCCAATACAACAGACTTACTGATTCTTCCTAAACCTAAAGCAGTGATTGTTGCTTTTTGATCCTTCGGACGGTCGATAGTACTTTTAGTTTGTGTGATTTTGATCTTTCCCATGATGATTATCCGTTAAAGACTTTAGACATTTTCACACCTCTTTGCTGAGAAACGGTGATTGCATCTCTCAATTGAGTCAAAGCATCAATTGTTGCTTTAACAACATTGTGAGGGTTTGAAGATCCTTTGGATTTTGCTAAAACGTCTGTTACGCCAGCACTTTCCAAAACAGCACGCATCGCACCACCAGCGATTACACCGGTACCCGCAGCTGCTGGTTTGATCAATACAAAACCTCCACCGAATTTACCAATTTGTTCGTGAGGAATAGTTCCTTTCAAAACTGGTACTCTTACCAAATTCTTTTTAGCATCTTCGATACCTTTAGTGATAGCATCAGTTACTTCATTGGCTTTACCCAAACCGTAACCTACTACTCCTGCACCGTCGCCTACTACAACTATTGCGGAAAAAGAGAATCTTCTACCACCTTTTACCACTTTGGCTACTCGGTTTATAGAAACTACTTTTTCCTTAAGTTCTGTATCTGTAGCCCTGATAGGCTTTTTTCTTAGTTGAGACATAGTTGATTAAAATTTAAGGCCTCCTTCTCTGGCACCATCTGCCAAAGCTTTCACTTTACCATGGTACAAGTAGCCGTTTCTATCGAATACTACTTCGCTTACTCCATTTGCAATCGCTCTTTCAGCTAATTTTTTACCTACTTCAGTAGCTGTTGCAATGTTGGTGTTCGCTTTAGCTCCCAATTCTTTGGAAGATGCTTGTGCAAGCGTCTGACCCTTAAGGTCATCAACAAGCTGTGCATACATGCCAGTATTACTTTTGAAAACTGACAAACGAGGTCTGGAATCAGTACCAGAAATTTTTCTCCTGATACCCTGCTTGATTCTAAGTCTTCTGGAATTCTTATTAAATGCCATAACCTATTATTTTTTACCGGCAGTTTTACCAGCCTTACGTCTAATTTGTTCACCCACGAAGCGCACACCTTTACCTTTGTAAGGCTCAACTTTACGAAGTCCCTTAATTTTGGCTGCAACTTGTCCGATCAATTCTTTGTCAATTGCCTCCAAAGTAATGATCGGGTTTTTACCTTTTGGAGTTTCTGTCTTCACAGCCACTTCAGATGGCAATGCAAAGAAGATATTGTGAGAATAACCAAGAGAAAGTTCAAGAACTTGTCCCTGATTAGTAGCCTTATAACCTACACCAACAAGCTCCAAGTCTTTTTTATAACCTTCAGATACCCCAATAACCATGTTATTGATAAGAGATCTGTAAAGTCCATGTATAGACTTGTGTCTTTTGGAATCGGTAGGTCTGGAAACGACAACCTCGTTGTCTTCCACTTTTACCTCAATATCGGGATTCACATCCTGAGTGAGTGTACCTTTCGGACCTTTAACAGTGACCAGCCCATGAGCTGACACGTCTACAGTAACACCGGCAGGTAGATTTATTGGTTTTTTACCTATTCTAGACATGATAGTAAATTAATATACGTAGCAAAGTACTTCGCCTCCAACGCCTTCCACGCGGGCTTCCTTGTCTGTCATTACACCTTTAGAGGTGGAAATAATGGCGATACCTAAGCCATTTATTACTCTTGGAAGAGAATCATGTTTCACATATTTTCTCAAACCTGGAGTACTTACTCTTGTGAGATTAACAATGGCGTTTTGCTTTGTAGTAGGATTGAATTTCAAAGCGATCTTAATGGATCCTTGTGGACCATTTTCTTCGAATTTGTAATTCTGAATATATCCCTTATCGTGCAATACTTTGGTAATCTCCTTCTTTATGTTAGAAGCAGGTATCTCAACGATTCTGTGAGAAGCTTTGATGGCGTTTCTCAACCTTGTTAGATAATCAGCTATTGGATCAGTCATGATATTTATAAGTCTAGCCCCACCCTATTTGGGCGTGCAAAGTTACGAATTGATTTTTAGAATAAAAACTACTGTCGTTATTTTACCAGCTGGACTTAGTCACTCCAGGAATTTTGCCTGATGAGGCCATTTCTCTGAAGGTTACCCTGTTGATACCGAATTTCCTCATGTAGCCTTTTGGACGACCTGTAATTTTACATCTGTTATGAAGTCTTACAGGTGAAGCGTTTTTAGGCAACTTGTCAAGTGCTTCGTAATCTCCGGCTGCTTTTAGCTCAGCTCTTTTCTTAGCATACTTGGCTACAAGACGCTCTCTTTTTCTCTCACGAGCTTTGATGGACTCTTTTGCCATGATTATTCTTCTTTATTTTTATTAACGAACGGCAATCCGAAAGCTTTCAATAATGCGAAGCTTTCTTCATCTGAATTTGCGGAAGTCACGAATGTAATATCCATACCAGAGATTCTATTCACCTTTTCGATGCTGATCTCAGGGAAGATAATCTGTTCTGTTACACCTAAAGTGTAATTTCCTCTTCCGTCGAATCCTTTATCAGAGATTCCTTTGAAGTCTCTTACACGTGGAAGAGCTACAGTCATCAATCTGTCAAGGAATTCGTACATTTTCTGACCTCTCAAAGTAACTTTTGCTCCGATAGGCATGCCTTCTCTTAACTTAAAGTTAGAAACAGAAGTCTTTGCTTTAGTAGATACTGCTCTCTGTCCAGTTATTAAAGATAATTCTTCAACACCCTGATCAACGAGCTTCTTATCCGCAACCGCTGCTCCAATTCCTTTATTCAAAACAATTTTTGAAAGTTTTGGTACTTGCATTACAGAAGTATACTGAAACTTTTCCTTCAAAGCAGGGACGATATCGTCCACATATTTTTGTTTGATTCTTGGATTAGCCATTGATCACCTCCCCAGTTTTCTTTGAGTATCTTACTAGTTTACCATTTTCACCAATCTTGCGGCCAATTCTGGTAGCTTCACCAGTTTTAGGGTCTACAAGCATCAGGTTACTTAGATGTAAAGCAGCTTCTTTCTTATCGATACCACCTTGTGGTTTTGCAGCAGTTGGCTTTACGTGTTTAGTAATCATATTGATTCCTTCCACGAATGCTCTCCTTTTTGCTGTATCTACAGAAAGTACTTTACCTGTTTTCCCTTTGTCATCACCAGAGATCACTTTTACGGTATCACCGGTTTTGATATGCAGCTTAGGCTGCTTATTGAATTTTCTTTCCATGATTACAATACTTCAGGGGCCAAAGAAACGATTTTCATAAACTGCTTCTCTCTCAGCTCCCTAGCGACTGGGCCGAAGATACGAGTGCCTCTAGGCTCATCGTTGTTATTCAACAATACAGCAGCGTTGTCCTCAAATCGGATATAAGAACCGTCTTTTCTTCTAATTTCTTTTTTGGTTCGTACGATAACCGCTCTCGAAACGGTACCTTTTTTCATGTTGCTGGAAGATAGGGCTGACTTTACAGTAACGACTACTTTGTCACCAATTGAAGCATAACGCTTCTTGGTTCCTCCCAATACACGGATCACCAATACCTCTTTGGCACCGGAATTGTCCGCGACACCTAGTCTTGATTCTTGTTGTATCATGATTATTTAGCCCTTTCAATAATTTCAACTACTCTCCAACGTTTGTTCTTACTCAGCGGACGAGTTTCACTGATTTTAACAAGGTCACCTGGGTTACACTCGTTTTTCTCGTCATGAGCCATAAATTTGGTTGTTTTGGCAACAAATTTACCGTACATGGCATGCTTTACGCGACGCTCAACTGCAACGGTAATGGACTTATCCATTTTGTTACTTACCACTTTACCAACTCTTTCTTTTCGAAGATTTCTCTCAATCGTAGCCATTTCTTTTTCTGTTAGCTAGTTATTTGGCAGCCAATGCAGTCTTCAATCTTGCGATCAGACGCTTGGTCTCGCGGATTCTATTAGGATTCTCTATAGGAGATATCGTATGCGCAAACTTAAGTTTGGTTAGATTCCCCTGCTCAGCGACAATTCGCTCGGCAATTTCACTTGCTGAAAGTGATTGGATCTCAGTATTTTTCATAGTCATTCTATTCTACGTAATCTCTACGAACGATAAAATTTGTACTTACTGGTAGCTTTTGTTGAGCTAATCTTAACGCCTCTTTAGCAGTCTCCAGGCTCACGCCTGTAGCTTCGAAAAGGATCGTTCCTGGCTTGATAACAGCAACCCAATATTCTGGAGCACCTTTACCTTTACCCATACGAACCTCTGCGGGCTTTTTAGTGATCGGTTTATCAGGGAAAATTCTGATCCAAACCTGACCTTCTCTTTTCATGGCTCTTGTCATCGCGATACGAGCTGCCTCGATCTGGCGTGAAGTAATCCATCCTGCCTCCAGGGATTTGATGCCAAAGTTCCCGAAAGAAAGCGTATGCCCTCTTTGCGCGATGCCTTTGACACGGCCCTTTTGCATTTTCCTATATTTAGTTCTTTTTGGCTGTAACATGCGTTCTCACTTAGTCGGTGAAAATTAGTTATTTCTTTTTCTGCGTCTAGGACCATCATTTCTCTTTGGACCTGAGTGACGACCACCTTTTGGTTCGTTGGCAGCACCCTGGTTTGGAGAAAGGTCTCTTTTACCGTACACTTCACCTTTGAAAATCCATACCTTGATTCCGATAATTCCGTACACAGTTAGTGCTTCAGAAAGTGCGTAATCAATGTCTGCTCTTAAAGTGTGAAGAGGAATTCTTCCTTCTTTGTACATTTCGGATCTTGCCATTTCGGCACCACCCAGACGTCCAGAAAGTTTTACTTTAATTCCTTCAGCTCCTACTCTCATTGATGCAGCAATCGCTTGCTTCATCGCTCTTCTGAAGGAGATTCTAGCTTGAAGTTGCTGAGCGATAGATTCACCTACCAATTTCGCGTCCAATTCAGGTCGCTTAATCTCGAAGATATTGATTTGAATATCTTTGCTAGTGATCTTCTTAAGTTCTTCTTTCAGCTTGTCTACTTCGGCTCCACCTTTACCAATTACAACACCTGGTCTGGCAGTATGAATGGTAAGAGTGATTCTTTTAAGCGTTCGCTCAATGATCACCTTAGCAATCCCACCTTTAGGAATTCTGGCAAGGACGTACTTACGGATTTGCTGATCTTCGTATAGTTTTTCAGCAAAGTCTTTCCCACCATACCAGTTGGAATCCCAGCCTTTGACTACACCAAGTCTAAATCCTATTGGGTTGATCTTTTGTCCCATAGTCTGTTCTTAATTTGCCTTTTCGTTTGTTTCTACTACATCAGCGGTAACGTCTCCAGAATCGAATGAATCGATAACGAGAATTACATGATTTGATCTCTTGCGTATTCTGTGGCCTCTTCCTTGAGGAGCTGGTCTCAATCTCTTGAGAGATCTGCCTTCATCAACCATAATGGTCTTAATAAACAAATCTGCCTCTTCAAGTTTGGCATCAGGATTTTTTGCCTGCCAGTTGGCAACGGCAGAAAGCAATAACTTTTCTAATCTTAAAGCTCCATGATTCGGAGTAAACTTTAAAATACTAAGTGCATTTCCAACTCTCTTGCCTCTGACAAGGTCAGCCACGAGGCGCATTTTACGCGGAGAAGTAGGAACATTATTTAATCTTGCGATAGCTTCCATGATTATCTCTTTCCTTTATCTTTTTTGGCAATGTGGCCTCTGAAATTTCTGGTTGGAGCAAATTCACCAAGTTTATGACCAACCATATTGTCAGTTACAAATACTGGGATGAATTTATTTCCATTATGCACAGCGAAGGTATGTCCTACGAAGTCTGGAGAAATCATAGATCTTCTTGACCAAGTCTTGATGACAGATTTCTTGCCGGACTCGTTCATAACATCCACTTTCTTCACCAAGTGATGTTCGATATAAGGACCTTTTTTTAATGAACGTGCCATAATTATTTAGATCTTTTGCTGATGATGAACTTACTTGAATACTTCTTTGGTGATCTGGTTTTCTTTCCTTTAGACAAGAGACCTTTTCTAGATCTTGGATGTCCACCGGAAGAACGACCTTCACCACCACCCATTGGGTGATCTACTGGGTTCATCGCAACACCTCTTGTACGAGGTCTTACACCTAACCATCTCTTACGACCAGCTTTTCCAAGCACAACGTTCATGTGATCTCCATTAGAAACAGTACCAACTGTTGCCATACAAACACCAAGAACGAGTCTCATTTCACCGGAAGGAAGCTTTACAGTTACGTATTTACCCTCACGGGCAACGATCTGCGCATATCCACCAGCACTTCTGGCCATTACTCCACCTTTACCTGGCTTTAATTCTACATTGTGTACAATTGTACCCAATGGAATATTAGCCAAAGGCATTGCATTACCTACTTCAGGAGCAACTTGCTCACCGGAAATCACTGTTTGTCCCACTACCAAACCTTCCGGGGCGATAATGTAGGCCTTAGCACCGTCTGCGTAATAAAGCAGGGCAAGACGTGCTGTTCTGTTTGGATCATATTCGATTGCCTTAACGGTAGCCGGTACACCAAACTTATTTCTTTGGAAGTCTACAATTCTTAGTCTTCTCTTATGACCACCACCGATATAGCGAGCAGTCATTTTGCCTTCATTATTTCTTCCGCCTGATTTCTTCAAAGGTGCAAGAAGAGACTTCTCTGGCTTTGACTTAGTAATCTCGTCAAATGCCGGAGCGACTCTGAATCTTGTCCCTGGAGTTACAGGCTTCAATTTTTTAATTGCCATGATATTGAATCAATTAAATTTCTCCGTAAAAATCTATTACCTGTCCATCAGCAACTTCTACAATAGCTTTCTTGAAAGCATTTGTAAAGCCTGACACCACTTTGTTCTTGGTGTATCTTGTTTTATGCTTTGCAGCATATCTCATGGTTCTTATAGAAACCACATTCACACCATATGTTTTCTCTACTGCATTCTTAATCTCTGGCTTTTTCGCAGTTTTCTCTACGATAAATCCATAAACTCCTCTTTCGTTCATGGCAGAGACTTTCTCAGTAATTAAGGGCTGCTTTAGAATATCCATTGTCTTATTTCGATAAAATGGTTTCCAACATACTTACAGAACCTTCACAAATCACTAAGTGGTCAGCGTTTAGAACTTGGTAAGTATTTACATCATTTACAGTTACAACCTTTGACTTAGGAAGATTTCTGCTTGATAAGTATACATTTTTGTTTTCTTCAGGAAGAACTACTAATGTTTTCTTATCAGCTAAGGCCAATCCGTTCATCAATGCTACATAGCTTTTTGTCTTTGGAGACTCAAATGAAATGTTTTCCAAAACCATCAAGCTATTATCTTTTGCCTTATAAGAAAGCGCAGATTTTCTAGCCAACTGCTTTAACTTTTTATTCAATTTGAAAGTATAGTTTCTTGGCTGTGGGCCAAATACTCTACCTCCACCTCTGAAAAGTGGTGACTTTATAGATCCAGCTCTGGCACTACCAGTACCTTTCTGCTTTTTGATCTTTTTAGTTGAACCAGCGATTTCATTTCTTTCTTTTGACTTGTGTGTACCTTGTCTTTGGTTCGCCAAGTACTGCTTTACATCCAAATAGATCGCGTGATCGTTAGGATCGATTCCGAAGATATCGTCAGAAAGATTTACTTTTCTTCCTGTATCTTCTCCTTTATGATTTATTACTGCTAATTCCATGGACTTATTTCTCTAGAATAACGAAAGAATTTTTAGGACCTGGTACTGAACCAGAAACCAACAGCAGGTTTTGCTCAGGGTAGATTTTCAACACTCTTAGGTTGAGTACCTTTACTCTGTCACCGCCGGTTCTTCCTGCCATACGCATTCCTTTGAATACTCTTGATGGCCAAGAACAAGCACCAATGGAACCTGGGTGTCTCTGTCTGTTATGCTGACCGTGAGTTTGACCACCCACACCAGCAAAACCGTGACGTTTTACTACACCTTGGAATCCTTTACCTTTAGAAGTACCAATAGCATCGACGAAGTCACCTTCAACGAATACCTCTGACGACTTCACAGTAGCCCCTAGATCTACCTGGCCTTCAAACTCGACCCGGAATTCTCTGAACTCAACAACTTTTTGCTTTGGCGTAGTACCGGCCTTTTTAAAATGACCGATCAATGGTTTAGGCGTATTTTTTTCTTTACGCTCACCATATGCCAATTGCACTGCGTTGTACCCGTCTGTTTCAACGTTTTTTACTTGCGTCACTACGCAAGGACCAGCTTCTATTAGCGTGCATGCGACATTACGTCCATCGGCACTGAAAATACTAGTCATTCCTACTTTTTTACCTATAATACCAGACATCTATAATAAGATAATTTGATAATTCACAAGCGCTTATACGCATGAGCCCTTTTAAAGGACTGCAAAGTTACTGAAATAAAATTCTGCAACAAATGCCAACTTGTATATTTTCAAACATTTAGAGAATTTTCATTTCTTTAAACCTTTAAAACCGCCTATTTCAATATCAAAAGGTGATGATAGAAAAAGACCTGCACGCTTGTGCAGGTCTTTTTTACAAAATATTTAAGAGCAGATCAAACTTTGATTTCTACATCAACTCCACTTGGAAGCTCGATTTTCATCAAAGCATCTACGGTTTTAGAACTATTTGAGTAAATATCAACCAACCTCTTATAGGTACATAACTGATATTGATCTCTAGCTTTCTTACTTACGTGAGGAGATTTCAAAACTGTAAACTTCTCCTTTTTAGTAGGCAATGGAATTGGTCCTACTACTACTGCACCTGTTGCTTTAACAGCTTTTACGATTTTCTCTGATGACTTATCCACCAGACTGTGATCGTATGATTTTAGTTTTATTCTAATTTTCTGATTCATCGCAAATATTGATTAGTCTTTCTGACCTTTTACGTTAGCAATTACGCCCTCTGCTATGTTATTTGGAACCGGCTCATAGTGAGAGAATGTCAATGAAGCCGTTGCTCTACCAGAGGTAATTGTTCTAAGGTCAGTGATGTAACCGAACAACTCTGACAATGGAACCGACGCCTTGATTACGGAAGATGTACCTTTCGTATCCATACCTTTCATTAATCCTCTTCTTCTGTTCAAATCACCAGTGATTGGACCAGTATATTCATCAGGAGAAACTACGTCTACAGACATAATAGGCTCTAGCAATGCAGGCTTACATCTTTTAGCTGCTTCTTTGAAACCAATTCTTGCTGCCAGTTCGAATGAAAGAGCATCTGAATCGACATCATGGAAGGAACCATGGAACAATCTTACTTTCATGGATTCGATTGGATATCCTGCCAAAGGACCATTTTTCATAGCCTCTGCAAATCCTTTCTGAATAGATGGGATGAATTCTTTTGGAATCACACCACCCACAATACCATTGACAAAGTCAAGCCCTGGCTTGATCTCACCAGTTTCTGGATCAGGATCTTTAGGTCCAATTTCGAATACGATGTCCGCAAATTTACCTTTACCACCAGTTTGCTTTTTATAAACTTCTTTATGTTCAACCGAACCAAACAAAGCCTCTTTATAAGCTACCTGAGGAGCTCCTTGTGTAATCTCAACCTTGAATTCTCTCTTCAAACGGTCAATGATAATATCCAAGTGAAGTTCACCCATACCTCTTAAGATAGTCTGACCAGTTTCAAAATCGGTATTAACCTGAAGTGTTGGATCTTCTTCAACAAGTTTTGCTATTGCCATACCCAATTTATCGACATCAGCTTGAGTTTTTGGCTCGATTGCATATCCGATAACAGGCTCTGGGAAAATCATTGACTCAAGAACTACCTTACGGTTTTCAGCACAAAGTGTATCTCCAGTTTTGATATCCTTAAATCCAACTACCGCACCAATATCTCCAGCTCTTAGCGAATCAATTTGGTTTTGCTTGTTAGCATGCATCTGGAAAACTCTGGAAATACGCTCTTTATTACCTGAACGGCTATTGAAAACGTATGATCCTGAATCCAATCGACCAGAATATGCTCTTACAAAGCATAATCTACCAACAAACGGGTCTGTTGCAATTTTAAAAGCCAAGCCGGCAAATGGCTCATCTTCGTTAGGAGTGATAACAACTTCTTTTTCCTCGTCATCTAAATCATGAGCAATCAAGTTGTCTTTATCCAAAGGAGAAGGAAGTAATTCCATCACCAAGTCAAGCATGGTTTGAACTCCTTTGTTTTTAAATGAAGAACCACAAACCATAGGAACAATTTTCATGTCGATGGTTGCTTGTCTCAATGCTGCAAGAATTTCTTCTTCTGTGATTGAGTTTGGATCTTCAAAGAATTTTTCCATCAAAGACTCATCGTAGTCAGCAACTGCTTCAAGCAAATGCTCTCTCCACTGCTCTACTTCTTCAGTCATATCTTCAGGAATAGGAATTTCTTCAAAAGTCATTCCCATGTCTTCTTCATTCCAAGTGATGGCTCTGTTGTTGATCAAATCAACAACACCTCTGAATTTGTCTTCAGCACCAATTGGAAGTTGTAAAGGAACTGCATAGCTACCTAGCATTTCCTTCACTTGCTTACAAACTTCTAGGAAGTCTGCACCTGCACGGTCCATTTTGTTAACAAAACCGATACGGGCTACTTTATAATTATCAGCTAATCGCCAGTTTGTTTCAGACTGTGGTTCAACACCATCCACAGCACTGAATAGGAAAACTAAACCATCCAATACTCTAAGGGAACGGTTTACCTCTACGGTAAAATCGACGTGCCCAGGAGTGTCAATGATATTAATTTGATATTTGTGATCTCTGTAGTTCCAGAACACAGTAGTTGCAGCCGAAGTAATGGTAATACCTCTCTCCTGCTCCTGTGCCATCCAGTCCATCGTTGCTGCACCGTCGTGCACTTCACCGATTTTATGGGATACCCCAGAATAAAAAAGAATTCGCTCAGTAGTAGTTGTTTTACCAGCATCGATGTGAGCGGCAATACCGATGTTCCTGGTATATTTTAAGTCTCTTGCCATCCTAATTAAAATCTAAAGTGGGAGAATGCTTTGTTAGCTTCGGCCATTCTGTGCGTATCATCTTTTTTCTTCACTCCAGCACCTTCGCCTTTGGAAGCAGCAATGATCTCACCTGCAAGTCTATCCATCATAGTTTTCTCACCTCTTCTTCTAGCATAAGTGATCATCCACTTAATACCTAGAGATAATTTTCTTTCCGGACGAACTTCCATTGGAACCTGGAACGTAGCACCACCAACTCTACGACTCTTCACCTCTACGGATGGAGCAATATTGTTAAGCGCTTTTTTCCAAACTTCAAGACCATTCTCACCTACTTTTTGTTCAACTTTTTCTACCGCATCGTAGAAAATTCTGTAAGCAATACTCTTCTTCCCATCTACCATAAGACAGTTCACAAACTTGGTAACCAAGGTATCATTGAACTTAGGATCAGGAAGAATATATCTCTTCTTTGGTTTCGCTTTTCTCATTTTTTCTAAATGTTATAAAGTATTATTTCTTTGCCGGGCCTTTTCCTGACTTCGGTCTTTTAGCACCATACTTAGAGCGACCTTGTTTACGGTCTTTTACTCCGGCTGTATCTAGTGCACCACGGATGATGTGATATCTTACACCTGGTAGATCCTTCACACGACCACCTCTAATCAATACGATTGAGTGCTCCTGTAAATTATGACCTTCTCCTGGAATGTAAGCATTCACTTCTTTTCCATTTGTCAATCTCACCCTGGCCACTTTTCTCATTGCTGAGTTAGGCTTCTTCGGGGTTGTAGTGTATACCCTGGTACAAACACCTCTTCGCTGAGGACATGCATCCAAAGCTCTTGATTTTGATTTGGTCTCCAGTGTAGTTCTACCTTTTCTTACTAACTGTTGAATAGTAGGCATTAACTGATAAAATTTAGTTTTCCTGTAAACTGTTAAATTTTGGACTGCAAAGGTAACCAAAGTAATAAGATGAACAAAATTAAGTAGTTATATTTTTATTATGCTTCTCCTGGTGTACCAAAGCTAATCGGGAATTGAGGAGCTCCCGTTGATTGGCTAATCTTACCAAAAGCTTCCTCATATTTCTCAATATTATCTTTCAAAGCAGCCAACAACCTCTTTGCATGCTCTGGAGTTACTATGATTCTTGACTTTACTTTTGCCTTGGGAACTCCTGGCATAAGTCTTATAAAATCAATAACAAATTCGGAATTTGAGTGGGCTATCATCGCCAAATTAGAATAAACACCCTCGGCAACTTCCTCTGATAGTTCAACATTGATTTGCTGATCAGGTCTATTTCCTTTTTCGTCTTTCATCTTCTTTGGATTAAAAAAGGCCTGTACAGATACAGGCCTTTTACTATTTGTTAATTCAACTTATTATAAAATGGCTTCGCTTGATCTTTTTGCCACACGATCCATATTATCAGAAAGCTTATCATATTCTTCTTGAGAACCGACGATAATATTTTGGATTCTTCTCTGTCCGGTACCAGCTGGGATAAGATGTCCAACCAATACGTTTTCTTTTAATCCTAATAATTCATCTCGCTTACCTCTGATCGCTGCTTCGGAAAGAACCTTAGTAGTTTCCTGGAAAGAAGCGGCAGAAAGGAAGCTTTCAGTACCCAATGAAGCAGCAGTAATTCCCTGCAACGTAGGTTTAGAAACCGCAGTTTCAGCATCTCTTACCTGTACCAACTTAAGATCTTTACGTTTTAAGCTTGAGTTTTCATCTCTCAATCTTCTTGCGGAAATGATCATTCCTGGTTTTAAGGTAGATGAATCTCCCGCATCCATAACAACCTTTTTGTCAAGGATATTGTCGTTCTCTTCTCTAAACGCCCACTTATCAACTACTTGATTTTGGAGGAACCCAGTATCACCTGCATCAAGTATTTCAACTTTTTGCATCATCTGAGATACAATTACCTCAATATGCTTATCGTTGATTTTTACACCTTGAAGTCTATAAACTTCCTGGATCTCATTCACCAAGTATTCCTGAACTGCTGTTGGTCCTTTGATTGCAAGGATATCATTTGGAGTGATTGCTCCATCAGACAATGGCTCACCTGCACGGATAAAGTCATTTTCCTGAACCAAAATATGCTTAGAAAGAGATACCATGTATTTCTTGATCACTCCATCCTTAGACTCGATAAGAATCTCTCTATTACCACGCTTGATACCACCATAAGTAACTACACCATCGATTTCGGAAACTACCGCTGGGTTAGATGGGTTACGAGCTTCAAACAATTCTGTAACTCTTGGAAGACCACCGGTAATATCTCTAGTTTTACCTACAGATCTTGGGATTTTTACCAATACCTGACCAGCCTTAACTTTTTCACCTACTTCGACTGCTAAGTGAGCACCTACTGGAATATTATAAGACTTAGACTCATCACCATAATTCACAATAATGGCTGGGTTCTTGGTTCTATCTTTGGTGTCAATAATAACTTTCTCACGGAAACCTGTCTGATCATCAGCAACTTCTTTGTAGGTTACTCCTTCTACAATAGCTTCAAAATCAATTTTTCCATCAAATTCAGAAAGAATTACGGCATTATATGGATCCCACTTACATAGTGCACCATTTTTACTTATTTTCTGACCGTCTTTAACTGCTAATAAAGCACCATAAGGAACATGATTAGATACTAACGTCTTACCAGTTTTAGGATCGTTGATCTTGATCTCTCCTGATCTACCCATTACTACTGTAACCGGCTCTCCTTCTTTGTTGGTAGTTTCCAACATCCTCAACTCGTCATCAAACTCTACTATTCCTTCAAACTTGGCCGTAATACTAGCTTCAACTGCCATGTTAGATGCTGTACCACCCACGTGGAACGTTCTTAATGTCAACTGAGTACCAGGCTCACCAATGGATTGCGCAGCAATAACACCGACTGACTCTCCATTTTGTACCATATATCCTGTAGCGAGGTTTCTACCATAGCACTTAGAACATACTCCTCTTCTAGTTTCACAAGTCAATACGGATCTGATCTCAACTTCTTCAATAGCAGACTCGTCTACTTTAGCTGCTATCTCATCGGAGATTTCTATTCCTGCAGGAATAATCAACTCGTCTGTCAATGGATCATAAACGTCATGAACAGATACTCTACCAAGGATTCTTTCAGAAAGTGGTTCAACGATTTCGTCATTGTCTTTCAATGGAAGAACATTAAGCCCTCTCAAAGTTCCACAATCCTCTTCTGTTACAATCATATCCTGAGCAACGTCCACAAGACGACGTGTCAAGTATCCAGCATCAGCTGTTTTCAATGCTGTATCTGCAAGACCTTTACGTGCACCGTGAGTAGAAATAAAGTACTCCAATACATCAAGACCTTCTTTAAAGTTGGATAAGATTGGGTTTTCGATAATTTCACCAACAGAACCTTGAAGGTTTTTCTGTGGCTTAGCCATCAAACCTCTCATACCACCCAACTGACGAATTTGCTCTCTTGAACCACGGGCTCCAGAGTGCATCATCATATAGATTGCATTGAAACCTTGCTTGTCCTCCTCCATCTGCTTCATCAGATTATTAGTCAAATGAGAGTTGGTCCGAGTCCATATATCAATTACCTGATTGTATCGTTCGTTATCAGTGATTAAACCCATCAGATAGTTATTCCACACTTGATCAACCTCCTCTTTCGCCTTAGCAATCATTGGCTCTTTTTCTTCTGGAATAATAACATCATTAAGGCCCATGGATAAACCTCCTTGGTAAGCACTCTGGAAACCTAAGTGCTTGATATCATCCAAGAATTTAGCAGTTCTTGCTATGCCACAAACTTTGACAACTTGAGCAATGATTTGCTGAAGCTTTTTCTTAGTAAGTAGTTCGTTTACATAACCTACTTCTTCGGGAACAAACTGATTGAAAATCAATCTACCTGCAACAGTATCAATGATTTTTTCAACGATCTGGCCATCAGCCTCTCGAATGTTTACTTTACACTTGATATTCGCATGCTTCGAAATCACGCCTTCGTTCAAAGCGATTACAACTTCCTCAGTACTATAGAAAGTCATTCCTTCACCTGGAACTGGCTCTTCCGGAGTAGATTTTTTGCCTTTTGTTACATAATAAAGACCCAAAACCATATCCTGAGATGGTACTGTAATAGGAGCACCATTTGCAGGGTTTAAGATATTATGTGCAGAAAGCATCAAAGTTGAAGCTTCTAAAATTGCTTCATGACCAAGAGGTACGTGTACCGCCATCTGGTCACCGTCAAAATCGGCATTGAATGCAGTACATACCAATGGGTGAAGCTGGATCGCTTTACCTTCTATTAATTTTGGTTGGAATGCTTGAATACCTAGTCTGTGAAGCGTAGGAGCACGGTTTAGAAGAACAGGGTGTCCTTTTAAAACGTTTTCCAAAATATCCCAAACCACGGGATCTTTACGATCCACAATTTTCTTGGCAGATTTTACAGTCTTAACAATACCTCTTTCGATCAGTTTTCTGATGATAAAAGGTTTGAAAAGTTCTGCAGCCATATTTTTTGGTAGACCACACTCGTGAAGCTTCAATTCTGGACCTACGACGATTACAGATCGGCCTGAATAATCCACACGCTTACCGAGCAAGTTTTGACGGAAACGACCTTGCTTACCTTTCAACATATCAGAAAGAGATTTCAAGGCACGGTTTCCATCGGATCTTACCGCATTTACTTTTCTAGAATTATCGAACAAAGAATCTACAGCTTCCTGAAGCATTCTTTTTTCGTTTCTCAAAATCACCTCTGGCGCTTTGATATCTATCAATCGCTTCAGACGGTTGTTTCTGATAATAACTCTTCTATAAAGGTCATTTAAATCAGATGTAGCAAATCTACCTCCATCCAAAGGAACCAAAGGTCTCAATTCAGGTGGAATTACAGGAACCATTCTCACGACCATCCACTCAGGACGGTTTTCAATTCTGGTTCTAGCATCACGAAATGCCTCTACAACTTTAAGTCTTTTTAGAGCTTCCGCCTTTCTCTGCTGAGAAGTATCAGTAGCCGCTTGGTGACGAAGTGCATAGGAAAGTTCATCTAACTCTATTCTTGCCAACAACATTTCCAAAGCTTCAGCGCCCATTTTGGCGATAAATTTATTTGGATCGTCATCATCAAGCATATGATTCTCCTTAGGAAGCTTATCCATGATATCCAGATATTCATCTTCAGTAAGAAAATCAAGATATTGAATCCCGTCTTCTGCTTTGATACCTGGCTGTACTACGGCATAACGCTCATAGTAAACAATCTGATCAAGTTTTTTAGTTGGTAAACCAAGGAGATAACCAATTTTATTAGGTAGAGATTTGAAATACCAAATGTGAGCAACTGGTACTACCAGTTCGATGTGCCCCATTCTCTCTCTTCTTACCTTCTTTTCTGTAACCTCTACACCGCAGCGGTCACAGATAATACCTTTATACCTGATGCGCTTGTACTTGCCACAATGACATTCCCAGTCTTTAACCGGACCAAAGATTCTCTCACAGAACAAACCACCCATTTCTGGTTTATAAGTTCTATAGTTGATCGTCTCTGGCTGGGTCACTTCACCGTTTGAACTATCCAGAATAGATTCTGGAGAAGCCAAACTAACGGTGACTCTGGAAAAATCGATGTTAAGTTTTTTATTTTTTCTGAACGCCATAGTTTTTTGAAAGATATGTAAAGGGCTCTTGCGAGCCCTAATGAGCTAATTTAATCCAGGGTAATTTCAAGAGCCAAACCTCTTAGTTCATGAACCAATACATTGAATGATTCAGGAATATTAGGTTTAGGAAGGTTTTCACCTTTCACAATAGCTTCATAAGCTTTTGCTCTACCTATTACGTCATCTGATTTAACTGTCAGGATTTCCTGAAGTACGTGTGATGCACCAAAAGCTTCCAGTGCCCAAACTTCCATTTCTCCGAAACGCTGACCGCCAAATTGAGCTTTACCGCCCAATGGTTGCTGCGTAATCAAGGAATATGGACCTATTGATCTTGCGTGCATCTTATCATCAACCAAGTGCCCAAGCTTTAGCATGTAAGACACACCCACCGTCACTGGCTGATCAAATTTCACCCCTGATAGACCGTCATATAGATAAGTTCTTCCATAAGCTGGAACTCCTGCCAACTCCAATTCATTAGAAACTTCTTCCATAGAAGCTCCATCGAAGATTGGGGTAGCATATTTCTTACCTAGAACCTGACCTGCCCAAGCAAGTACAGTTTCGAAAATCTGTCCGATATTCATTCGGGAAGGTACACCAAGAGGATTCAATACAATATCCATTGGAGTTCCATCCTCAAGGAAAGGCATATCTTCGTCTCTTACAATACGAGCTACAATACCTTTGTTTCCGTGACGACCTGCCATCTTATCACCTACTTTTAGTTTACGCTTTTTAGCAACATAAACTTTTGCAAGTTTTACAATACCAGCAGGAAGTTCATCGCCAACTTCCAATGTAAATCTATCTCTTTTGAAAAGACCTGAAATCTCGTTTCTTGAATTGGTATAATTCTTAACCAATTTTACAATCAAATCATTGGTATGAACATCATCTGTCCAGTCATCTAAAATGATATCAGAAATCAAATTAGCTTCTTCAGGAACATTATAATTGCTTTCGTCTCTGTAAGGATTTTTAGCTGGGAATAGGTTGTTTTCAATATTTTTCAAATTGAATTTTACCCCCTTACTAATAATCTCATCACCAAACTTATGTCTTACCCCTTGAGAAGTTTTGCCATCAAGAAGTGTAACCAATTTATTGATCATTCGAGCTCTAATGCCCAAAAGGTCTTTTGAGTATTTTGCTTTAAGCTTTTCAACTTCTGCTTTTGCTTTAACTCTTACATCCTTATCCTTTTTAGGACGGGCAAATAACTTAGTCTCGATTACAACCCCATTTAATGAAGGAGAAGCTTTCAAAGATGCATCTTTTACATCACCTGCTTTGTCACCGAAGATCGCCCTTAGAAGCTTCTCTTCTGGAGTAGGATCAGTTTCACCTTTTGGAGTAATTTTACCAATGATAATATCACCTTCTTTTACTTCCGCACCGATTCTGATAACACCATTTTCATCCAAATGCTTTACAGCTTCTTCGGAAACGTTAGGGATTTCAGAAGTTAATTCTTCCTCTCCACGCTTGGTGTCTCTTACTTCCAGTTGGAATTCTTCAACGTGAATGGAAGTAAATACATCTTCACGAACAACTCGCTCAGAGATTACAATCGCATCCTCAAAGTTATATCCTTGCCATGGCATGTATGCCACTTTCAAGTTCTTTCCTAAGGCAAGCTCACCATCATTGGTTGAATATCCTTCCACAAGAACTTGACCTTTTACTACTTTTTGACCTTTCAATACTAAAGGAGTCAAGTTAATAGTAGTATCCTGATTTGTTCTTCTAAATTTGATCAGGTCATAAGACTTATATTCGTCAGTGAAATTGACTAATAATTCATCATCTGAAAGATCATATTTGATAGTGATTTTTCTAGCGTCAACATAATCAACTACACCATCAGCTTCAGCAATAATCAAGGATCTAGAATCCACAGCAGCTTTAGCTTCAAGACCTGTTCCTACAATAGGAGCTTCTGCTTTCAGTAATGGAACAGCCTGACGTTGCATGTTTGATCCCATCAAGGCTCTGTTTGCATCATCATGCTCCAAGAAAGGAATCAAAGATGCAGCTACAGAAACAATTTGATTTGGAGCCACATCCATATAGCTAATTTCGCTTGGCTCAAGAACTGGGAAGTCCCCTTCAAATCTCGCCTTAACTTTTTCATTCAAGAAATTCCCTTTGTCATCTAAAGGAGCATTTGCTTGAGCGATATTATTATCATCTTCTTCTTCAGCGGTCAGGAATACAATTTCACCCCTATCCATATTTACTTTCCCATCTTTTACCTTTCTGTAAGGTGTTTCAAGGAAGCCCATTGAGTTCACTTTTGCATGAACACAAAGAGAAGAGATAAGACCAATATTTGGACCTTCCGGTGTTTCGATCGTACAAAGACGACCATAGTGGGTATAGTGTACATCTCGAACCTCGAAACCAGCTCTTTCTCTTGAAAGACCACCAGGTCCCAAAGCAGAAAGTCTTCTCTTATGAGTTAACTCAGCCAATGGGTTAGTCTGATCCATAAACTGAGAAAGCTGATTCGTTCCGAAGAAGGAATTGATTACAGAAGAAAGCGTACGAGCGTTTATCAAATCGACCGGTTTAAAGTCTTCATTGTCACGAACGTTCATTCTTTCACGGATAGTTCTAGCCATTCTGGCAAGCCCCACCCCAAATTGGCTATAAAGTTGTTCTCCAACTGTTCTAACCCTTCTGTTACTTAAGTGGTCAATATCATCGACTACAGCCTTAGAATTTATCAACCCAATCAGATATTTCACAATGGAAATAATATCCTCTTTTGTTAAAACAATTTTTTCAGACTCGATATCAAGACCTAATTTTTTGTTGATTCTGTAACGACCAACTTCACCAAGATCATAACGCTTATCTGAGAAGAATAAGCTATGAATTACTTCTCTTGCAGTCGCCTCATCTGGTGCTTCAGTATTTCTCAACTGACGATAGATAACCTCAACTGCTTCTTTTTCAGAGTTGGAATTATCTTTTTGCAATGTATTATAAACGATAGAGAAATCGGCAATATTAACATCTTCTCTATGAAGAATGATACTCTTAGAGCCCGAATCCAAAATCATTGAGATATCTTCATCTGTAAGAACGGTATCACGCTCAAGCAATACCTCATTTCTATCGATTGATACCACTTCACCAGTATCCTCATCCACGAAATCTTCTACCCAAGTCCTGAGAACCCTTGCCGCCAATTTTCTACCTGCAGCTTTTTTCAAAGCATTTTTGGTAGCTGATACCTCTTCAGACAGTCCAAATAGATCCAAGATGTCTTTATCAGAACCATAACCAATTGCCCGAAGCAATGTAGTTACCGGGAATTTCTTTTTCCGATCGATATAAGCATACATGACATTATTGATGTCGGTAGCAAATTCAATCCAGGAACCTTTAAAAGGAATAATTCTAGCTGAATAGAGTTTTGTTCCATTGGTATGCTTGCTTTGTGCAAAGAACACACCAGGAGATCTATGAAGCTGAGAAACGATAACTCTCTCTGCACCATTGATTACAAAGGATCCCTTCTCAGTCATGTAGGGAAGGTTTCCCAAGAAAACCTCTTGCTCAATGGTTTCGAAATCCTCATTATCCTCATCGTGACAAAGAAGTCTAAGTTTTGCCTTCAAAGGGACAGAATATGTCAAACCTCTATCAATACATTCTCCTACACTATACTTAGGAGGATCTACTGCATAATCAATAAATTCCAAAGTGAAATTTTCACGGGAATCACTGATTGGGAAGTTTTCGGCAAATACTTTAAATAACCCGTCTGCCCGGCGCTTTTCTGCGGGGGTATCCAACTGAAAAAAGTCTTTAAAAGACTGAAGCTGAATATCTAGAAAATCCGGATAGTCTTTGACCACCTTAATGGAGGAGAAACTTTTCCTTTCGGTTTGATTCTTGATAGCCAAGGTAGTATATGTTTATAGTGAAATTAATTAACGAAATGCGACAATTTTCGCTTAAAATAATGCAATTTTATACCTGTGCATAAACAGGAAAAGACCTGACTATTTTAGTCAGGTCTCATGGGCTAAACCATAACCTAGAGGCTCTGGCTTAGCAAATTACTTGATTTCTACTTCAGCACCAGCCTCTTCCAAAGACTTCTTCAAGCCTTCAGCTTCGTCTTTAGCAATGCCTTCTTTAAGCGCTTTAGGAGCTGAGTCAACTAGATCCTTAGCATCTTTCAACCCAAGTCCAGTCAATTCTTTTACCAATTTAACTACTGCTAATTTAGATGCTCCTGCTGCTTTCAAGATAACGTCAAATGAAGTTTTCTCTTCTTCTGCAGCAGCTTCTCCTCCACCAGCGGCACCAGCTGCTACTGCTACACCAGCAGCAGCAGGTTCGATTCCGTACTGATCTTTAAGGATATCTGTCAATTCTTTAACCTCTTTAACAGTCAAGTTCACCAACTCATCTGCAAGTTTCGTAAGATCTGCCATTTTATTTGAAATTTATTTTTTGTGTTTTATTTTATTTTTTTTACTCAATTTTCTTCCTTCTCAGCAAGAGCTTTCAATACACCTGTAAGGTTGTTTTGACCACTCTGCAAAGCAGAAATAAGGTTCATAGCTGGAGATTGAAGCAATCCGATAAGGTCGCCCAATAGTTCCTGCTTAGATTTAAGCTTAGACAGCATCTCGAGGTTTTCCTCTCCAATGAATATATCTGTATCAATTGAAGCACCTTTAAATACAGGTCTTGTCGCTTTTTTACCTATTTTTTTTCTGAAATCCAGCAATACTTTTGCTGGAAGATTACTTGTCTCTTTTGAGAATATAATTCCAGAGAATCCTTTCAAGGCCTCAGAACTTAGTTGCGAAAAATCTGCATCTAAATTTTCCAAAGCTTTTTGAATAAGCGTGTTTTTGTAAACTTTGTACTCAACACCTTTTTCAAAACAAGTTCTTCTGAATGCATTCACTTGAGCAACAGTAAAACCTGAAGCATCCGTGATATAGAAGAAAGGGTTTTCTCTAAATTTCTCAGTAAGACCGTCGATTATTACTTTCTTTTCGTCTCTAGTCATAATTAAATACCTTGAATGCTACCCTTGTCTACTGCGATTCCAGGAGACATTGTACTTGATAAATGGATACTCTTGAAATAAGTACCTTTCGATGAGCTAGGCTTAAGCTTTGAGATAGTCACCATAAGTTCTCGTACATTATCCTGAATTTTTTCAGGAGTAAAAGAAACTTTACCGACACTCGCGTGAATAATTCCAAATTTATCAACTTTGAAATCAATCTTACCTGCTTTAACCTCTTTTACAGCTTTTGCTACATCTAGTGTAACTGTTCCTGATTTAGGATTTGGCATAAGACCTCTAGGCCCTAGCACTCTACCTAATCTACCTACTTTCGCCATTACATTAGGCATTGTGATGATGACATCAATGTCAGTCCATCCGCCTTCAATCTTAGCTATGTAGTCATCCAAGCCCACATAATCTGCACCCGCTTCAGTTGCTTCTGCCGCTTTATCAGGAGTACAAAGCACCAATACTTTGATGTCTTTTCCAGTACCATGAGGAAGGGCAACAACCCCTCTCACCATCTGATCTGACTTCCTTGGATCAACACCCAATCGGATGTCAAGATCTATAGAAGCATCAAACTTAGTGCTGGTAATTTCCTTTACGATAGAAGAAGCTGCCTCAAGGGAGTACTCTTGGCTTGGGTCGTACTTAGAAAGAGCTTCTTTTTGCTTTTTTGTTAACTTAGCCATTGTTTTTTATTTATACTTCCCAAGGGGCTTGTCCAGATACTGTGATACCCATGCTTCTAGCTGTACCAGCTATCATTTTCATAGCTGACTCTACTTTGAAAGCATTCAGGTCAGGCATTTTAACCTCTGCTATTTCTTTTACCTGATCCCAGGTAACAGAACCTACTTTCTTACGGTTAGGCTCAGCAGAACCACCTTTCAATTTCGCAGCCTCAAGCAACATATTTGCCGCAGGAGGAGTTTTTACTACGAATTCAAAAGACTTATCCGAGAAAATTGTAATCAATACTGGTAGCACCTGTCCCATTTTATCTTGGGTACGTGCATTGTACTGTTTACAAAACTCCATTATGTTCAAACCCTTGGAACCAAGAGCTGGACCTACTGGAGGCGACGGGTTAGCCTGGCCACCTTTCACTTGTAGTTTTAAATAACCAGTGATTTCCTTAGCCATTGCTTAGTCTTGTTTTTCTACTTGTATAAAGTTTAATTCTACCGGAGTATTTCTTCCGAAGATCTTGACCATAACATTCAATTTCTTCTTCTCATCAAATATCTCCTCTATTGTCCCAGTAAATCCACTGAATGGACCGTCCATTACTTTTACGGTTTCTCCTACTATAAATGGAGTATCTAATTTCTCAGCAAACTCATCAATCTCTTCAACCTTACCTAAAATACGGTTGACTTCTGATTGGCGTAATGGTTCAGGGGTTTTGGAAGCTCCCCCCTGGTTTGATCCTAAGAAACCGATAACACCTGGGATACTCGTTATTACGTGATTGGCCTCACCATTTGAGAGATCCGCATTGACTAAAACATATCCAGGAAAGAAATTTCTTTCCCTTACACGCTTTTTGCCATTTCGCATCTCATATACCTTCTCAGAAGGAATTAGCACTTCAGGAATATATTCGTCAATCTTCTGCCTGGAAATTTCATTATCCAAGTAGGTTTTTGTCTTTTTTTCCTGCCCAGCTACTACCCTGAGTACGTACCACTTATGTTCAGCCATTCTGTAATATCAATTCAATTAAAATAAATCATAAAACCATTTCATGATGTTTTCGAAACCTAAATCTATTACCCCAATGAAGAGAGCAAAGATCAAAGAAGCAACTAAAACCAAAACTGCACTATTTTGAAGAAAAGAATACTTCGGCCAAGTGACCTTGTTTTTCATTTCATCATAAGATTCCAGAACAAAGTTTTTTAGATTCATATTGTAATACTTACTGGCACGGGCAGAGAGATTCGAACTCCCATCAACGGTTTTGGAGACCGCTATTCTGCCGTTGAACTATGCCCGTGTGAATGAACGTTCCGCTAATGGGAACGCAAAATTAGGTATTGTTCAGTAAAGAAACAAATGCGATCCCAAAATACTTCAGGATCGCATTGCTCAATATTTGAAATTTTTGATTAGTCTAGGATTTCTGTAACCTGTCCAGCACCTACAGTTCTACCACCCTCACGGATCGCAAAACGAAGTCCTTTCTCAAGTGCAACTGCATTAAGCAAATTCACTTCAATAGTTACGTTATCACCTGGCATTACCATTTCAACGTTTTCTGGAAGTTTGATTTCTCCAGTAACATCAGTAGTTCTTAAGTAGAACTGAGGTCTGTATTTGTTGAAGAAAGGAGTGTGACGTCCACCTTCTTCTTTTGACAATACATAAACTTCTGCTTTGAAATGAGCGTGAGGAGTTACAGATCCTGGCTTACAGATAATCATACCTCTCTTGATTTGAGCTTTTTCAATACCTCTCAACAAAAGACCTACGTTATCACCAGCTTCACCTCTGTCCAAAATCTTACGGAACATCTCAACACCAGTAACTGTAGACTTAAGTCCTTCAGCACCCATACCGATAATGTCAACTGCTTCACCTGAGTTGATTACTCCTCTTTCGATTCTACCAGTAGCAACTGTACCACGACCAGTGATCGAGAATACGTCTTCTACAGGCATCAAAAAGTCTTTGTCAATAGCACGCTCAGGAAGTGGAATATGCTCATCTACAGCATCCATCAACTCCATAACAGTATTAACCCACTTTTCTTCTCCGTTTAATGCACCTAGTGCAGAACCAGCGATTACAGGAATATTGTCACCATCAAACTCATAGAATGAAAGTAGTTCTCTTACTTCCATTTCCACAAGCTCAAGAAGTTCTGGATCATCTACCATGTCCACTTTGTTCATGAATACTACAAGAGCTGGTACACCTACCTGGCGAGCCAAAAGGATGTGCTCTCTTGTCTGTGGCATTGGTCCATCAGTCGCAGCTACCACAAGGATAGCACCGTCCATCTGGGCAGCACCCGTTACCATGTTCTTTACGTAATCAGCGTGACCAGGACAATCTACGTGAGCGTAGTGCCTTTTTGCAGTTTGATATTCTACGTGAGAGGTGTTAATGGTAATACCTCTTTCTTTTTCTTCTGGAGCGTTGTCGATAGAAGAGAAATCTCTTAATTCAGATAGACCCTTACTAGCCAAAACGGTAGTGATGGCAGCAGTCAAAGTGGTCTTTCCATGATCTACGTGACCAATCGTACCGATATTAACGTGCGGCTTGGAACGGTCGAATTGTGCTTTTGCCATGCGTGAAAATCCTCAGTTTAAGTTTAAAGATATGTTTATATTAATTTATTAAAGCCATATGAGCCAACGACGGGATTTGAACCCGTGACCCCTTCCTTACCAAGGAAGTACTCTACCCCTGAGCTACGTCGGCTTAAGCCCGATACTTTCCCTAAGAAAAGTATTGAGCGGGAGACGAGGCTCGAACCCGCGACCTGCAGCTTGGAAGGCTGCCGCTCTACCAACTGAGCTACTCCCGCTTTCTTCCGGCTAAGCCGAATTTTTTTAGCCCTGCAAAACTAGGAAAAAATTTTGCATTAGACAATTGTGGGGGAAACAGGATTCGAACCTGTGAAGACATAAGTCAACGGATTTACAGTCCGTCCCAGTTGGCCGCTTTGGTATTCCCCCAACTTTCGCTACTTTTTTAAGTCTTTTTGAAAGACCTATCTATCGTAACGGATGGCAAAATTATAGCCTTTTCTGAAAGTATCAAAGGATGAATTTCAAATTTGAAAAGATTTTATTCACTTATTACACAACCAACTAAAAATCAATCGATTAATTTTCATCTTTTAAGGCTTCCATAAAATAATCATAATAGCTTTTAAGCTCTGGGTCTTTTTCTAAAGCCGCAATCTCAGAAATTTCTTCCAAAACCTTCGGGTCATCTGAAAAAGCTAAAATCGCTTGAAAGGCTCCTAAGCGAATGAAATTTTGAGGATCAGACTTCATAATTTCTTTTAGATTTTCCACTGCTTTTAATTTTCCTTCTTCAGGGAACCTGCTAAAATATTCTCCATAATACCCTAAAAAGAAATATAAGCCCTCACCTGAAAGTCTTTTAATTTTATCATTAAACCATTCTCCCTTTCCCAAAATGGGTTTGGTAATAAAATACTCTGAAATGGGAATGACATACCGATAATTATTTTCTTCGGAATATTTACCGACTATTTCCTCATCTAACTCTAATTCATCAATACTTGTAAGAGCCATTAAAGCTGAACTTGTCACTAAAACAGATCGCTCTTCTAACAATTCCAAAAAAGTTCGTTCATATTTTTTAGCATCAAAACTTGATAAGACATCTATAGCTCCCGCTCTGACTGAATTTTTAGATTTACTTCCCAAAATTCTAAAAACTGCCTCTTCTAACCCAGGATTTTCAACCATCCACTCAGTATGACTCTGCAGAATTCCCAAACCCAATTCTCTTATGGACCAAAAATCATCCTCGATGGCCTTTGGAATCAATAATTTTAATTCTTCATATGCCTCTAAAGCAACCAAACTATCTAATGCTTCATATCTGGCTATTCCTAATTCGGACCTCTCAAATTGACTTACCCATTGCTCTTTAGAGTTTTGCTGATTTCTTACAATTAAGAGATCCTTATTTTCATCAAACATCACCAAGTCCGTTTCCTTCCCATTTTCTAATGCAAATTGCTGGAAAGCTTCTTTGAGCATAAACTGCTTCACTTGTCTTTCCCCATTTTCATACCAGCTCACCTCAAATGGAATTTGATAAAGAGGCGTAATTTCCAAATCCTGAATTTGGGTTACAGAAATCAAGACATTTTCCGGTATAGTGTAATCTATTTCTATTAAAAGCTCAGGATGCCCCTTATCCAAATACCATTGGTTAAAAAACCAATTCAAATCTTCCCCACTCACTTGTTCAAAAGCTTGCCTCAAATCATGAACTTCTACACTCGAAAGTGCATGCTCATTTAGGTAAAAATTCAGTCCCTGAAAAAAAGCGTCGTCTCCGAGATACTTTCTTAGCATATGTAAGATTACTCCACCTTTTGAATAGCTATGAGAATCAAACATATCCTCAGAATCCTCATATTGATAGCGGATTAAGTCAACTCGCTTGCTCAAAGCTTCCTGGAAATAGGTTTCCATTTCAGCTACCAGCTTTAATGCTGCCTGGTCTTTTCCATATTTATATTCGTTCCATAAATATTCACTATAATTGGCAAATCCCTCATTCAAAGTAAGATTAGCCCATGATTCCGTGGTTACAAAGTCTCCAAACCATTGGTGAAAAAGTTCATGTGCGATAATATAATCCCATTCCGAATCTACCGCTTCCACCTCGCTAAGTTTCAGTTCTTCCATAAAAATCGAAACGGTGGTATTTTCCATTGCACCGGAAACAAAGTCTTTCACTACAACTTGGTCATATTTAGGCCATGGAAATTTGAAATCGAGCTTTTCAGAAAAAAATCCAATCATTTCAGGTGTATTTTGAAAAACTATTTTAGCCCCTTTCTCGAATCCTTTTTCTACAAAATATCCGAGGGGAACACCCTCCCAGTTTGCCTCCACTTTTCCAAAATTACCGATTGCAAAAGCAGCCAAATAAGGGGCATGTGGCATTTTCATTTCCCAATAATCAAAATGAAACCCATTCCCCAGATCCTTTTGATTTATCAATTCCCCGTTCCCAATTGAAATCATGGAATCTGGTACCGTTAATTTAAAAAGTTGAGTCATTCTCTCATTGGGATGATCAATAGTAGGAAACCATTTAGAATTATGATCAGTCTCTCCTTGAGTCCAAATCATTGTTGATTTGAATGGGTCCACACCTTTTGGATCAATAAAGTAAAGGCCTTTGGTATCTGTTATAGCTTGACTTCCATTTCCTGAGTTTCTCTCAGGAAAAGCAGTGTATGTCATTGAGATATCAAAGGTATCATCCTTTGAAACTTCCCTTGGAAGAAAAATTCGTAATTGTTGCTCGTTATAAGTGTAAGCTAAACTTGTGCTGTCAGACTTCTGAACAAAATAAATTTTACCCACTTCAAAATCCTGAGCGTCTAAAACGACTTCTCTTTGCGGTTTGAAATAAGGCTTCATGGTAAGCACGGCCTTTCCTAGAACAGCTTGTCTTTGATAATCAAAATCTATTTCTAAGTCTGTATGAATCAAATCAAAAAAACGGGTTGCAGATCCTTTATAGTTTAAAATTTCTTTTTCTTTCTCATCGATGAGTTTCAAAATCTTCATCGTATCAATTATCTCTTCTGGGTTGGTGTCCATACTTAATTCCAAATCTTCTTTCTCTTCAGTTTTTTGAGAAATATCCTGAGAAGATTTACAAGAACCGAGGAGAATAATTAGTAATCCAAGTCCTAACTTGGTAGACTTTTGCAAAATATTTTTTGCCTTAGTTTGCATTTGTTTCATATTTGAGAAAAGAAAGACCGAAAAGATCGGATATAATATTTTCAGCTTCAAATAAATGGTAATGTTTTCAGTAACTATCCAGGACGAAACCTTTTCGGTAGAAAAAGCCGAAAACCTGACAGAGGTTAACGATAAAAAAATAGAATGGGATTTAGAATGGATTTCAGATAGAAAGATTCATCTCATTCGGAACAATCAATCCCTTGAAGCTGAATTGATTTCATTTGAAAGGGAAACCAAAACTCTTCAGATTCGACTAAACAATAAAACCGTGTCTCTGCAATTAAAGGACAGATTTGATCTTTTGCTGGAAAAAATGGGCATGAATAATAGCGCTGCTGGTTTAGTAAAAGATATAAAAGCCCCGATGCCAGGTTTAATTTTAGAACTCAAAGTAAAGCCCGGGGATGAAGTTAAGAAAGGGGATGTTGTCTTGATTTTAGAAGCTATGAAAATGGAAAATATTATCAAAGCTCCTGGAGATGGTTTGGTAAAAGCGGTAAAAGTAAACCTTAAACAGAGCGTAGAAAAAAATCAAGTATTGATTCAATTCTAAAAAGTAATTTATACTTACAAAAGGCAAAAATTAGATTTGCCCTAGCATAATGCCATGAAGGAATTATATTTGTCGGATTATTTGATCAAAAAAATTCTATTCAGCAACTCCATTGCAAATAAATCCATCTATGAAATATAAAAGAATACTCCTTAAACTAAGTGGTGAGGCTCTCATGGGAGATAAAAATTACGGAATCGACCCAAATAGACTTCAGCAATACACCAAAGAAATCATGAAGGTTAAGGAAATGGGAGTAGAAATTGCGATCGTAATTGGAGGTGGGAATATTTTTAGAGGAGTTCAAGCTGCCCAATCTGGAATCGACCGGGTACAGGGAGATTACATGGGTATGTTAGCAACTTTAATTAATGCAATGGCTTTACAAAGTGCCCTTGAAAAATCTGGCCTTTACACTAGATTGATGTCTGGGATCAAAATTGAAAGCGTTTGTGAGCCATTTATCCGTAGAAGAGCAATCCGCCATTTGGAAAAAGGCAGAATTGTTATTTTTGGTGCGGGAATAGGAAACCCCTATTTTACAACTGATTCTACCGCTAGTTTAAGAGCGATAGAAGTAGAAGCGGATGTGGTTTTGAAAGGTACTAGAGTTGATGGGGTTTACACTGCAGACCCAGAAAAAGATGCTACTGCGACTAAATATAAAACCATATCTTTCCATGAAGTGTATGAAAAAAACCTGAATGTTATGGATATGACGGCATTTACACTTTGTCAGGAAAACAACCTACCAATCATTGTGTTTGACATGAACAAAACTGGTAATTTAAGTAAACTCGTAGAAGGAGAGGAAGTTGGAACTTTGATTACAACACTTTAACCTTAAGATTATGGAAGAAATCGAATTATTCTTAGACGAAGCCAAAGAATTGATGCAAAAGGCCGTAGACCATACCGGAGCTGAATTACTAAAAATCCGTGCTGGTAAAGCGATGCCAAATTTGTTGGATGGAATAATGGTCCAATATTATGGGGCTCCGACTCCCCTAACTCAAGTTGCTTCTGTGAATACACCAGATGCAAGAACCCTTTCGATTAAGCCTTGGGAAAAAAACCTTATTGGTGAAATTGAAAAAGCCATCATTAATTCTGACCTGGGATTAGCCCCTCAAAACAACGGGGAACTTATAATTTTGACAATACCTGCACTCACTGAAGAAAGGAGAATCAATTTGGTAAAACAAGCTAAAAATGAATGTGAAAACGGAAAGATTTCAATTCGAACAGTTAGAAAAGAAACCAATGATTCATTAAAAAAGCTCCAAAAAGATGGCGCATCAGAAGATGAAATAAAAAGAGCTGAAGATCTGGTTCAAAAATTAACAGATCAATACTCATCTAAAATAGATGAGCTATTAGTTAAGAAGGAAGCAGATATCATGAAAGTTTAAATTTTTGATAGATTAGAAAAAGCCCGGTTTATATCGGGTTTTATTTTTTTTCAGCTTAGTTAACCTGGATAAACGTAGCAATCCCGAATCGAACTCCGCCTCTGAGATAATTGCCATTTTCAAATCCTGCTCCCACCTCCAATCGGAAAATCCTGAAAAGGTTGTCCAAAGAATACCCTACTTCCATGTAATTTGGAGAGTTTTCAGTTTTCAGATAATTAAAGAAAATGTTCTCCCTAACTCCTGAAAACCTCAACATAGGTAATTGAGTAAGTAGAAATTTGCGGAATTGGTAATGGAATATTCCCGACACATAAGAAGTATTGGTGCTGTATTTGTAATAATCCATGAATCGGAAATTTGAAGCAGGCCCAAAATTGGAGAAGATTGTTCTATTCCCGCCGAAATGCTGATAATCTTGAAAATACACTTGATTATTATTCAAAAATGTACCTGCTGAAACATTAAAATCAAATTTACCGCTGACTCCAAATTCAAAGAAATGTTCTATTCCCAACTCAATGTGGTCAAAATCTGAAGCAGTTTCAGAATCCAATAAACTACCGATCCCCTTAGTGTAATTAAATTTAATCAGGGGAGAATTACTTGTAATCGGATATTTCCTGCCATTTCTAATTCCATATTTCACGCCAGGTCTCCATTCTATACTTGTATTGAACTTTAAAATTTCATGATCTTGAAATGCTACATCTTCGATTTCTACATTTTCAGGTTGGTTTGAAGTATATACTCTTTCTTCCTTATTATACCAACTGTAATTAGAATTATTGAAAAGTTGATTTCTTTTTGCATACATTAGGTTTGCCCTGTAGGTAAATCCGTAATTCACTCGATGTGCCCAATAGACCCTTGCAAAATCTTGTTCATATAATTTCATGTAATTTTGCCTGAACAAAAGGGAGTAAAGGGCATTTACCTGTTCATTAATTGGCTCACCTCCATTAAATTGGTAGATAAATTTACCTCCCTCCAATCCGAAAGTTGTTCCCGATATTGGTTTTGTTGTTGACCATCTAAAATCAACCTTACTATAGAACTGATTACTAGAAAATCCATATCTTAACTCGGGTTCTATATTGAAGCTTTTTCGGATGCGATTTACACTATCTGCAAGTTTTTCCTCCTGATATTTTCTATAGAAAAGCCCCATGCCGAGTTTAAATCCTTCTACTGTATTGAATGAAATTTTGGTCCAATTTTGTTTAAAACCTACAGAAATCCCTTTCCCGAAGCTATAAGAAGAACCGTTCATAAAATCTAGAGGTTTGTATTTACTTCTGGCTTTTTTTGCAACAGAATCCACCTCACTTATTTTAGCTACTTCTACCACAGCAAGACTGTCATCCCTTTTGTATCCTTCTATTTCTTTCTCTGTAAGCGGTACAGGGCGAATACTATCCCAATAAGACAGCGCTCTCTTTTTTGCTAAAGAATCGATACTGTAGTAGCTCTCCGAAATCACCTCAGGCTCATCTCTTTCTTTCAACGCCTCTTTCTCATACTCATTTATAAGTTTTCTGTATTCCTTTCTTGTGGTTGGTTGTTCTTTTGCCAATTGCTCCAAAGCTGATTCTGACTTTTTAAACTCAACCGCTTCTTCGGGAACTTCCTGAACTTTTTCATCAATAATATCCGGAACGTAGGCCAAATCTGGATTTAATGTCACTTCATATTCACGGGTAGAAGCCAGATATTTAAATTCCCCTTCAAAACCAAAGAACTTGCCGCCAAAGGTGTATGTATGGGTAAGTGGCATCCAAACATTCTCCGCAACAAGTGCATATTGCTGGGTTGCTTGAATATCAAATCCAAGAAGAGAAGTCTTCAGATTAAGTGAATGGATTGCCCAAAGATCTTCAATAATATAAATATATCCCTCAAATACTCGCTCTCCTCTTGATCTTGGGGTTACTCGTATTTTATTTACCAAGACATCCTGATCAAAAAAACTACCTTCATATTTAAACCTATAATAAGCAAATGCAGACCTTGAAAGTGGCGAAATAATATCATTGATTTTGTCTTGGTAAAAACTGGTTTGGATGTAAGGAGCTGGCGAAGTTGACTGATTATCACCATTGGTTCTAATTGATATTACTTTTTCCTCTACTTTATTTGGTAGCGTAAAAGTGATTCGAGAAACTGACTCACTGGTATAAGCTTCATTAAGTTTCATTCCTTCTTTTTCAAGAGTTTTCTTCAGGAAAAAAGGAGCATCCGTTAATTGTCCTGTACCTTTTAAATACACAGTCATACTGTACTGCTGAAGTTGTAGTCTATGAAACTTAGCTTTTGAGATCGCCTTTCTCATGATTGTTAAAGCGGGGTCTTCCTGACCTGCTCTCACTTCCACTTCACTGAGCGTATATACTTGTGGTTCTAAAGTAAAATCAAGCTCAACCCAAGTATCATTTATTTCTATTGTTTTGAGCTGTGATTTGTAGCCCAAAAACTGAATCAAAACATCATAAACACCAGGATCAAGCTTATACTCATATCGTCCGTCCTGATTGGTAGGTACCCCATCTCCCAAATTCCTAATATAAACTGAAGCATAAGGTAAAATCTCTCCATCTGAAGAAACCACCTTGCCTCTTATACCTTGGGAATAAGTGAAAAAAGAAATGAAAAATAAAATTCCAAAAATGGGATACTTTAAAAACTTTAAATATTGAATCATATATTAATTCTTATAGGATAAATATATCTTTAAAATGTCTTGACACTAGAATTTATTCATATCATTTAAGAAATATTGAGCTTAATAACCAAATTTTTGAATGGGTTCTGAGTAGTATCAATTAATTAGTTAGACTTTTCTAATTAAATTTTTATAGTTGATACGTAATCTGATCGTTTATAGCCAAAGAAATAATTAAACATTTAGCCGAACTTCCTAAAAAAAATTAAAAATATGTTTTTTGGGCCGTATGAGGATGTTTCAAAAGGCGATAGAATTTCGAAAAAATTAATAAAAATGCAATTTTTTAAGTATTCGTAAATAGAAATCGATTTCCATTGTTTATTCAACTATAATTTACTCGATTAGATAAATATTATCTAATAGAAGGAATAATCTGTTAAATATAGTTTTTTAAACATACAGTTCAGGGGTTTGTCACCAATTGCAAAATCAAACAATTACATCCACTTTAGCCTCGAAATTAAGTACTCATACCTATTTCGCTTTTTAAACAAACAAAAAACCCTATGAGAAATTATTTACAAAAACTAAAGTCGTTTCTGCTATTGATGACCCTTTTAGTAGGGATTTCAACAGCTGTAAACGCCCAAAATAGATCTGTGACTGGTACAGTCCTGGATGCTAGTTTTGGAGACCCTGTTCCAGGTGCTACGGTATTGGTGAAGGGTACCACTCGTGGTGTAGCCACTGACTTGGACGGTAAATTCTCTATTGAACTACAAGCCGGAGATCAAATTTTGGTGATTTCATTTGTTGGATACTTAACCCAGGAAATTGAAATCGGGAACCAATCTACAATCACTGTGAATTTGGAAGAAGATATCCAAAGTCTGCAGGAAGCAGTGGTAATTGGATATGGTTCTCAAGATAAAAAGGAGATTACATCCGCAGTTGTAGGGGTGAAACCTGAAGATTTTAACAGAGGTAATGTTTCCAACCCAGCTCAATTATTACAGGGTAAAGTTGCTGGTCTATCAATCACAAGACCAGGTGGTAACCCAAACTCAGGATTCAATGTTAGACTGAGAGGTCTATCTACATTTGGAGCAAACTCTTCTCCCCTAATTGTACTAGACGGAGTAATTGGAGCATCCCTTGAAAATGTGGATCCAAATGATATCCAATCTATTGATGTGTTGAAAGATGGATCTGCTGCTGCTATTTATGGCGCTAGAGGTTCTTCAGGTGTTATTCTTATTACAACAACGAAGAAATCTAGTAAAGATGGTAGAGCAAGTGTTTCAATTAATGCTTTTGGAACAATGGATCAGGCAACCAATTTAATTCCAATACTTTCTGCAGAAGAATTTGTGGAAAGAGGTGGAACTGATTTTGGAAGTAATACTGATTGGAGAAATGAATTGATTGATGATGCATTCTCTTATACTACTAATGCTAGCGTTTCCGGTGGCTTTAACAATACCAACTACATGGCTTCAGTTAACTACAGAGATAACCAAGGTATTGTAAACGGTGTTTCTAACAAGAGACTTAATACAAGATTGAATTTACAACAGGGAGTTCTTGACAATAAATTGAGATTTAATGTAAACTTGTCATTTACCAATGTAGACTCAGAATCAATCAATGATGCAGCATTTAGATATGCGACATTATATAATCCAACTGCTCCAGTTTTCGAAAATTCTGAAGATGCAGTTAATCGTTTCGATGGATATTTCCAAAGAGATTTATTTGACTTCTACAATCCTGTTGCATTAGCAAACCAACAGCAATTTATTGGTGAAACTAAAACTGCTTTGACATCTTACAGAGCAGAATATGACATTCTTCCAAATTTGACTGTTTCTGCTCAGTATTCTCAGGATAGAAGAAATACACTTTCAGGAGCATTTTGGTCACAATATGATTTCCAAGTTGGATTGGGAGCCGGTGGTTCTGCACAAAGAAATACTTTTGACAGATCTCAAAAAATCTTTGAATCAACAATCAGATATGAAGTTGATTTATCTCCTAGTTTAAATTTAACCTTGTTAGGCGGCGGGGCAACTCAGACAACTAAAAACCAAGGATTCAATGCAAGAGTTAGACAATATCTCTTTGATCTAGGATGGAATAATCTTGGGGCAGGTTCTATCAGACTTGGAAACAATACGGATGTTTCATCATTTGCGAACGAAGACAAGCTTAATTCTTTATTCGGAAGAGCAAACTTCAACTATAATAATACCTACTTCTTCTCTGCATCGGTAAGAGCTGAAACTTATTCAGGATTCGGTGATAACAACCAGACTGGTATTTTTCCCGCCTTCAGTGCCGGTGCTGATTTCAATCAGATTTTTGACATGGGAATCTTCAGCCAATTCAAACCAAGAGTATCTTATGGTATCACTGGAAACCTTCCCCCTTCTCCTACCTTAGCATTAGGTGCTTATGGAAACGGGAACCGAATTGATTTGGACGGTGATCCTCTGACAACAAATGACGTTTATGTAGGTATTGTTCAAAACTCAAATCCCAACAAAGATCTAAAATGGGAAACTAAAAGCGAGATTAACTTCGGTATTGACTTCGGTTTGTTTAATGACAAATTCACCGGTAGCATGGATTACTATGTTAGGAATATTTCTGACTTGTTATTTAATGTGCCTGTTGCAACTGGAGCACCAAACCCATTCGATCCTGGAAGATTTAATACAGCATCTTCCACTTGGGTAAATCTTGCAGATTTGAAAGCTGGAGGTTTTGAATTCGCATTAGCAGCAAACGCAATAGAATTGGGCCCCATCAATTGGAGCCCAAGTATCAACTTCACTATATATCAAAAGACAACAATTGAAAGTTTATCAGCTGGAGATCTTGGATTTGAAGAATTGAGGTTTGCCCCTCCGGGATCTCCTGGACAGAATAACAACCCAATGATTTATAACAGAGTTGGTCAGACGCTTGGTGATTTCTACGGTCCGAGATTAAATGGATTAACAGATGGTGGAGAATACATTCTATCTACCACTGATCCAAATGAATTTGAAAAACTAGGAAACGGTCTACCAAAAGGTGAATTCGGTTTTGCAAATAACTTTGTCTACGGACAATGGAATTTAAGTTTCTTTTTAAGAGGAGCATGGGGTCATGACTTGTATAATTCTTACAGAGGATTCTATGAAAATGCTGATGCTGGATCAAATACTTGGAATTCTGTTGTCACTGATAAGACTCCAACATCACCTCTAGTTACGTCTACACCTACATTCAATAGCTCTTATATCGAAAATGCTAGTTTCGTAAGATTAGACAATATGGAATTGGGTTATAATTTCAAAACAAGTTCTCCTAACTTAAATTCTTTCAGAGTTTATTTTGCTGCACAGAACTTATTCACAATTACAAATTACACAGGGGTTGATCCTGAAGTAAGAATTACAGATTCTGAAAATGGAGATGGTTTTACTACTTCATTATCGCCAGGTATTGAAAGAAGAAATACCTACTTCCAGACTAGATCACTGACTTTGGGTGTAACTGTAAATTTTAAATAATCAATCAAAAATCAGAGACATGCTAAAATATATAAGTAAAATTTGTCTAGTGGTTCCAATGGTGTTTTTATTGGGATCATGTTGGGAATTGGATCAGGAGGTCCTCGATGGAGTTACTCCTGAAGATGTAGCTAACAGTAATAATCCAGAGTTGATTGACGTATTGAAAGCTTCTGCATATTCAAGAATAGTAGGAAGCTGGGGTGGTCATAATAGCATATGGTCAATCTATGAAGTGGCGTCGGATGAAATGGCAATACCTCAAAAAGGAGCCGACTGGGAAGATGGTGGACTATGGTTAAGAATGCACAGACACACCTGGTCTCCTTCTGATGAAGCTTTCAATAACTCTTGGAACTATTGCTTCACTGCGATTGGAGAAATCAACAACTTGATCATTTCATTCCCAGATGTGGAAGCATTAAATGCAGAATTAAAAGTACTTAGAGCCCTATCTTACCTTTGGCTCATCGATAGTTTTGGAAATGTACCTATCATAACAGAAGTTTCAACAGGTGGAAATCCATCCAATAATTCAAGGCAAGAAGTGTTTGATTTTATCGAGTCTTCTATTTTGGATAATGTGGATCTTTTAGTTAAGTCTAATACTAAAACTACCATCAATTATTATACAGCTCATGCAATGCTGGCTAAGCTTTATCTTAATGCAGAAATCTATACAGGTACACCTAGATGGGCTGATGCAGAAGCTGCTGCTGATGTTGTTATTAACAGTGGTTTATATTCTTTGTCTTCAAACTTCTTTAGCAACTTTGCAACCAGAAACGGAGGATCAACTGAGAATATTTTAACACTACCGTATGATGAAAACAATGCAGGTGGATTCAACTTGGTCCAAATGACACTTCACTACCTAAGTCAAAATACATTCAACTTGCAAGAGCAGCCATGGAATGGATATGCTTCTTTAGAAGAGTTCTATAATAGTTTTGATGACAACGACGTGAGAAAACAAAGTTTCCTGGAAGGCCCACAATTTGCTGCTGATGGAACTAGATTAAATGATATTTCTGCAGAAGCCAATGATCCAGATGGAGAACCTTTGACTTTCACTCCAGAAATTAATATGCTTGCTCCAAACGCTTTTAGACAAGCAGGAGTAAGAGTTGGTAAATTTGAATTTGCTTCCGGCTCACCTTCTAACATGAGTAATGATTATCCTTTGATCAGATTATCAGATATCATATTAATCAAAGCAGAGGCAGCATTCCGTCAAGGAAAAACAGGAGATGCTTTGACTGCAATCAATCAAGTAAGAACAAGAGCTAAAATGCCTGCCTATAATTCCTTGACTCTAGATGATATCTATAATGAAAGAGGGTATGAATTGTTTGCAGAAGCATCCAGAAGAACTGATATGATCAGATTTGGAAAATGGAATGAACCATGGTGGGAAAAAGAAGCATCTGAACCTTACAGAGCTTTATTTCCAATCCCATTACAACAAATCAATGCTAACCCTAATCTGACTCAAAATCCAGGTTACTAAAAGTATTTGGTAAATTACAGAAAAGGAAGTGTATTTTTGTACACTTCCTTTTTTTTCAAAACTCTATGAAAATTAGGACTTACATCCTATTTCTTACCATTATCTTCGCTTCCTGCAGCAATCAGGACAGGAAAGAAATCACCCTATTCCAATTACTCTCTGAGGAAGAAACAGGGATTAGTTTTAGAAATGATCTTTCATATACTGAAAAGGTCAACCCATATACTTTTAGAAATTTTTATAACGGAGCAGGAGTCGCTCTCGCTGACATCAATCAGGATGGTTTGATCGATATTTTTCTAGCAGGAAATCAAACTTCGAATAAACTCTACCTCAACGAAGGAAACTTAAAATTCAAGGACATCACAGTTTCTGCAGGTTTAGAATCAGAAAACGTGTGGTCTACTGGAGTCAGTATGGCTGATATCAATGGGGACGGTCTAACTGACATTTTTGTCAGCAAATCCGGACCTCCCGGAGGCACTAAAAGGCATAATGAACTTTTTATCAATAATGGAGATCTTACTTTCTCAGAAAAATCAGCCTCCTATGGATTGAATGATGAAGGCCTTTCCCAACATGCCGTGTTTTTTGATTATGACAAAGATTCAGATCTAGACTTTTATTTACTAAGTAATTCGACAAGATCAGTTGGGATTTTTGATTTGCGAAAAGGTCAAAGAGAAATCAGAGATGAAAATGGTGGAAATAAACTTTACAGAAACGATGGGGACAAGTTCACAGATGTGAGCGAGGAAGCCGGAATTTATGGAAGTGCAATCGGTTATGGTCTCGGAGTCACCGTGGCTGACCTCAATGCAGATACATGGCCTGATTTGTATATTTCAAATGATTTTTTCGAACGGGACTACCTTTACCTTAACAACCAAGACGGTACTTTTTCTGAGCAATTACCTGAATTGATTTCAGAGTTAAGTATGGGATCCATGGGAGCAGATATTGCCGACCTAGACAATGATGGAAGACCTGACATTTTTGTTACAGAAATGCTACCGGCTGAATTGAGCCGGGCAAAAACCAAAACTCCATTTGAAGAGTGGGATAAGTATGAGGCAAATATAAAAGCCGGCTATCATCATCAGTTTACCAGAAACACGCTTCAAAGGAATCTTGGATTCAAACCAGAAACGAACGAACCAATATTTTCAGAGGTTTCCAGACAAACGGGGATGGAAGCTACAGATTGGAGCTGGGGAGCCTTGATTTTTGATGCAGATAATGATGGCCTCAAAGATGTTTTTGTTGCAAATGGAATCGTTAAAGATCTTACTGATTTTGACTTTGTTGATTTCTATGTGAACGATCAGGAGAAAATAGAAGGTTTTAGAAGAGACTCTGTTTTACTGACCAAAATGATCGATGAGTTCCCATCAAATCCTCAGCAGAATTATTGGTTTAAAAACCTAGGAAACTGGAATTTTCAAAATCTTGCAGATTCAATCGGGCTTTCTCAAAAAACTTTCAGTACCGGGGCTGCTTATGGGGATTTGGATAATGATGGAGATTTGGATTTGGTTATTAATAATCTAAACGATCGAGCCTACATCTATCAAAATAATACCGAAAAATCCCAAAACTCAAATTACTTGACATTAAACCTAGGACAGGAATTTGGAGCTCAGGTAACTTGTTTTGTTCAAGGAAAAAAACTTTACCAAGAGTTTCAGCCGGTCAAAGGATACATGTCATCGGTAGACCCCAGAATTCATTTTGGTTTAGGAGATGCATCCAAGATCGATTCCGTACAAATCAGATGGGCTAATGGAGAAATAAATATTTTCAAGGAAATTGCAACTAATCAAATCATTACATTTAAACCTTCAAGTCTAAATCTTTCCCCTTCAGTACCCTCCACTCCAAAACCCATATTCACCACTTCAAAAAATAGGATTCCTTTTACTCATCGAGAAAGCAATTTTATAGATTTTGACCGGGATCGACTTAGGTTTTGGATGATCAGTAATGAAGGTCCCAAAGCCGCCAAAGGAGATATTAATGGAGATTCACTGGAGGATTTATTTATTCCAGGAGCAAAAGGCCAAAGTTCTGCCCTTTTGATACAGCAACCGGACGGGAGCTTTATCCCAAAACAACGAGAAGTTTTCGAAAAAGACAGTCTTTCTGAAGATGTATTATCCCATTTTTTTGATGCCAATGGAGATAGCCATCTCGATTTAATAGTAGGATCTGGAGGAATTGAATTTGCATATGGTGCTTTTCAATACAAAGACCGACTCTATCTCAACGATGGAAATGGTAGTTTTCAGAAAAAAGAAACTGTTTTTCCTTCGTTTCCAACCGGATTTATCCTTTCTGAAGATATAGATCAAGACGGAGATATAGATTTGATCATGGGACATCGATCCCTTCCTTTTGCATATGGGCTTCCAGCTCCTATTTCATTTTGGAGGAATGATGGTAAAGGTAATTTCGAAGATGTCTCTAAAACTCTTGGATTTGATTTTTCTGAAATCGGAATGCTCACAAGTGGCGGCTGGGATGATTTAAATGGAGATGGTAATGCTGAGTTAATTCTTGCCGGGGAATGGATGCCAATCAGAGTCTTTAGTTTTTCACAAGGGAAATTTGAGGAAAAGACTGAAGAATTTGGTTTTTCAAATACCAGCGGCCTCTGGAATACACTTTTGATTGAGGATATCAATGGAGATAGTCTTCCAGATATTTTAGCAGGTAACCTTGGACTTAATTCAAGATTGCAGACATCACCAAAAAATCAACTTCAACTTTACATTAATGATTTTGATCAAAATGGATCCCTCGACCATATCATGGTTTCTTCTGACGGCCAAAAAGCTATTCCTTGGCTCATGAAAAATACTTTATTGAAACAAATTCCTTCTTTGAAAAAACAATTACCAACTTATGCTTCCTATCAAAACAAGAGCCTGCAAGAACTCTTTCCAGAGGATGTATTGTCAAAATCTTTAATTCTAAAAGGGGATATCCTTAGTACTTCCGCTTGGATAAATACAGGAGAGGGAACCTTTGAAAAAATCCCACTTCCCCAAGAGGTACAATCTGCCCCAGTTTATGCTATACAATCATTCCAAGGAAATGAAGGAGAGCAATTCTTGATATTTGGAGGAAACCAAAGCAAGATTAAACCGGAACTAGGCAGTCAAATGGGGAGTTTTTCTTGGGTGCTGAAAAAATCAGAAGAAAATAATTGGGAAGTCTTGCTTCCAGAACAAAGTGGTATTTACGTTCCTGGAGAAATAAGGGACATTTTACCTATTAAAATTAATAAAGAGAATCATTTACTCTTTTTGAGAAATAATGAAAATACAATTGCATTCAAGATTCATTAATCTAGGACTTTTTATTTCTATATGCCTTACTTCCTGCCAAACACCTTATGAGAAGATGGTGGAAAGGGAAATAGCATCAGGTAAAGAAGTGAAAGAAATCTTCCTAGGGATTGAGCTCGGTATGTCAAGGAAAGACTTTTTTGAAACTTGTTGGGAGTTAAATAGTCAAGGAATCCTAACGAACGGACCGACAGAATTAAGTGTAGAGTACGATGCTCCATTGCCTTCAGGTAATCCTGCTAAAATGAGGTTTTACCCAAAGTTTGAGGATGATAAAATTTATATGATGCCCGTAGAGTTTGCATATGATGGATGGGCTCCATGGAATGAGGAATTATCTGTGGAAAAACTGAGAGAGGATGTGGTTCAGCTTTTTGAAAAGTGGTATGGAAGTGGTTTTATTGAGGTGAGCAATGAAGACAAAAGTCAGATCGTATTTGTTAAAGTGGATGGTAATAGAAGAATCAGGATATTTAAGAAACACCTGTCTATTATCCGGGCTGAGATTTTGGATTTGAAAGTACAGGAAGAACTTGGAGTGGACCCCTCATGAAAAAAATAATTGTTGGAATAATTCTGTCTTCAATTCTTTTTTCTTGCCAGAAAGAACAGAAAACAACCCCTACCCTCTTCCAAAAAATTGATCCCGAGGAGTCTGGAATTGATTTCAGAAATGAGTTGTCATTTGATGAACAGTTTAACATTTTCACCTACAGAAATTATTACAATGGAGGTGGAGTCGCCTTAGGGGATATCAATAATGATGGACTTTTAGACATCTATTTCTCCGCAAACCTAAGCGATAACAAACTCTACCTGAATAAAGGTAATTTTCAGTTTGAAGATATTACGGACCAAGCTGGAGTTGCTGGAAAGAGTGCCTGGAGTACCGGAGTGGCTATGGCAGATGTAAATGGAGATGGTTTCCTGGATATCTATGTTTGTAATTCTGGGGATATTGCAGGTGATAATAAAAAAAACGAGTTATTCATCAATAACAAAGACGGGTCTTTCAAAGAGCAAGCGGAAGAATATGGTTTAGCTAACCAAGGATTCTCTACCCATGCCGTATTTTTTGACTACGACAAAGATTTGGATCTGGATGTTTATTTGTTGAACAATAGCTACGAGGCGATAGGAAGTTTCAACAAAATGCAAAATGAGCGTCCCAAAAGGGATGCTGTCGGCGGAGACAAACTTTTCCGAAATGATGGAGAAATATTTACAGATGTTAGTGAAGAAGCTGGGATTTTTGGGTCTGTAATAGGTTTTGGTTTGGGAATTACAATTGGTGATGTCAACCAAGATACCTGGCCAGACATCTTCATCTCCAATGATTTTTTTGAAAGAGATTATCTGTATATAAATAATCAAGACGGCACATTTACAGAATCACTGGAAGCCAGCATGAGATCGATAAGCGCAGCCTCCATGGGAGCTGATATTGCAGATATCAATGGAGATGGCTTACTGGACATTTTCGTTACAGATATGCTACCCGAGATTCCAACTCGGCTCAAGCAGATAACCACATTTGAGAATTGGGATAAATTTCAATTCAACAAGAACCACGGGTACCACTATCAGTTTTCAAGAAATATGCTTCATGTCAACAATGGAGATGGCACATTCAGTGAAATGGGGAGACTCGCCAATGTGGAAGCTACTGATTGGAGTTGGGGAGCCTTAATTTTTGATATGGATGGCGATGGAATGAAGGATCTTTTTGTTGCGAATGGAATCTATCAAGATATTACTGATTTGGATTATCTGAATTTCATCGATGATGAGGAGACCAAAATCAAAATTATTTCTGAGGGAGGAGTTGATTATAAAGCATTAATTGACCCGATACCCATCAACCCGATTTCTAATTATGCTTTTCATAATCTGGGTGATTTACAATTTGAAAACAAAGCAAATGATTGGGGGCTTGGAGAACCAATTCAATCCAATGGTGCTGCATATGGAGACTTGGATAATGATGGGGATTTAGACTTGGTCATCAACAATGTAAATGATCTCGCCCTTATCTTCAGAAATGATACGCGTCAGTTACACCCAGATCATCATTTTCTTCAGTTGCAATTAAAGGGCAAAGGAAAAAACACTGAAGCTATAGGAGCCCAGATTATCGTGAAAGCAGGTAGTAAAAAATTCTATCTGGAACAAATGCCTAATCGTGGATTCCAATCTTCAGTAGATCCAAAATTAACACTTGGGCTTGGCGAAATCTCAACAATTGATGAGATCAATGTCCTCTGGCCAGACGGTTCATTTACTCATCAAACCAGTATACCTGTAGATCAATTGATCCGTTTGGATTGGGATGAATCCGGAGCGATGCCTGTCGGTTTTGATTTTTTCGAAAAACCAACAGGAGCTCTCTTTGAAAAAGAGAGTGCTTCAGTTTTAGATTTTACTCATCAGGAAAATCCAATGGTGGATTTTGATCGGGACAGACTTACTTACCATATGTTTTCAACCGAAGGTCCCGCATATGCAAAAGGCGATGTCAACGGTGATGGTTTAGAAGACTTATTTTTTGGAGGTGCAAAAACCTTTTCTGGTAAATTATTCCTGCAACAAAAAGATGGAACCTTCACGCTTTCAGAACAACCTTCTTTTGCAGCTGATGCACTTTCAGAAGATACAGACGCAGTTTTTGTGGATGTAAATGGAAATGGGTTTTTAGATCTTGTTGTCGCTTCTGGGGGAAACGAATCTGGTTTTGGTTCACTTGATCTGGCGGATCGGGTTTACATTAATGATGGAAAGGGGAATTTTCAAAAGAAACAGGATTCTGGTCTTGAATTCGTATTAGGAAGCACTTCGGTTATCCAACCTATTGATCTAAACTCAGACGGAGCGATAGACTTTTTTATGGGAGGAAGGTTAGTTCCATTTGTTTATGGAGCTCCCGCCAATAGCATCATTTGGATTAATGACGGTAATGGAAACTTTTCTGATCAAACCAATCAACTTGCACCAGCGCTTAAAGAAATCGGGATGGTAACAAGTGCAGTAGTATTGGACTATGATCAAGATGGAAATAATGACCTCGTTTTGGTTGGAGAATGGATGGCACCTACCTTTTTAAGGAATACTGGTGGCAAACTAGATTTGATAGAAATGCCAGAAATGGATTCCCTTAAAGGTTGGTATAGAAGTTTGGAGATTGGAGATTTTAATGAGGATGGAAAACCCGATTTAATCCTTGGAAATCATGGGTTGAATTCTCGATTTAAAACTGACACCCAACATCCAATATCCATGTATCTGAATGATTTTGATCAAAATGGAGCAATTGAACACATCTTCACGAGACAAAATGAAGGAGGACAGGTACCTTATACTTTAAAGCATGAATTAGAAAAACAGATTCCTGGAATCCGTAAGAAATATATGCGCTACAGCAATTATAACAATCAAATGCTAAAGGATTTATTCCCGGAAGAAGCCATTAATAATTCTATTATTAAACAAGTGAATCAATTGGCTTCTGGGATTCTAATCAACCAAGGAAATGGGAATTTTACTTGGAAAGCATTACCAAGGATGGCACAAAAATCCTGGATTTTTGCGATTCAGGTGACAGATCTTAACGGAGACGGGCATTTGGATTTGATCTTGGGAGGAAATCTGGAGCAGGCAAAACCCGAGGTAGGGAAATATGATGCAAGTTATGGTGAAATACTAATGGGAACCGGCGATGGGTCTTTTGAATATTGGCCAAATTCACAACATGGAATGAGATTAGACGGTGATATTAGAGCTATAGATAAGCTTGATGAGCATCAATTTTTAATAGTGAAAAACAGTGGGCCAGCTGAGATTTGGAAAGTTCTAAACAAGTAAAATGAAGATTAAATCACTAGGTTTTCTGGCGTTTACTGTTTTTCTATTTTCCTGCGAAAAAGAAAAGGAAACCAAATTATTTGAGCTCATTCCATCCGAGCGATCTGGGATCGAATTTGAAAACAAACTTTCCTCTTCACCCGAATTTAATATTCTTGAATATCTCTATTTCTACAATGGAGGAGGTATAGCCGCAGGAGATATCAATAATGATGGTCTCATAGACCTATATTTTACTGGAAATCAAGTTTCAAATAAACTCTATTTAAATAAAGGGGATTTTGAATTTGATGACATTACTGAAAAGGCAGGAGTGACAGGAGAAAATGGATGGTCCACAGGAGTCACAATGGCTGATGTAAATGGAGATGGTTTATTGGATATTTACGTATCTCAAGTTGGAGAATACAAAGAGCTTCGTGGAAAAAACCGGCTTTACATTAATCAGGGAGATGAAACATTCATCGATTTAGCAGCAGAGTTTGGAGTGGACTTTGTTGGCTTCAGTACACAAGCTGTATTTTTTGATTACGATCGAGATGGTGATTTGGATATGTATTTACTGAATCATTCTGTCAAATCCCCGGAAGTATTTTCGAAAGCTTCAACTCGAACTACACCAAATGAGAAAGGAGACAAACTTTTTAAAAATTTAGCTGCAGAAGGAAAAAGAGGCTTTGAAGATGTAACACAAGAGGCAGGCATTTATTCCAGCATTTTGGGATTTGGATTGGGTGTAGGAATAGAAGATTTTAACAATGACGGATGGCCAGATATTTATATTTCCAATGACTTCACTGAAAATGATTACCTCTATCTAAACCAAAAAGATGGTACGTTTTTAGAATCTTTGGAAAATATGATTTCCAATACCAGTAGATATAGCATGGGAAATGACCTTGCGGATATAAATGGTGATGGAAAGCCAGAGATATTCACTACAGATATGCTCCCGGAGAATCCAGAAATCTGGATGAAATCTGTAGGAGAAGATAAATCAGAAGTTTACCAGATCAAAAAGCAATTTGGCTACAACGACCAATATGTGAGGAACCATCTTCAGGTAAATCAAAGTAATGGTAATTTCAGTGAATTGGCCTTATTTGCAGGAGTATCTGCTTCAGATTGGAGTTGGTCCCCTTTGATTTTCGACATGGATAATGATGGCCTTATGGATATTCATGTGACAAATGGGATTGTTAAACGTCCCAATGATCTTGATTTCATTCAATATAGTCAGGAACCAGATCCCACGAGTTCAATGGAGAGTTTAAGGGAAACTCAAATAGAAATGCTCCCAACAGTTAAGCTTCCAAATTATGCCTTTCAAAATACCGGAGATCTGAAATTTTGTGATAAAGCTAGTGCATGGGGTTTAGATCAGCCAAGTTATTCCAACGGGTCTTCCTACGCTGATTTGGACAATGATGGAGATTTGGATTTAATTATTAATAATTTAAATCAGCCTGCATTTATTTATAAAAATCACTCAGAAAAATCCGGAAATCATTTCCTCTCTGTTGTACTAAAGGGGAAAGCTCTCAATAGATTTGGGATTGGTTCTAAAGTTTCTGTTTTCTGTAAACAGCAGCTTTTTTCCCAATATGTGAGTACCAGTAGAGGTTTTCAGTCCGCTGTTCCCCCTCATTTAGTTTTTGGTTTGGGTAAAGCGGAAGTTATTGATTCCGTGGTTGTAGATTGGCCAGAAGGAGAAAGCGAAGTGTTTTTTGACATAAAAATTGATTCAAATCTCATCCTAGAAAAAGGTAGCGGAAAGGGGTATCAACAATTCAATGAAGAGCAATCCAAACAAATTGATTTACCCGTTATTGACTGGAAACATCAGGAAAAGACTGATGTCGACGAGGTAAAGAGAGAATATTTAATTCCTCGATCTTTTGCCTCTTTAGGCCCTGCAATAGCAATAGGCGATGTAAATTCCGATGGACTGGAGGATGTCTATTTAGGCGGTGCAAAGGATCAACCGGGCGTAATATTCCTGCAAAATTCAAATGGTGGGTTTGAACAAATCCAAAACCCAATATTCCAACAATTAGCAAAAGCAGAGGATGTCGTAGCAAAATTTGCTGACCTCAATCAGGATGGTAACTTAGACTTATATGTGGGAAGTGCAGGGAATGAATACGAGGAGGGAAATCTTTTCCTATTTGATAGAATCTATTTTGGGAAGGGAAATGGAGAATTTCAATTCATCCCAAATGCTCTCCCCCCTATTGGTGAGAATACCTCCTCGATAGCAATTCACGATGTGGATAGAGATGGAGATATAGATATTTTTTTAGGAGCTTCAGTAGGAACCGGAGATTATGGAGCCTCTCCAAAAAGTAGTTTATTAATAAATCTTGGCAATGGAAAGTTCCGGGATGAAACCAATAATTGGTTTGGATCCGAAGGATATTTGGGGATGATCAATTCTGCTATATGGGCAGATTTAGATTCAGATTCGATAGAAGAACTAATTCTTACCGGAGATTGGCAAACCATTCGGGTTTTTAAAAAAACAAATGATAATCAACTGAAAGAGGTTCAAATTACCGGTTTAGAAAAGTCTTCGGGATGGATTCAATCTTTGGAAATCGCTGACATCAATGGAGATGGATTAGAAGATATAATTTCCGGGAATTTGGGGGAAAATTCAAAACTTAAAGCAAGTACTGAGAGACCACTATGGCTTTACCACGCTGACTTTGATGGGAATGGACAAGCTGATCCTATTATTTTTCATTTCATGGGAAATAAATTAGTTCCTTTTGCAACCAGAGATGACTTGATCAAACAAATCCCAGGAATCAAAAAATTACATAATTCCTATGCGGAATACTCCAGGATATCAAGACCTGAAGACTTATTTCCAGCTCCGGCTTTGAACGCTGCAAAGAAGTATCCTGTCTATGAATTGAGATCCGGAATTTTTTTCCAACAAGCAAATGGCAGTTTTGTGTTTGAACCGCTGCCGGGCGCTGCACAATGGACTCAAATAATGGACACTTTTTGGGACGAATTGACCCAAACGCTTCATTTAGCAGGAAATTTTTCCGGGTTTAGAACAGACATTGGAAAAAGCAATACTATTTCTTACCAATCATGGAAATACTATAATGGAATTTGGATTGATGGTAAATCACTTTCAAAAGTACCAAAGCACAAAGAAGTAAGGAGATTAGCTCCAATAACAATCAATGAAAAAAAATATTTGCTAGCACCGACAAATTCAGATTCTGTCTATTGGATAAAATTATATTAACATCATTGAATTGATAGTTTATCTTGGATAAGGGTAATGAAATTGAAAATTGATTCAAATTCATTTTCATAAAATTTCTTGAAAGACAAGCTCGTTCTTCTTGGTTAAATCAATTCTTAAATACCCTTAATCTGTTCAGGATTTAACTCGATAATTGCCACAATATGTTTAGAAATGCTAGATTTAACACCCGAAGGTATTAATGTTATGAACAAGGGAATAAGATGGCTCACCAAAAACGTGTTTTTTGCACTTTGGATAAACCTTATGTTTATTTCTTGTCAGAGCAAAGAATCTAATTCCACAGAAACTCTTTTTCAAAAAATTGATTCTTCTTTTTCAGGCTTAACTTTCAGAAATGACCTCGAGTTTGATGAAAAGTTCAACATTTTCACCTACAGAAATTTCTATAATGGAGGAGGAACAGCACTCGGAGACATAAATAACGACGGTTTACTGGACATTTACCTCACTTCAAACATGGGGCAAAATAAATTGTACCTCAATGAGGGCAATTTCAAATTCAAAGATGTGACAGAAGAATCTGGAACTGCTGGTACACGAGCATGGAGTACAGGAGTAGCCTTCGCAGATATCAATGGTGATGGATTCTTAGACATCTACGTCTGTAATTCAGGAGATATTGAAGGAGACAACAAACAAAATGAATTGTTTATCAACAAGGGGGATGGTACGTTCAAAGAGATGGCGGAAGCTTACGGCTTAGCAGACCAAGGGTATTCAACTCATGCAGCTTTCTTCGATTATGACAATGATGGGGATTTAGATGTCTATCTTTTGAACAATAGCTATCAAGCTATAGGAAGTTTCAATAAGATGCAAAATGAGCGACCTAAAAGGGATCCAGTGGGTGGAGATAAACTGTTTCGAAATGATGGGGAAAAATTCACGGATGTTTCGGAACAAGCAGGAATTTTCGGAAGCGTAATTGGTTTTGGATTAGGCATTACTATTGGTGATGTAAACAGAGATGGCTGGATGGATATTTTCATTTCAAATGACTTCTTTGAAAGAGACTATCTATATATCAACAATCAAAACGGTACTTTCTCTGAAAAACTAACAGATTATATGCGCTCGACATCTGCGGCATCAATGGGAGCAGATATCGCAGATATCGACAACAATGGATATCTAGACATTTTTGTAACAGAAATGCTTCCTGAACCACTGCAGAGAGTCAAACAGATTACCACCTTTGAGAGCTGGGATAAATTTCAGTTCAATGTAACGCACGGCTACCACTATCAGTATACGCGAAACATGCTTCATGTCAACAATGGGGATGGTAGTTTTAGTGAAATGGGAAGATTAGCAAATATAGAAGCGACTGACTGGAGTTGGGCAGCCTTAATTTTTGATATGGACAATGATGGCCTTAAAGATCTTTTTGTTTCGAATGGAATATACCAGGATCTCACTGATCTAGATTACTTGAATTTTATTGACAATGAGGAAACCAAGAAAAAATTAATCTCACAGAATGGAGTAAACTTTAAAGCGCTAGTAGATCCTATTCCAATCAACCCAGTATCCAATTATGCATTCAAAAACAAAGACGATCTGATTTTTGAAAACCTCGCTCATGAATGGGGATTGGGGGATCCGGTTCATTCAAATGGTTCAGCTTACGGTGATCTTAACAATGATGGTGCAATGGATCTTATCATTAACAATGTGAACAACGAGGTTTTACTTTTCAAAAATCGAAGCCGTGAATTCAATCCCGAAAACCATTTTTTAAAAGTTCATCTTGAAGGGAGATATAAAAACACAGCCGCTATAGGAGCACAGGTAAAGCTTGTTTCAGGTGATGAGATTTTTTATCAAGAAAACATTCCCAACAGGGGATTTCAATCATCTGTGGACCCAACTCTCCATTTTGGTTTAGGGGAAACCAGTAAAATAGATGAACTCCAGGTAAGATGGCCCGATGGAAAAATTACCGTACTTGAGGATATAGCACCCGATCAAACACTGATTTTAAAATGGGAAGAGGGAATAGAACCTCCTTCTTCATTTAAGTTTTTTCAGGATTCTGATTCCCCAATATTTAGTAAAGAAACAAAGCCTATTTTATCTTATATCCATGAGGAAAATTACATGGTAGACTTTGACAGGGACAGACTTACCTATCATATGCTTTCAACGGAAGGGCCAAAAGCAACTTGGGGGGATATCGATAAAGACGGGTTGGAGGATGTCTATATTGGCGGAGCCAAAGGATTTGCGGGACAGCTGTTTAAACAAAAGCAAAATGGGACTTTCAAAAAAGTTGAAACAAATATTTTTGAAAACGATAAATTCTCTGAAGACACAGATGCCTTATTTTTTGATGCAAATTCCGATGGGACTCTTGACCTGCTTGTTAGTTCAGGAGGAAATGAATCTGGTTTTGGTTCCCCTGATTTAGCCGACAGGCTCTATCTGAACGACGGTAAGGGGGATTTCAAAAAAGCGGAGCATAGTGGTTTATCTAGTATTATTACAAGTACATCGGTCGTCAAAACCATTGACATCAACGATGATGGACATCTTGACCTTTTTGTTGGGTCACGGGTTGTTCCATTTGCCTATGGAGTAAATCCCAGCAGTTATATTCTCGTCAATGATGGCACTGGGAAATTTCAGGATGGTACTCCGGATTTTGCCCCAGAGCTTAAAGAGATTGGCATGGTGACAGATGCCTCGATTGTAGATTATGATGGAGATGGAATTGAAGATTTAGTAATAGTGGGTGAATGGATGGCTCCTACTTTTTTTAAAAATACAGGGAGTAAGCTTGAAAAAGCTAGTATCTCTGAAATAAACTCTTTCAAAGGTTGGTATCAGTCGATTGAAGTTGGCGATTTTAATAATGATGGCAAACCGGATTTTGTATTGGGAAATCATGGTTTGAATACAAGGTTTAAGGCCACTATTGAAAACCCAATCAAAATGTTTGTTAATGATTTTGACCAAAATGGTTCAATTGAGCACCTATTTGCCATACAGGATGATAATGGAAAACATATTCCTTTTACATTGAAACATGAATTAGAACGGCAAATTCCTTCTATTAAAAAGCGATTCCTGAAATACAATAGCTATAATGATAAATATTTGGAAGACATCTTCAATCCAAAGGATCTTAAAAACTCAATCATTCAGGAGATAAATTACCTTTCCTCAGCAATAATGATCAATCAGGGAAACGGTAAGTTTCAAGTAGACCAATTGCCTAGGATGGCTCAACGATCCTGGATCTATACAATTTTGATTACTGATGTGAATGTGGATGGAATAGATGATTTGATAATGGGAGGAAACCTAAGAGGTGCAAAGCCGGAAGTAGGCCAATATGATGCGTCTTATGGAGAAGTATTGATTGGAAAGGGAGATGGCACTTTTGAATTCATGGATAATAGAAAACATGGATTAAAACTGGAAGGTGATATCAGAGACTTGCATAGCGTGATAATTAATGATCAGAAACTACTACAGGTCGTAAAGAATAATGCTTCAGTAGAGTTTTGGAAATATTAAAAAGCTCACTCTTGGTTGACGCCTTAATATTAAAGATAAGAAAGACACAGGTTTTAATCCCTAAAACTTATCAATAGCATAATTCAACTTCTTGTATCAATCCAAATAAAATAAGAACTAATTCCTATTTAATTTATTAGACTGGGATTCGATTATTTCCATCACTTCCAGCTCCCCGTCATTTTTTGCAATCACAATCCATTTTTTAGTCCCTACTGAAACTGATTCTATGGCCTTAATATCCCCTTTTATTTTCAGTTGGCTTCCTTTTCCCACATTAAAATCACCATTGGAATCTCCTCTCAGGACCAATCCCCAACTTCCCTGGTAAGCCCCAAAATAAGGCGCGGCAGATGAATTGTTCCCTCCCAGTACTACATCTAAATAGCCATCCTTGTCTAGATCTTCTATGGCAATCGCTTCAATTGGGGCAAATTGTGCTTCAATAGGAAGCGCTCTTGGAAGGAAGTCTTTACCTCCCTGATTATATAGGATAACTGATTCGAATTGATCGGCTTCTAGAATCTTTGCATCTTTTATATCAAAACTTCGAAATACTTCCTCCACTGTTTTACCAGAAAAATCAGAATAGTGTACAAAATCTTTCTTTAAAGATGGGATTTGTTTTGTCAGTTCATCTTTGGTCGCCACAGTATAATACTTTCCATCTATCGGGTAAGAAATTATCTGTTCCATCGTTCCATTATCATCAAAATCTTTGACCATCATTTTGACCGGGTACTTACTGGAAGTTTTTAAACGACTATTCAAACCCAAATTACCAAGCAACAGATCTGGAAACCCATCGCCATTGAAGTCTTCGGAGGCAATCGAATTCCACCAGCCAGCTGATTTTTCTAATCCAAATGCCAAAGTTTCGTCTTTCAACTTTCCATTTCTATTCATAAAAATTGTAATAGGCATCCATTCTCCAACGACTATCAAATCTGTTTTTCCATCTAAATCTAGATCTTGCCAGATTGCATCTTTAACCATTCCGACATATTCCAAATCGGGAGCAATCTGCTTTGTAACATCTTTATATTGATTATTTCCCAAATTCCTCAACAAATAACTTCTTGGACTTTGGCCATATTTCCCGGCCACATTCCTACCACCAATCATTAGGTCATCTAGGCCATCTTGATCAAAATCGAATACTCTCACCACGGACACCTGGGCATTTTTTTCTAAGGGAATTACTATGCTTTTTGAAAATTCTCCTTTCCCATTATTTAGATATATTTTGGACTGCACACCAGAATATTCATCTTCGGGGTTATTCCCTCCCCTACCAACCAACAAATCCATAAAACCGTCTTGGTTACTATCAAAAAAAGTAGCAAAAACATCTTCTAAACCAGCATCTTCTTCAATAAGAGGCTGATTTCTTAAATGAAATTTCCCTTCTTTTCCCTGAACAAACAATCCTCCTGCCTGTTTGGAAGCTCCTCCAACATAAATATCATCTTTTCCATCCCCATTCACATCTCCTATAGCCAATGCTGGGCCTTCCCGAGACAATTTATGGGGAAGCAAAGGTTCTAAATTAAAATCATTATAGTTGTTTTCAAGGTGGTAAAAATCTAATCCAGTGATTTCTTTGTCGATAGTTCTTAGTACTTGATTCTTTTCTAGAGTAGGGTAATGATACTCTTCCAAGGCTGTAGATTCTTCAAGTGTCAGCATTTGATTGACCTGAATATTTCTGAGAGTCTCACTTTTTCCACTTTGCCAAATAACTATTAAAGAATCTAAATTTGTTATATCTCCCAACCCAAAATTAAGTTCGGGTGCAGTAGATGATTGAAATCCCCTGCTATTGAAGTTTTCCTGAACAAACATTTGAGCATTGCTATATATTTCAACTCTCGCTCCAACTCCAAACTTATTCTTACTTAGACCTTTAAATCTTACCCTTAAATAATTGTTTTTAATACTGTCATAAAATTGATCTAACCTATTTTCAAAAATACTTGCCTGTTCATTGATATTGTTAACCAGTAAGTCAAGATCCCCATCATTATCCAGATCAGAATAAACAGCCCCATTCGATATAGTTTTATTTAAAATTCCCCATTCCTTGCTTACATCTTGAAATGTTAAATTCCCCTTGTTCTTAAAAAGAAAATTTGAAACATTTCCGGGAGGCATTTCTTTAGAAAGTTCGAGATCACTTATATCAGGCTTATTTTTCAATCCTTCTTTCAATTCAGGATTTGTGATAAAGTTGATATAATCCAAATCATTGGGCCTTCGGACTATCCCGTTTGAAATAAAAATATCTTTAAGTCCATCGTTATCAAAATCTGCCAACAAGGCTGCCCAGCTCCAATCGGTTGCATAAACACCTGAAAGCTGTGCAAGCTCCGAAAAAGTACCATTCGCGTTATTTAATTGCAAACTGTTTCTGGAAACCTGTCTTTCAAACCCAAAATTGAGCTTGAGTTCATAGATCTCTTCACTGTCTTCACCTGCCGATCTTTTTTGAATAACCTCGTCTTTTGGTAGCATATCCAATGTGATGAAATCTATCCAACCATCATTATTGAAATCTGCAAAGTCACTCCCCATAGAAAATCTGCTGCTATAATTGACACTATAGGCTATCTGTTCTTTAAAAGTCCCGTCAGTTTGATTGATATAGAGGTAATCGTTTTCATTAAAATCATTTGAAACGTATATATCCGGCCACCCGTCATTGTTAATATCAGTAATTCCAATTCCTAGTCCATATCCTATTTGGCTGGAGAATATCTTTGATTCATTCGTAACTCCGGAAAATTTCTTTTCTCCTTTATCCAAATTATTTTTATATAACCTATCTCCAGCAAACCCGTCGTCGAAATATCTTAAAGACGATCTACCAAAACTCTTAGCAGTATGAACAGCATGATTAAGCAAATACATATCCAAGTCTCCATCTCGATCATAATCAAAAAATGCTGCCTGAGTACTAAATCCCTGAAAATCCAACCCAAATTCGGCAGCGCTTTCAGTAAAAGTCAAATTTCCATTATTGATATATAACTCATTAACCCCAGTTACTCCCTTCCAATTACCTAGTCTGCAAACATAAATATCCAGCAGTCCGTCACCATTGACGTCGGCCATACTAACACCTGTTTTCCAAGGTTTTTCTGAGGCTAATCCAGCACTTGATGTAATATCTTCAAATACCATATCCCCTTTGTTCAAATAGAGTTTATTTGGCCCTTGATTAGCAGAAAAATAAATATCAATAAGTCCATCATTATTAACATCACCTACAGCGATGCCCCCGCCGTTATAAAAATAGAGGTACTCAATAATATTAAAATCCTCTGTTTCTATTAGGGTATTGATAAAATCAACGCCCGTCTTTTGATAAGGAAGACTTTCAAAAAGTGATTCCTGTACCTGCAAATCAGATTTTTCTGAACAAGAAGTCAAAATTAATAGCGAAAAAATCAAAAAATGAAAACATGCATTTTTCATGGGTTATAATTTGTTTCAACAACCACTTGCAATGCCCTTGCTAATCATACCCTGTATAAAACAATTACAGATCGATATTTCACAACTTGGGCCATTTTTGGCTCAATTCGGTGGAGTTTGTTCTTGGGACTGACTTTTTTCAAATTCTTCCTTAAGTCTTTTCTCTACCTTTAAATCGGTGAAAACAGCTTGAACAAATTGTTCATCTTTAACAAACAGGTTGATTCTCCTTTTACCATCAATTTTATAATATACTTTTCCTTGAGTAGGATGATTAAGTAATTCAAAATCATCACCGTAGGTCAATTTATATTTTTCAAGGACTTTAGGAAGGAGATTTTCAGCCCAATACTGTCTGTTCCAGGGTGCCCAGGCCACATACGAATAGATGACAGGCATTTCAAATACTTTTTCGTCAATGAATGTCGGAAAAAACCTCATGCTGATTTCACTGTCATATTCATCCACAATTCTGTACTCAACATTGGTTGATCCCCCAGGACCCTGGGTGATTTTTTGCTGTTTATTCAACTCAGTACAAAGATCAAAAAAGTCTTTTTGGGGCATCCCTAAATAAAAGCCTAAAAACAAGCTATCCGATTTCGATAAATTATCCTCAGAAGAGTCAAAGATTGAAGAATCACAACTCTGAATGAAAGTGCTAAGAATTAGTAAAGAAAATAATATGTTTAAATATCTACGCATTGATAAATCGCTAATAAGAAACTAGAAGATCTTTTTTCTAAACATCTACATTGGGTGAAATAGAAATTAAATGAATTTGAATCTATAATTCAATCTTTTTATAAGCAAACTTGATATAAAATGATCTAAAAAAAAGCAAGCTGAAATCTCAGCCTGCTTTTTAGTAAGTATTGAATGGGTATTAATTGTACCCTGGATTTTGTTGTAATTTTGGATTCGCAAGTAGTTGTGGTTGAGGAATTGGAAATAATTCCAAATAGCTTCCTGGAGAGTGTACTTGCTTCGGTCTATTCATGCCTTCGAAGGGCCACCAAGCTTCTCCATACTTTTTGAATCGAATTAAATCCTGTCTTCTGGTCATTTCAACATACATTTCCCTTCCTCTTTCCTCAAATAGATTTTCTTCGGTCAGAGTACTAAATGGTTCAAGGTTTCCTGCTCTAGCTCGAATTTGATTAACCAAGGCCAATGCTTCTGTAGTTTCTCCCAATCTGAACTTGGCTTCGGCAAGAGAAAGGATGGCATCAGATAGTCTGAAAATCACAAAGTCGTTGCTCATGTTATTAGTTCCGCCCATTTCAAATTCGTATTTCGCAATTCGGGCTCCTGCTTGACGCAACCCTCCAGGAGAAATTTCATTAAGGTAAGGCATAAATGTTAGTGGTGGGCCATTTGGATCACCGTTTCTGCCTGTAGGATCGGTAGGTTCGACTCCCGGATCAACTAATGTTGTACCATCAGATCTGAATTGAGGTCCTACCAAGAAATTACTTAATCTCCCATCTATTGTACCTGTAGATTGTTCCAAAGCCAATCCCTTCCATACTGGGCCTTGTACACCCGGATTCTTATCTGGATCAACATAAGAGTTATAAAACTCTTCAACTGTCTGATAGCCATTCCATGGCTGCTGGGTAAGATTAAAGGTAGATTGGCTTACAATATGGAGCGTCATCATTACCCAGTTAAAGCCTCCCGCGAATACCTTGTCATAAGGATAAACAAAGATATTCTCGGTTGATTGACTGTTGTTTATTACAAAATTATTTCGATAAGATGGCATCAAGCTGTATACGCCACTATTGATAATTTCTGAGGCATCTGCTGCAGCTTGAGCCCATTGAGGCGTGCCTGTATATACTTCTGCATTAAGGTAGAGTTTCATTCTTACCATTAAAGCACTCCATTTGGTCATCCTTCCATAGGTCGTTCCATCTTTTGCTGTCGGTAGTAAAGGAATGATTTCATTGAGCTCACTCAATATAAAATCATAAACTTCCTGCCTTGATTTGGTATCAGGAGCCTCCACATCACTGAAATCAGTTACGATTGGTACATTTCCAAAAGCATCCATTGCCCAGTAATAATAAAGTGCCCTTAATGCCCTTAGTTCAGCTATAAAAGCTTCAGAACTTGGATTATCCAGTGTTTCAAAAGAAAAGATCAATCTGTTACATGTATTGATCCCTCCAAAAAGGAAATTCCAGGAATTTTGGAAGAAAGGATTATCACTTTTGAACTCATGCTGGTGTAATTGCAAAAGAACACCTCCATCAAACCAGTCCCCACCTTTGTGAGAAACTACAATTTCATCAGAGGCGATTTCATTGATTGACCAAAGTCCGGAGTGGTTACCTAGTCCACCTAGGGATGTATATGCTTGTCCAAGAGCAGAAATAAATTCTTCATCTGTTTGGAAAAAGTTATCAGCTGTAACAGCACTAAAAACTTCTTCTTCTAAATCGACGCATGATGAAGCGAAATAACTCATTCCCAGGCAAATCAAGAAGTATCGTATGTTTATTAATTTTTTCATGATATCTTATATTTTAGCTTAGAAACTTAGATTTAGGCCTAGAGTAGTGATCGTGGTAGTGAAATATGTTGCTCTTCGCTCAATGCCCGGAGCAAGCGGATCATTACCTGACTCTGAATCCCCATATCTTACCTCAGGGTCTACACCGGTATACCCGGTAAACATGAAGGGATTCTGCACTGAAACATAAGCCCTAATCCTTCCGACTGCTTTGCCTGGCTGCACATTAAAATTATAACCGAGGGTAGCATTGTCCAAAACCACAAAGTCAGCTTTTTCAACATGCGTGCTGTTATATTCTGCTTTGGTAATATTCGGATCGAAATATTTTGTGTTTACAATATTCCAGTTTTGAACAGTTGTGCTTTCAGTATTCTCATAAAAACCTCTGTAACTGTTAATCAGATAATGGCCAAATGATCCTCTTAAGAAGAAATTCAAATCCCAATTCTTGTAGCTGAATGAGTTATTGAAACCAAAATTCAAAGTAGGATAGGCTGTACCTAATTGAGTTCTATCGTCATTACAGTTACAATAAACAGGATTTCCGTTTTCATCTTCAGCAGTGCCATTGATAACCTTCATTATCGGGCTTCCGTCATCACTGACACCCACTTGAATTGGTCCCCAAATTTGGCCCAGCGGACCATTCTCTTGGATTCGGATCAATTGTGTTAGGTTTTGACCAGGAGAACCAAAATTAGATCGATAATTAACTTCTCCAAAACTCAAATCTCCTGCCGATAAGCTTCTAAGATTTGTCTTTAATGTAGAGAAATTGACTCCCGTTGTCCATCTGAAATCAGCATTTTGAATGGCTCTATAGTTTAACATAACCTCCAAACCTGAATTGGACATTTCACCGATGTTCAATTGCGTGGTAGGAAAAAGATTTGGTGGTACGGGTACGTTGATAGGTAGGATCATACCAGTAGTCACCCTAGTGTAATAGTCAATTGCACCATCTAGCTTGTTATTTAAAATCACAAAGTCCAAACCTATATTGAATTCATCCTTTGTCTCCCATGCCAAATCAGGATTGGCGTTTGACACCGGTCCATAAGATGGCACGAATTGACCATTATAGAAGAAGTTACCTTGACGGCCAAATCTTAGTAAGGATAAATAGGAATCTCCTGGCTGCGTACCTGTTCTACCATAACTTGCCCTGAATTTCATCGAAGTTACGCCTGACAAGTCTACTAAATTAGCGATGTTAACACCCGCACTGATTGCAGGAAATAGTCCCCACTTGTTGTTCGCTCCAAATCTAGTTGAACCTTCATATCGGGCACTCAGAGATAATAGATAGGTATCTTCTACATTGAAGTTAACACGTCCAAAGAAGGCTACCAGTTTGTTTGAGTTAGCATAACTTGAAACAGAAGCCAATCCATTGGCAAAATCAAGTGCTGCGCCGATATTATTATAAGTAAATGCGTCTGTTAGGAAATTCCCAGCTTGGGTAAAATCTCCTTGATTTAGAAATTCCTGGTAAGAATACCCTGCCAAGAATGCCGTACCCACTTTACCAAAGGTTTCGTAATAATTCAGTGTAGCTTCGAAAAGATCATTAAGCCTTTCATTATTGACAATAGTGGCCAAACCATTTCTACCAAATCCACCTCCGAATTTAGCAGTCTTAGGAGAGTAAGACCCTCTCCATTCAGTTTCTCTCTGGGTGGAATAAAACAAGGCACCGGTAAACTTGCTAGTGAAATTATATTCTCCACGGATACTTGCTAAAAGACTGTTATCTCGGCCATCTGCAATGTTCTGTTCCGCAATAGATACAGGATTAAACCAGTCAAAAATATCTCGCTCTGAATAGCCTCCAAAATCGGGACTTTGAGGATTTGGATCCAATACGGGAAGTGTCGGATTGCTTATAATAGCATATCTAAAAGAATTTTCGTTACCAAATTCCCTGTCAACTTTTGTATTTGAAATATTTACAGTAAATGTTGCTTTGTCTTTTAAAGCTCTTTGAGTCAGACTCAATCTGGCATTTAATTGGTCAAACCCGGAATTAATCCCAACACCGTCTACATTTCGAGAGTTTAACGAAACCCTGTAACTGGTACTTTCATTACCGCCACCTAGTGAAAGATTGTTTATAAAACTAAGTCCTGTATTTGTAACCTCATCTAGCCAGTTGGTACTTCCTCCAAGGTCTCTTGAATTAGGTATCGACTTATATTCTTCTGCATCCATGACACTAATAGTCCTGGCTACATTTTCAACAGCTACACTACTGTTAAACTCAACAACAGATCTACCCTTCCTTCCTTTTTTAGTAGTTACCAAGATTACACCTGCAGATCCTCTAGTACCGTAAATAGCTGCAGCAGATCCATCTTTTAAAACATCCATGGACTCTATATCATTGGGGTCTACTGTGCTTAATGAGGCACCAATAACTCCATCTATAACAACAAGTGGTGAAGCATTTTCTCCAATTGAGGAGATCCCTCTCAAACGAACATTAAATCCGGAGTTAGGATTTCCTCCTGGTCTAGCGATGTTCAAACCGGCAACTTTTCCTTGAAGCAATTGGGTTGGGTCATTAACTGTACCTTGATTAAAATCCTCAGATTTGATACTAGTTACCGCACTGGTGATTTCTTTCTTTTCTTGGGTACCATAGCCAACAACTACCACTTCATTTAGAGCCTGTATGTTTTCAGCTAGAGCGACATCGATAACGGTTCGGTTACCAACCTCCTCATTTACGGTAATATAACCGATAAATGAAATTTGTAAAATATCACTTGGACTGGCCTCTATAGAATAGTTCCCATCCAAATCCGTCACCACTCCACGTGTGGTGCCGCTAATTAGAATGCTTACTCCAGGAATTCCTTCTCCTGTGGCTGCATCCGTTACTTTTCCTGTAATTCTCGCCTGCTGAGCGTAAGCCAAATTACCTACGCAAAAGATCAGAAAAGAGAACAACACGAAAATCATTCGAAGTTGTTTTTTCATGTTATTGTTGGGTTAATGGTTAATTGCCAAAGGTTTCTCTAAAAATAAAAAGGTCCACCAATTCGATTAGGAATGTAAACAAAGTTTTTGATTTAAATTTGGTATTTATTAAAAAAAAATAGATTTAAGATTAACTGTTTCTAAAAAAAACCAAATTATCAGTCTCCTAATTTCTTAATTATTTATATTTTTTCCCATTATTTAAACCCATCAAAGTTCTAAGCGTTTTTATGATTATAGGTTCACTTGAGAATTAATATCGAGTCAGCTCTATATATAACATCCTATTATTAAATCATTTAGTGAAAATTAGATAATTGCCTCAAACCTCACGGAAGACATTTGAAAAACAGATAAAACGCTTTCTACAAACTCTTTTCCTAATTGAGTATTTTACCTAACTCCTCAATGGCTTATATATAAGGACTATAGAAAATACAATGGAATTGATTCCTTTTTAGCAATCAAAACCCAATAGTATATTATAAAAAGATGTAACCAATTAATTTCTATACTAACTTGGTCTAAACTAATCCTGTCTCTTATAGATGTAGAAGTTTAGCATTAATATTAATAGAGTAATATATCCTGTTAAAAACAGATAAACCTAATCAAAATCATTTGCTTAGCGGTTAATTTCCAATAGTTTTGCCAACCCAAAAAAAGGTTATCAAATATTAAAAAATTTGAGCTTCGCTATTGATTACCTTAAATTTACAGTCTAATTGATTAAATATTGAAATTTATAAAATGCGTTTATTAAAAACCATATTTGGATTAAGCTTGCTCATAAGCATGTTTGCTTGCCAAAAAGAAATTGATTTCTCGAATGCCATTACTGATGGTTCTTATTTAGCAAATGCACAAAATAGAGTCACTGAAGTTATCATTCACGATATTTTCTCGCCTCCTGTAGCTGCCAGGATTTACTCCTATTCTAGTTTGGCCGCGTATGAAGTTGCTGCTTGTACTGATCCAAATTATGTTTCTCTTTTAGGACAGTTAAACGGATCAGTAAAAACAACCTTTAGCCCTTCAGAAGAAGTCTATTTGCCTCTTGCTTCACTTGCTGCTTATTATTATGTAGGTACAAGTTTGATTTTTTCTGAAGATATGATGAACGAACATAGAGATGCTGTTTTTGCTGAGTTAAAAGACAAAGGAATTCCTGATGATGTTTTCGAAGCCTCCGTTTCCTTTGGAAAAGAGGTAGGAGATGTGATTAAAGCCTATGCTTCTAAGGATAATTATCATCAAAGCAGGTCATTCCCGAAATACACTGTTACTGGCGAATTCGGGACTTGGGAACCAACACCTCCAGCTTATATGGAAGCGATCGAACCTCATTGGAATAAAATCAGAACGTTTGTTTTGGATTCAGCTGCTCAATTTAAGCCCTTGGCACCTCCTCCATTTTCTGTAGAACCTGGCTCCGAATTTTACAATGCTGCAAAGGAAGTTTATGATGCTGCAGTAAAAGCAGATCCTGAACAACAGGCAATAGCATTGTTTTGGGATTGCAACCCTTATAAAATGAATGTAAAGGGACACGTCATGTTTGCTGAGAAAAAAATAACTCCGGGGGGCCACTGGATGAGTATTGCGGCAATTGCCAACAAAGCTGCAGGTAAAGACTGGAAAGGTTCTGCTGAAACTCTTGCTTTGACAGGAATTGCCCTAAATGAGGCATTTATTTCTTGTTGGGATGAAAAATATCGCAGCAACCTTATTCGCCCAGAAACATACATTAACCAATATATTGATGAAGAGTGGGTTCCAATTTTGCAAACTCCACCGTTCCCTGAACATACAAGTGGTCATAGTGTAGCATCTTCTGCTGCAGGCTATACTTTAGGTCAATTATTTGGAGATGAATTTTATTTGGTAGATAGTTCTGAGGTGGCCTACGGTCTTCCAATTAGAGAATACGATTCTTTCAGCCAAGCCTATAAAGAAGCCGCTATTAGTAGATTTTATGGAGGAATTCATTATATGCCGGCAATTGATTATGGGGTTACACAAGGCCTAGCGGTAGGTGAATATATTTGGGAAAATATAAGTACCAAACCTGAAAGATTAGCAGAATCAAACTAAACATGTATGGTCTCACTCGGGCCGTTATGTACGAGTTACAGATTTGAGAAAGAATTATTTCTATTCTAAGAAATCGTTAAAAAAAGGGCTTTTAGCCCTTTTTTTGTTTTAAATCAGATGGATTATCCCTATCTTCTCGGATATGCCTTTTTGAATGAGAAATAAATTCCATTCTTGTTTTTCAACTTAATACCACCCATGGCTAAAACCATTATAGTATCTAACAGATTGCCAATTAGTTTGCGTCACCGCAATGGCAAATTCGAATTTAAACCTAGCGCCGGAGGTCTCGCAACTGGCCTGGATTCCATCTACAAATCTGGAGAAAATATCTGGATAGGCTGGCCCGGAAATACAGTCGATGATGCAGAGCAAAGAGCTGAGATCATATTAGAACTTCATGATCTAAAAATGGCTCCGGTTTTCCTTACTAAAAATGATGTTGAACAGTTTTATGAAGGATTCAGTAATGAAACTTTATGGCCGGCATTCCATTATTTCACGCAATATATGGTTTACAATCCCGAGCATTGGGAAGCCTATGTGCGTGTAAACCAAAAATTTTGCGAAGCTATCATCAAAAAAGCAGATCCAGATGACACCATTTGGGTTCATGATTACCAGTTGATGCTTTTGCCTCAAATGCTGCGTGAAATTTTACCAGATGCCACGATCGCATTTTTTCAACACATCCCCTTCCCTTCTTACGAGATTATCCGAATGATACCTTGGAGAAAACAAATTCTAGAGGGTGTGTGTGGTGCTGATTTAATAGGCTTTCACACCTATGATGATATGCGCCACTTTTTAAGTGCAGTTGGGCGAATCACGGGAATGTCCGGTGAAAGCGGATACATTCAGGCTGAAAACCGAATCATTAATGTTGATTCTTTCCCTATGGGAATCGACTACAATAAATTTGCGAAACAGGCAAAGAGCAGAAAAACACTGAATATTGTAAAAGACTTTAGAGCAAAAGTCGGAGATCAAAAATTACTCTTGACGATCGATAGACTTGATTATTCAAAAGGAATCCCACAGCGAATTCAAGTGTTTGATCAGCTATTAAAGCAACATAAAGAACTACGTGGCAAGGTTTCCATGATTATGGTTGTAGTGCCCTCTAGGGACAAAGTCCAATCTTATAAAGAGTTAAAAGAAGAGATTGATCTGTTGGTTGGTAGGATTAACAGTGAATATTCCACGTTGGACTGGGTTCCCGTTCATTATTTTTATAGGAGTTTCCCTTTTGAGGAACTAAGTGCTTTTTATAGTATGTCAGATATTGCGCTAGTTACGCCTTTGAGAGATGGAATGAATCTGGTATGCAAAGAGTTTGTAGCGAGTAAAACAAATCAAACCGGAGTTTTAATATTATCCGAAATGGCCGGGGCATCAAAAGAATTACAAGACGCTATTTTGGTAAATCCAAATGACAGACAGGGTGTTGTTGATGCTATCTATGAAGCTCTTTCTATGAATGAAGAGGAGCAGAAAGCTCGAATTAGTGCGATGCAGGAAAGCTTGAAGAAATATGATGTTTTCCAGTGGGTAAAAGTCTTTATGGACCGAATCGATCATGTGAAAGCTAAACAAGCAGAACTCACATCGAAAGATGTAGATGCTAAAGTCATGAATGAAATTCAGACAAGTTTTAAAAAAGCCAAAAACCCTATTTTCTTTCTTGATTACGATGGTACACTCACAGGATTTAAATCCAATCCTCAAGATGCAGTGCCAGATGCGGAGCTAAAAGGCCTAGTCAAAGATTTGAGTGGAAAAGCACAGGTAGTGATCATTTCTGGTAGAGACAAGGACACGCTTGGCAAGTGGTTTAAGGGTCAGAAAATTGATATGATTGCAGAACATGGTGTTTGGGTACACCGAAAAGATCAAACCGAAGAATGGGAACTCTATGCTGAAGTGGATGATAGCTGGAAAGACGATATCCGATCTATCATGGAATATTATGTATTAAGGACTCCAGGAGCATTTATAGAAGAAAAACACCACTCGCTTGTTTGGCACTATAGAAAAGTGGAAAGTGGATTGGGAGACCTAAGAATGCGTGAGCTTTTCAGTCACTTGAAATATATGGCAAGAGGGCATAATTTACAGGTTTTGGAAGGAAATATGGTGTTGGAAATTAAGCGTCCGGATATCAATAAGGGTAGAGCTGCCAATTCATTAATGAAAGGACATGAATTCGATTTTATCCTAGCTATTGGTGATGACTGGACTGATGAGGATACCTTCAAAGCAATGCCAAAAAATGCTTATTCGATTCGAGTGGGGTATGCCTATACGCAAGCGAATTATAACATCAAATCAGTAAAACAAGTCCGGCAGCTTTTACATAAACTAGCGGATATCTAGAACCATAAAATACCTGTAAGGTTTTACAGGTATTTTTTATATAAATTTTTCAGAATCCTAATATCAAGATCTGTTAACTCACTCGTCACTTCATTTTGAACAAAGTGAAGCTTGAAGGATTGAATGGCCAAAGCAGGATTACTGACATCATATCCAATTATTCTAAGTGCTATTATTGGGTCAAAAGTATCTTGGATAAAAGACTCAGGATTTTCCAAAGGGATTGAACTGACCCCATCCAATTCAGGGAAAACAACCTCCTCTTCGTACCAAAACCCATAACCTTCCCCCGCTAATTTCTTCCATGGAAAATATTTGTTGGGATCAACTTTTCTTGAAGGTGCTATATCCGAGTGACCAATGAAATTTGCTGTAGGAATTCCATATTTCCACTTTAACCGTTTACAGAGAGTCAACAAACTTTCTATTTGCTCCTCCGGAAAAGGCTCAAAACCATTGTTATCCAATTCAATTCCTATTGAAACCGAATTTAAATCTGTCACAGCCCCCCACTTTCCTCTTCCAGCATGCCAGGAACGAAGATAATCATTCAACATTTGGACTATTGTCCCATCTTTTGCAATCACATAATGTGAACTTACCTGAGTACTTGATTTTGTAAATGTAGCGATGGTTTGTCCTAAAGAGTCTTGGGCCGTATGATGAATAATGACAAAGTTGGGTCTTCTGATACTAAAGTTTGTCGTGCCTACCCATTCATCGGTAATAATTAAGGTATCATAATTTAATTCCTCTTTTGTTTTTGGGATTTCTCTATAGGCTTTAGCTACCTCCTTTACATTTCTCTTATATTCTTTGTTAATTTTCCTGTAGGTATTTTGGGAACAAGAAGTACCTAGGAAAAATAGTCCGATCAAGAGTGTTCCTATAAGTTTTTCAAGTATTCTCATATTCTATATTTTTTAGCAACATATGATCAATTGGATTAAGCAGGCTAATATCAAAAGTTCTAGGAAAAGAACCAGTAAGATTATCCTCTTTAAAAAAGTGGAATACGAACAAAAAAAATAATCCATATTACTGTCAGATAATTAGTAATAGAAAGAATACCTTAACTGAAACTATCAATAAAGTTAAAACTAATTTTGTATAGCCTGAAACCAATTATCTAGTCAAAAATCTTGAGACCAATAATGCTTAAGCGACTTATTTTTAGGAATTGGAGAGACTGGAAAAAGTTCCCTTTACAATGCGGCTCGCCAAGAAGTGTATCTGAATGCTGATTTAAGTATTAAATCAAGAGCACTAATCAATGAAACTTTTGAAACGAAAACTTCCTTTTTCTTGATGATTTGGAAAAAGCAGATTATTACTTCAGCCCATGTGATTGAATTCAAATAAGATAAATAAAAAATAATCCCACAAAAAAAGAGTTTTGCGGGATTACTTTTTAGAGGAAGTTTGGCTTATCTAGCTTCTTCCCTATCCTAAAGGCGGCATTCATCAAGCCTACGTGAGAATATGCTTGAGGGAAATTACCCCATTGACTTCCAGTTTTTTGATCTACATCTTCAGAGAAGAGATTCAAATGATTGCAGTATTTTATTAAAGTTTCAAAACCTTCAACTGCTTCATCTACCCTTCCTACACAAGCCAATGCCTCGATATACCAAAAAGCACAAATAAGGAAAGTAGTTTCCGGCACTCCGAAATCATCCATATGCTTATATCGATAGAAAAGAAAATCCTTTGCCAACAATTCATCTTCCAATGCTTTTAAATGGTCATTTGCACGCTCTAAATTATCGCCAAAATACCCCATCGTTATCAATTGAAGCGTAGATGCGTCCATATAAGAAGACCCCACGGCCTGGCCATATGCTTTCTTATCGGGTAAGTAACAAGTCTCTATCTTTTTTATCGCTTCATCTCTGAGATAAATTGCTTTTTGATACATGTCATCGCTTTTCAATCGAATTCCTATTTTCGCAGCCGCACTAGCTCCAGCCCAGTGAAATAAGAAAGTATAGCAATGCTCTTGTGCGAGATTTCTAAACTCCCATAACCCAGCATCTTTTTCATGCATCGTTGCTTCAATTTTATTAAGCAAGTTCATGATCATAGGTTTTGAATTACTTCTCTCCTCTTCAGTAAATCGCTGATCAGAGTATAAAGGAAGAAGAGAAACTAATACCTGACCATAAAGATCATTCTGAATATGCGTGTACGCCTGGTTGCCAAATCTTACAGGTTTGTTACCTAAATAACCATCAAGATCCGAAATCTCTTCAGTCAAAAGGGAATCTCCAGTAATGGAATATAAGGGTTGATATCGACCATTTTCTCCTGTATTAAGGTTGTGGATAAACTCAAAGTACTTTTCCAATTCCTCAAAGTGCCCTAGACTATTGAAACATGTTAAAGTGTAATATGTGTCTCGTATCCAGCAATAACGATAGTCCCAATTTCTAGTCGAGTCAGGGGACTCCGGCAAGCTAGTAGTCGATGCAGCGATAATTGCTCCCGTATCTTCATATTGGTGGATTTTTAGAATCAAGGCAGAGCGCAAAACAAACTTCTGGTGAAAATTGGGGATACTGGTAGATTTTGCCCATTCCTGCCAATAGGAAGTTGTTGCATGCAAGAAATTTTCAGAAGTTGTCTCAATAGGTGCTTCCAAAGGTCTTCCATAGGTTAACACTAAATAAACAGGTCGATGAAAAGCAAATGCCTTATTATCAATAATATAACTCATTGGAGCATTTGTAGTCAACCTGAGTTCTTGGTCAATACCCATATATCTTATATGGTTACTTCCCATGCTGGCATTTAATTTAGATTTTCCATATCCAGTAACGGGTTCACATTTTATTTTAATCCTAGGAGTCCCACTTAAACACTCCACCTTACGAATAAGCATCAATGGCTTATAGTAACGTTCATAATTTTTAAACCGTGGAGCAAAATCCGTAACCTTATAGCTATTTTCTCCATAGGAAACGACAGTTTCTAAAATATTGGTGTTTTCCCTGTAAGATTGAGTGGTTTCAAACTCGCCAGATTCTGGCAAGATTGTAAACTGTCCTCCTCTTTCACGGTCCAGCATTCCTCCAAAAATAAAATCAGAATCGAATCTAGGTAGGCATAACCAACTAATATTGGTGTCCTTTTCCACATGAGCTATGTAGGCACAATTGCCTATCAATCCACTTCCGTAGGTATGTTTTTTCATTAAAGTCCTTTTTGATGATTAAAAAAGTGATTGGCTACCGGGTTTGAGTTCAAGAAAACAAAAAGTAAGCCCTATTCCAAGTGATAATATGATTTAGGTAGTTTAAACTCTTTGGATATAACTCAATCAGGGATATTAGAAGTGATTATTCAACTCAATATTAATTTTCTTGTTCTCCAAGATTCTATTCTTATTACATTTTCAACTTAATAGGAATTTCAACCATGAAAAATCTAATACTAGTTACAAATACAACTTCCTATCCCGAATATAATCTACCACTGATTCAGGAAGAAGGTATTTGACTGACTTTCCAGCTAATATGGATTTGCGGATAAAAGTGGCCGAAATATCTAACAAAGGCGCATCGATCAGCTTTATATTTGGGTGCTCAAATGTCGTTGATTCACCAGGTCTTGGATAGACAAAAATCTCATAATTATCTAAAATCATCTGGTAGTTTTTCCAACGCTTCAGTTGGCTTAGATTATCCGAACCCAGAAATAAACAGAACTGATGTTGGGGATATTGATCTGTAAGATAAGCAAGCGTATCGATGGTATAACTAGGTTTGGGCATTGCAAACTCCACATCCGATGCCCTGAAATGGAAGTTATCCTCAATGGCTAACTCCACCATTCTCAGTCTATCAAACTCATGAATAAGCGATTGTCTCTTCTTTAATGGATTTTGTGGGCTAACTACAAACCAAACCTGATCAAGATCGGTCCTATCATGGAGTGTATCAGCAATGATCAAATGACCAATATGAATGGGATTGAAAGAACCGAAATAGAGTCCTATTTTCATCTGTTTATAATTGGTTAATATAAATCAGACTACCTGTTAGTAATTGAAAACCCGAAAGCTTCAAAATTTTGATCATCTTGAGAAAGGAAATATTTTCAATTATTTCGATTTTATCCCTCATTTTGCTAAAAAATCCCCAACCAATTTTTCTGCTTCTGCCGAGGAAACAGCGAAATCGTCATTGACAATTGTCACATCGAATTGAGGTTCAAATTTTGCTTCAAATTGGGCTTTGTATAATCTTCTGGAGAGGGATTCTTCAGATTCTGTACCCCGATCACTGAGTCTGGAAGCAAGTACTTCAAGAGAAGGGACTTTTACAAAAATCGCCAGTGCCTGATCTCCAAAATATTTTTTCAGTGCCAATCCACCTTTTACATCCACATCAAAAATCACTGCTCTTCCAGAGTCCCAAATACGTTGGATTTCCTCCTTCAGCGTCCCATAAAAATTTCCTTCATAAACTTCTTCCCATTCGATAAAGGCATCTTCATCAATTCTTTTCTTGAATTCCTCCTGAGAAAGAAAATAATAATCTTTCCCATGAACTTCATGGCGTCCTCTTTTATCACGGGTACATGCAGAAATAGAAAATCCCAGATTTGGGATTTTTTGAATCAGGTGTCTGACTAATGAGGTTTTACCTGATCCGGAAGGAGCAGAAAAAATGATGGCCTTGCCTTGGGTCATGTTTTATTTGATATCCTGAATTTTCTGGCGAATTCCATCCGCCAATTCACTTGGAACCTTATGTTTAGTACATTTCGTTTTCAATACATCCCGGATTGCTTGTTCTAAATGGTAGTGCTCAAAGCAAGGTTGACATTTAGCCAACTTTTCTTTTAAAACTTCTTTGGAATTATCCATTTCTCCATCAAGAATACTTTCTAAAAGTTCAAAGCATTTGCTAGTATCGCCACACTTCAACTTTCGTTCACCGGATGTTTCTTCATTCATTTCCATGCGTAATTCTACTTTAAATTTCCTCCTCTTCCTCTGTATTGTAGCCCATATGCTGGGCATATCCTTTTAACTTTTCTTTCAATAAGTTTCTGGCTCTATGAAGCCTAGAACGGACGGTTCCAATTGGGATATCCAAAATTTTGGCCATTTCCTCGTAAGTAAAACCTTCCAAATCACAAAGAATAATGACTGTCCTGAAGTCAATAGCAAGGCTATTAAGAGCATTTGATATTTCATCACCAATCATGCCTTTGACTGATTCAGCTCTTAAATCAGTTGTGCTTTGATAGTCAACATCATCTGAGTTGTAATAAGTTTCAACTTCCTGATAATCTACTTTGGCAGGTTGTTTACTTTTTTTACGATACTCGTTGATAAAACTATTTTTCAAGATTCGAAACAGCCAAGCTTTGGCATTTGTTCCTTGCTCAAAAGAATTAATAAAACGATAGGCTTTGAGATAGGTATCCTGCACAAGATCTTTTGCATCATCCTCATCAAAGGTGAGTCTATAAGCAAAATTGTACATAGAGTCTATGTGTGGCATAAACTCTCCATCGAAGATGGTGTTTTTCTCTACCTGAGAATATTTCCTTCGCTGTACTTCCGACATATGTTTCAAAAGTAATGATTGAGTCAAATTATAACTAGGAATCGGGAACTTTTCCCTGCTTTTCCTTTATTTTGTCTGTTGAAAAGGCGCTATGTTGCCAAATCCCCAGCACTCATTCTATGTTTTTCATTAGGCTGTTCTCACGACTACCACTTTCTGTACTTTATCTATTTACAGATGTGCTTTATCTAGTTGCACGTTTTGTCATTAGATATAGAAAGAAAGTTATAGATGAAAACCTTTATTATGCCTTTCCTGAACTTTCAGAGGCAGAGCGAAAAAAGATCCGAAATCGTTTTTATCGTAATTTTACTGACACATTTGCAGAGACCATCAAATCCCTGACAATATCGGAAAAAGAATTCCGCCGCAGGTTTGTCATAGTAAACCAAGAAGGATTAGATACTCCTGTTAAAAAAGGTATAAGTTCTTTGATGGTGGCTGGTCATCTCTTTAATTGGGAAATGGGTGTTATTGGAATCAATTTATACTCAGAAGTTCCTGTTGAGACCATCTATCTGAAAATAAATAATTCGTTTTTCAATGAGCTGATGAAAAAAATCAGGACACGATTTGGCGGATATGTTACAGAAAAGAAAGAGTTTAGGAGAGGTATGCTTACCTTGAGAAAAGATCCTAGAATCGTACTTTTAGGATCGGATCAGCGCCCACCAGCTTCCGAAAAGCGATATCAAAGAGATTTTCTGAATAGACCAGCAGTGTTTTTCGAGGGAGCTGAGATTCTTTCTAAAAAAATGAATCTTCATGTTCTTTTCGGAATAATGAAAAAAGTAAAGCGGGGCCATTATAATTTTGAATTTGTGCCTTTGGCTACGCCTCCTTATGACTCTGATGAGCCGCATAGTATTACCGATACCTTCTGTAAAAAGCTAGAAGAAAACATTAGGGAGCAACCAGACTTATACCTTTGGAGTCACAAGAGATGGAAAATCTCATAAATTGGGTAAATAGAAAAAAGATTAGAAGCTAGAATGGATTACCTAGAAAGTTTAAACCCACCTCAGCGAGATGCTGTAGAACATACTGAAGGACCTTTAATGATAATTGCAGGTGCTGGCTCGGGAAAGACCCGAGTGCTTACCTATAGAATTGCTCATTTGATTTACGCCAAAGGAGTCGACCCATTTAATATTCTTTCGCTGACTTTTACAAATAAAGCTGCCAGCGAAATGAAACATAGAATAGAATCTTTGGCTGGCCTTGAAGCACGAAATACCTGGATGGGAACGTTCCACTCAGTTTTTGCTAAAATTCTAAGAGTAGAATCAGGAAAAATTGGCTATCCGTCCAATTTCACCATTTATGATACAGATGATTCCAAATCATTAATCCGTTCAATTGTAAAAGGAATGCATTTGGATGATAAAGTTTATAAAGCCAATACCGTCCTTTCCAGGATTTCCGGAGCTAAAAATCGACTGATTCATTGGGAAGCTTATCAAAATGACCCTTTTGTAAAAGCCGATGATGAGGCTGCAATGAAGCCTAAAATGGGTGAGATTTATCAGCGATATCAGGAAAGGCTATTCAAAGCCGGGGCGATGGATTTTGATGATTTGCTCTTTAATACAAATTTACTTTTCAGAGATCATCTTGATGTTTTGAACAAATACCAGCAGCGATTCAAATACATCATGGTAGATGAGTTTCAAGATACTAACGTCTCTCAGTATTTGATTACCAAAAAACTGGCCTCGGCACATCAAAACATCTGTGTGGTGGGTGATGATGCCCAGAGTATTTATGCTTTCCGAGGAGCTGATATCCAAAACATCCTAAACTTCGAAAAAGATTATCCTGACCTTTTTGTAGTTAAGCTGGAACAAAATTATCGGTCAACCAAAACAATTGTGGGAGCTGCCAACTCAATTATCGATAAAAATAAAGCACAGCTTAAAAAGGTGGTCTGGACTTCTAACCCTGAAGGTGATCAGATCGAACTGATCAAAGCGAGTTCAGACAATGAGGAAGGAAGGATTGTAGCCAATACAATTTTCGAAGAAAAAAACAATAAGAAGCTCAGCAATAATGATTTTGCGATTCTTTATAGGACTAACTCTCAATCCAGATCTATGGAAGAGGCTCTCCGAAAAATGAATCTTACTTATAAGATTGTGGGAGGACTTTCTTTCTATCAAAGAAAGGAAATCAAAGATTTGATGGCTTACATGAGATTTACGGTTAACCCAGCCGATGAAGAAGCATTTAAAAGAGTCATTAATTATCCTAAAAGAGGTGTAGGAGATACTTCTGTAGAAAAAATGCTCGTCGCTGCATATGACCATGATATCCCCCTTTGGGAAGTTGTAAAAAATGCACATAGTTTTCTTCCAGAAAGAGCAGCTAATTCGGTAGATAACTTTGCTACCATGATCAAAGCATTCCAGATCGATGTGGAAAGAAAGGATGCTTTTGAGGCAGCTAACAATATTGCAAAACAAAGCGGTTTGCTGAGAGAACTTTATGAGGATAAAACTATCGAAGGTCTCAATCGGTACGAAAACGTGCAGGAACTTCTGAATGCCATCAAAGAATATGTTGACAACCCCGAAAATGAAGATAAAAGCCTAGGAGCATTTTTACAGGAAATTGCCTTACTTACGGACAACGATCAAGATAAAGATCAAACGGAAGCAATTACCCTGATGACAATTCATTCCTCCAAAGGATTAGAATTCAAACAGGTTTTTGTGGTGGGATTAGAAGAAGATCTATTTCCTTCTCAGATGATGATGCAAAGCAGAGAAGATCTTGAAGAAGAAAGAAGATTATTCTATGTGGCCACGACAAGAGCTATGGATAAATTATACTTTACATATGCTTTAACTCGTTATCGATTTGGTAGATTGTTAAATTGTGAGCCAAGTCGGTTCTTAGAAGAAGTAGATCCGGCATGTATAAAAGTTAATAAAAGGTTTGCCAGTAGGGAAATGCCTGGAGCTTTCCGAAAAGAAGGATTATCTGGCAGTTCTGGATTCATCGGAATCAACAAGAAACCTGAAACAAGGAGACATAGTACCATGAAGGTACATACCCCAAGTCCCGACTTTAAACCCTCAAATACGAATAACCTGCGAGCGGAGCAACTGGTGGAACATCCCAAATTTGGTTTTGGGAAAGTTCAAAAAATTGAAACTGAAGGACTTAATAGAAAAGCAAGGATTCAATTCGAACATTTTGGAGAGAAAACTTTATTACTTAGCTTTGCGAAGCTCAGAATTATAGACTAATCACCTGCCTTCCTGCCTTTTGGTATTTTTTTGCTATCTTTTGTTAAGCAAAAATGGGAGGTCACATGGAGCAACTAAAACCTGACAAACAAAAACTCATTTTGAAAGAATACGGCAAAAACGTTCAACGCCTAGTTGATTATATCACAGGTATTGAAGACCGCGAAAAGCGCACAGCAAGTGCCTATACCGCCATCGAAATTATTAAGCAACTTAATCCTCCTCTGAAGCAGGAAAATGACCAGAAATTATGGGATGATTTGTATATCATGTCTGATTTTAAACTGGATGTTGACAGTCCCTATCCAATGCCTGAAAAAGAACTGCTTGGGAAGAAACCGGCACATATTGGATATCCGAAAGGAGAAATCAAATTCAAACACTATGGCAGAAACATCGAAAAACTGATTGAAAATGCCATTGATATTGAGAATGATGAGGAGCAAGAGGCTGCAATAATTTTTATTGGCCAATTGATGAGAAGTTTTCATACAACCTGGAATAGAGAAAATTTTGACGATGGAATCATCTTAGATGACATCAAAACCTTGTCAAAAGGAAAACTTCATATTGACCTTGAAAAAGTTAAGGAAAACGGGCTTTTTGAATCAAATACCCGAAGAGACTTTAAACCTGCCTTACAAGCTGAGCATAGCCATAAAAACAAGAGATCGCACACAAACAAACGTCGCTCTAATAACCATAACAAAAAACGTAGAAATTAATGGCATCATTTCGGGTCAAAGGGGGAAATCATCTAAAAGGTGAAATCATCCCGCAGGGAGCGAAAAACGAAGCCTTGCAAATCCTTTGTGCTGTTCTTCTCACTTCTGAGGAGGTCACTATTCATAAAATCCCAAATATTCGTGATGTCAATAAACTGATAGAGTTATTAGGTGACATGGGAGTCAAAGTGACCAAACTTGGCCCTGAATCCTATTCATTCAAGGCAGATCAGGTGAATCTTGGGTATTTGGAAACAGAGGATTTTTTAAAAAAAGCATCTTCCTTGAGGGGTTCTGTTATGATCTTAGGGCCTTTGCTGGCAAGATTTGGCACAGGTAAATTATCCAAGCCAGGAGGTGATAAAATCGGAAGACGTAGAATGGATACGCACTTTTTCGGTTTTCAAAAGCTCGGAGCTAAATTCAAATACGATTCTAAAAATGAAATTTTCCATATTGATGGAAAGAATCTGAAAGGCTGTTATATGCTTTTGGATGAAGCTTCAGTCACAGGAACAGCCAATATCCTTATGGCAGCTGTCATGGCTGAAGGTAGAACCACTATTTACAATGCCGCATGTGAGCCTTATTTACAACAGCTTTGTGACATGCTAAATAGGATGGGAGCAAAAATCTCGGGAGTAGGATCAAATTTGCTTACCATTGAAGGAGTTGAAAAATTAGGAGGTACCGAGCATAAAATGCTTCCGGATATGATAGAGATTGGGTCTTTTATTGGTCTGGCGGCTATGACCGAGTCGGAAATTACCATAAAGGAAGCACAGGTACATCGATTAGGGATCATCCCGGAAACGTTTCGAAGGATGGGGATAAAATTGGAGATTAGAGGTGACGACATCTTTATTCCTGCTCAAAAACATTATGAAATTGAAACCTTCATAGACGGTTCTATTTTAACTGTTGCAGACGCAATTTGGCCCGGTTTTACCCCTGATTTATTAAGTATAGTATTAGTTACAGCTACCCAAGCGAAAGGGACAGTTTTAGTTCACCAAAAAATGTTTGAAAGCAGACTGTTTTTCGTCGATAAATTAATTGATATGGGAGCACAAATTATTTTATGTGATCCCCATCGTGCAACAGTAATCGGTTTGGATAGAAAATACCCTTTAAAAGGTATCCGAATGACATCTCCTGATATTAGAGCTGGGGTTTCATTGCTAATAGCCGCACTATCTGCTACCGGAACTTCAATAATAGATAACATCGAACAAATCGATAGAGGCTATCAATTTATAGATGAGCGACTGAATGCATTAGGAGCAGAAATCGAAAGAATTTCATAAAGTCTGCCCGACTTTTGTCGGGTAGATATCTTTTTATTTTCAATACTATTTGGGCTTTGTTGGAGGAAATTTACATTAAGAGAAATCCACCTTTAAATCTTCAACCTGAGGATGAAAAGTTATTTGAAGGAGATTATGAATGCAAATTCAAAATTCATCCTATCCTTCATTTAGAAAAGTCGGTTATTCTTCAGGATACTGTCTTCTCACCCTCACATATGAGTTTTTACACCACTCACACACACGTGAATTCTTTGGGGGTTTTACCAGTAGGAAAAAGAATTGCTCATTGCATTCTTAAAAAATGGAGAAAAATTCCTCATGCAATTTGGATAAAAGACGAATACAGCGCTGATTATTTTCACTGGATAACAGACTGCCTTCCTAGGTTGTGGGTCGGATTAAATACGGGGATCTCCGATCAGGTAATTCTTCATGATTCATATAGACACCTCCCCTATGTATCTGAAACCTTGAAAATCTTAAATGTCAAGGCGATCTTTTATCAATCCAATGAAAATCTATATGTGGAAAATCTAGTGCTGACACCTAGAACGGCCACTTTCCCAAATTTTAACATTGAGCTTACCCAAGCAACCCGTAATAAATTAAGCATACAGTCAGAAAAAAAACCTACTCGAAAAATTTATATCAGTAGAAAATATGCCCCCAAAAGAAAAACACATAATGAAGTCGATGTGGAGCTATTAATGATCAAACATGGTTTTGAGATTTTTTATACAGAAAAACTGAATCTGAAAGAACAAATTGCTTTAATGTCAGAAACAAAGACATTAGTTTCCCTTCATGGCGCTGCCCTAACCAATATGATCTTTCTTCCTAAGGATAGCGAAGTAATAGAACTTCGAAATCATGGAGACGCAAAAACAAATTGTTATTTTAATTTAGCGAATGCGCTAGGGCTAAAATATTATTACACTAGAAATCATGGTGATTCTCAGGATACTATCACCTCAGATTTCACCATAGACCTTGATGCGCTTGAAAAAGTAATTAGCTCATTAAAAGATTAATTTCCACACATTCTTCTTTACTTCCGCTCCTTCAGAAAATTTTTGGTAAATTTTGATCTCATTTGCCAAAACAACCTATGACTAAGAAAAAACTCAGAAGCCAAGAATGGTACGGAAGAACTGGAAAAGACGGTTTCATTTATAGATCTTGGATGAAAAACCAAGGTTTTCCCCATCACCTATTTGAAGGTGACAAGCCGGTTATCGGCATCTGTAATACCTGGTCGGAACTCACCCCCTGTAATGCACATTTCAGAGATCTTGCTGAAGCACTCAAAAGAGGAATTTGGGAAGCAGGTGGATTTCCTCTTGAATTCCCTGTTATGTCTTTAGGGGAATGTTCTATTAAACCGACCGCCATGCTTTTCAGAAATCTGGCGAGTATGGATGTGGAGGAAAGCATTCGAGCCAATCCCATGGATGGTGTAGTCCTCATGTGTGGGTGTGATAAAACAACCCCTTCATTAGTGATGGGAGCAGCATCCGTTGACATTCCAGCTTTGGTAGTTTCTGGAGGTCCGATGTTGGTTGGTAGATTTAAAGGAAAAAAAATCGGCACCTCCGATGTTTGGCGTTTTGCAGAAGATTTTAAAACAGGAAAGCTTTCTCAAGAAGATTTCATAGAAGCAGAAGCCGCCATGTCAAGATCTGTTGGACATTGCGCTCCAATGGGAACAGCCTCTACCATGGCAGCGATGGTAGAATCATTGGGTTTAGCATTACCAGACAATGCAACGATTCCGGCTGCAGATTCAAGACGAAAAGTACTGGCCCATATGGCTGGGATGAGAATCGTGGAAATGGTCAATGAAGATCTAAAAATGAGTAAGATTTTGACCAGAAAGGCGTTTGAAAATGCAATTATGGTCAATGCCGCTTTAGGAGGATCTACTAACTTCATTCTTCATTTGACTGCTATTGCAAAAAGAATTGGTGTGGAATTGGATTTGACAGATTTTGATCATTTCTCCTCTAAAATCCCATTAATAGCAAATGTTCAACCCTCAGGTGAATTTTGGGTCGAGGATCTTTTTTATGCCGGAGGACTTCCCGCTGTTATGAAAGAGATGGAAAAATTCCTTCATAAAGATGCCTTAACCATCAATGGGAAAACGATTGGAGAAAACATTGAAAAGGCAGAGTGTTATGATCGAAATTTAATCGGAACCTTTGAAAAACCGATTAAGCCTGACTCAGGAATCGCAGTTTTAAAAGGTAATCTCTGCCCAAGCGGAGCTGTGATTAAACCTTCAGCTGCAAGCCCACATTTATTGACCCATACAGGCAAGGCAGTAGTTTTTGAAACGATAGATGAATACAAAGCCAAAATCGATGACCCCAATTTGGATATAGACGAAAACTCTATCATGGTTTTGAAGAATGTTGGACCAAAAGGGTATCCTGGAATGCCTGAGGTAGGAAATATGACCTTGCCAAAAAAAATCCTGGATAAAGGTATCAAGGATATGGTCAGGATCTCAGATGGAAGGATGAGCGGAACAGGATATGGAACAGTCGTCCTGCATGTTTCTCCGGAATCTGCCATCGGTGGACCATTGGCATTGGTGAAAACAGGAGATTTAATTGAGTTAAATGTTCCTGCAAGAACTCTTAACCTACTGATTTCTGAAGAAGAATTTGAGGCCCGAAAAGCGGAGTTTAAGCCCATTCAACTCCCTTACGAAAGAGGGTATGTAAATTTATTTTTGGACAAAGTAAACCAGGCACATGAAGGAGTAGATTTTGACTTCCTTCAGGGAAGCTCAGGTTCTGAAGTCAAAAGAGATTCTCATTAAAGTAGTACCATGAGCACTAGAAAAACCGCCATTATAACAGGAGCAGGCCAGGGAATCGGTTTAGCAATTGCTGAAAAACTGGCTGCTGAAAGTGTAAATCTTGTATTAAATGATTTAGAAGAAGGTCTAATCCGGGATGCATGTAAAAAGATTTCAAATCAATTTGGAATGCCAACAATTGCAATTCCGGGTGATTCGAGTGATCAAGAAACAATCAACAAAATGATTGAAGCTGCAATGACCCATTTTGGATCTGTAGATATCGTCGTTGCAAACTCCGGGATTACGTTATTTGGTAACTTTCTCGAATACTCTAGAGAGGACTTTATGGAGGTAACAAGAGTCAATCAGGTGGGTACATTCTTTCTCACGCAAGCAGCTGCTTTGGTAATGAAATCCCAGCCAAACGGCGGCTCTATTCTCCTCACTTCCTCTGTCACTGCTCACCAAAGTCATGAAAACCTTGCCGCATATGCGATGAGCAAGGCAGCAATTGAAATGTTGGCAAAAAATCTCGTCCTGGAACTTGCTCCCTTTGGAATCAGAGTCAATTGTGTAGCTCCAGGTGCTACTATGACTTCGAGAACAGCACTTGATCCAAATTACGAGAAGACCTGGTCGAAGCTGACTCCATTAGGAAACCCTGCTTCTCCGGAAGATGTTGCTAAAGCTGCCGCCTTTCTTGTTTCGGACGCAGCAAAACATATTACCGGGCAAACAATAGTAGTTGATGGGGGCTGGACAAGTATCAGCCCTTCTCCTTATGAATAAATCAACAGATTTTTTTCTATTCTTTCCCTGCTATATAAGGTCTATGCGTCAGAGCCTCTCAGCCTCGGTCTGTGTCTATCCGCCTCACTTTGTGTCTTCACAAGCCGAAACAAATATGTCCTGTGAAGACACAGGCCATGGCGATAGAGCTAATTGATTTTCTTAACGGATCTGCCTTCA